>NZ_DAMDLU010000092.1:0-11284 GCF_032084865.1 Microbacterium sp.
GGTGGTCGCCGGCGGCGTCTCGATCGGCGGCACCCCACCCGGAGGTGTGGCTGCGCCCGTGACCGAGTTCTTCAGCTGCGCGCCGCCGGCATCCGGGTTCACGGTCACCGAGTAGGTGATCGTGACCGTCTGACCGACCGCGAGCGCACCGCTCCACGACAGCTTGCCCTTGGCGACCGCGGGAGCAGCAGCGGCCGCTCCGTTGATCGTCGCGGTCGCGTCGCCGTTGTACGAGGCGCCCGAGAGCACGCCCGACAGGTCGTCGACGATCGTGACCGGGTCGAGGGCCGTCTCACCCGTGTTCGCACCGGTCACCGTGTAGGTGATGGTGTCGCCGGGGTCGACGTCGCCGCCGGCCGGGTCGGCGCTCTTCGAGACCGAGAATCCGGGCAGGTTTACCGGGTTGGTGGTGGTGCCGGGCGGCGGGGTGATCTTCTCGCCACCGGGAGGGGTGGCGGTTCCGGTGGCGGAGTTGCTCAGCACTTCGCCGATGGCATCCGCCCCGACCGTCACCGAGTAAGTGACGACGACCGTCTGACCGACCGCGAGCTCCCCCTCCCACGACAGCGTTCCGTCCGCGACAGCGGGGGCCGTGGCAGTGGTGCCGTTCACCTTCGCCACCGCGTCACGGTTGTACGACGCGTGCGAGAGCACGCCCGACAGGTCATCGGCGATCTCTACCAGGGGCAGCGCCGTCTGGCCGGTGTTGACGCCGGTGAGGGTGTACGTCAGCACCTGGCCCGGGTCGACGGCCGTGCCCGCTGCCGGGTCGACGGTCTTCGCGAACGTGAAGCCCGGCGCGTTGACCGGATGCTCGGTCGTCACCGTCGGGGGCGTCACCGGGGTGCCGGGTGTCGTCGGGCTGTCGGGGTCGCTCGGGTCCTCGGGCATCTGCGGGGTCGCTGAGCCGGTCACCGAGTTGCGGATCGTCTCTCCCCCGGCGTCACCGTCGACCGTCACCGAGTAGGTGATGGTGACGTCGTCGCCGGGCTTCAGCGAGCCGGTCCAGGTGAGGGTGCTGCCGGTCACCTTCGCGGTTCCGGTGGTCGCCTCCACGTCGCCGTTGTAGGCGGCGTTTGCGAGCGCGTCAGCGAGGTTGTCGGTGATCGTCGCGGGGTCGAGCACGGTGTCGCCGGTGTTGGTGCCGGTCACGGTGTACTCGATCACGCTGCCCGGGTCGACGCGCGTGCCGGATGCCGGGTTCGCCGACTTCACGATGGTGAACCCGGGGTTCACCACGGGGTGCTCGGTGCTCGCCGGGGGCGGGGTCACCGGGGTGCCCGGAGTGGTCGGGCTCTCGGGGTCGGTCGGGTCGGCCGGGATCAGGGGCGTGCCCTGGCCCGCGACCGTGTTGCGCAGCAGCACGCCGGTGGCGTCGTCGTTCACCGTCACCGTGTAGGTGAGGGTGACCGAGGCACCGGGTGCGAGCGTGCCCGTCCAGGTGAGCAGCTGACCGTTCAGCGCGGCCGTGCCCGTGGAGGCCGTGATGTCGCCGGTGAGCTGTGCGGATCCGAGCACCGCCGACAGGTCATCAGACAGGCTGGCCGGGTCGAGCACGGTGTTGCCGGTGTTCTTGCCGACCACCGTGTAGGTGACCGAATCACCCGCGCGCACGGCGGTGCGAGTGTCTGGCGTCGCGGTCTTGCTCACGGTGAAGCCGTTGTCGACGACGGGGTGCGTCGTCGTCGCCGGCGGCGGCGTGATCGCGGTGCCAGGCGTGGTCGGGCTCTGCGGGTCGGACGGGTCGGTGGGGATCCGCGGGGTGGCGGACCCCTCAGCGCTGTTGTTCAGCACCGCGCTCGTCACGCCCGCCTTCACAGTGACGCTGTAGCGGATGGTGACGGATGCCCCCTTCGGGAGCGTTCCCGTCCAGGTCAGCGTGCCGTTCTCCACCTCGGCGGCACCACGGCTGGCCTTGACGTCATCGTTGTACCGCGCATCGTCGAGCACGGCCGACAGGTCGTCGACGATCTCGGCGGGACGCAGTTCGGTGTCGCCGGTGTTGGTGCCGGTGACGGTGTAGGTGATCGTGTCTCCGGCCTCGACCGCGGTTCCGGATGCGGGGTCGGCGGACTTGCTGATCGTGAAGCCGGAGCCGATCACCGGGTGCTCGGTCGTGACCGTGGGCGGGGTGATGGGCGTGCCGGGGATCTGCGGCCCGTTCGGGTCGGCAGGGTTCGGCGTGGTGGGTGTCGCATCTCCGGATGCGGTGTTGCTGATGACGGTGCCGGATGCGCCCTCCGCGACGGTCACCGAGTAGGTGATCGTGACGGTGGCGCCGGCGGCGAGGGAGCCGGTCCACGCCAGCTCGTCGCCGGTGATCGTCGCGGCGCCGGCGGTGACCGGAACGTCGTCGATCGTGGTGACGATGTCGTCGTTGTAGGCGGCGCCCGTGAGCACCTTGCTGAGGTCGTCGCTGATGCGGGCCGGATTCAGCGTGGTGGCGCCGGTGTTGGTGCCGGTGACGGTGTAGCTGATCTTCTGACCGGGCTGCACGACGGTGCCGGATGCCGGGTTCGCGGTCTTGTCGATGACGAAGCCGGCGACGGGGTGCTGCGTGGTCACTGCGGGGGGAATGATGGGCTCGAAAGAGCCCGGGGGCGTGCCGGATGCGGTGACGCGGTTGGCGATCGTCTCACCGGCGACGTCGTCGTTCACGATGACGGAGTAGGTGATCGTGACGACCTGGCTCGGCTGCAGTGATCCCGTCCATGCCAGCGTGGTGCCGTCGACGGCCGCGGCGCCCGAGGTGACATCCGTGCCGTCGATGCGCGTCTTCACATCGCCGGAGTACGTCGCGTGGGCGAGCACGGCCGACAGGTCGTCGGTGACGCTCACGGGGTCGAGGGCGGTGTCGCCCGTGTTCTGAGCCTCGACGGTGTAGGTGATCTTCTGACCCGCATCGACGGCGGTGCCGGATGCCGGGTCGGACGTCTTGCGCAGCGCCAGACCGGGCGTGAGCTTGGCGTTCGTGAACGTGCACTCGAGCGAGGTGCCCTGCTCGCCTCGCGGCTGCACGACGGTGCTGCCGGTCACCGCGACGGGCTTCGTGTCTGTGGGGGTGATCTCCTCACAGGCGAGCGACGACGCGTACTGGTCGAGCTTCGTGGTGCCGGAGGCCCGTTCGCTCAGCGTGAAGGTGTCGCCCTGGTTGACGAACACCGGACCGACGTAATCGGGCTGCAGACCGGGGGCGTTGCCGCGGGTGGTCGCGTCGGTGCGAGGGGTCTTGTACCCCGTCGGGGCGTCGACACGCAGCCCGAACTGGTCGGTGGCCGCCTGACGGCCGGCGGGCAGGTCCTTCTTCAGGGTGATCGTGTTGGGGAAGGTGCAGCTCGACATGTCGGTCGGCGAGAAGTCGATCGACGTCCGGCTGACCTCCGCGCCCTTGCCGAGGTCGTACTCGATGATGGTGCCCCTGCTGTTCGGGGCACCAGCCGACACGAAGATGTGGCCGTAGTTCCCGAAGGCGATGCCGTTGCCCTCGACCGCGCCTTCCATCGCGAAGACCTGCTTGGCCGAGATGTCGGCGGTGCTCTGCACGATCTGCGCGGCGTTGGGCACGTCCGCAGAGTAGATGACCTTGTCGGCGACGAGCAGCAGCTGGCCTGAGGCGCTGAACGCCATGTCGCCGTTGGAGCCGAACGCGGCGCTGCCGCTCGCAGGCTTCAGCGTGCCGACCTGCACGGCCGTCGCGGTGCTGGCCTTCTCGTTCCAGGCGTACAGCTTGATGCCGTTGCTGCTGGTGCCGCTGGCGAAGTAGTAGACGCCCGAGATCGGGTTCACCGCGCCGCGCAGGATCGACCTGTCCAGTCCGGCGTTCGCGGGGATCTGCGAAGAAGTGGTTGTGCGGTTCTCGAGGCGATCGTGCTTGGACACGAACTTGGCCGTATCCGTGTTGGTGACCGTGTAGGCGTAGCGCCCGTCCGACGAGATCCCGAGGCCGTTGTTCTGGTGGCCGGCGCCGACGCCCGTGCCACTGGTGTCGAGCGCACCGCCTGCCCCGTTCGCGCTCACGTTGAACTCGCGCACGCGCGTGGTGTTCTGGCCGACATCGGTGCCCTGCACGTACACCGAACCGGCCTCGCAGATGAACGGCTCCGCGGCGGCCGCAGGCGGCGCGGCGGCGATACCGCCGATGACGAGCGACGACGCCACGACGGCGGTGCTCGCCGCACCGGCGACGAGGCGCTTCAGGCCGAAACGCCAGCGGCGCTCGGATCGTGGTCGGTTCGAATCAGGCAGATGCTGCGTCTGCCCAGCACGGAATATCAAGATCGTCTCCCCTGGTGTGTCCCGCGGCGTTCGCGCACGCGGATGACCCAGGCGATGCGGGCAGCAGGGCCGTTCGGCTCGTCCTCGGGTGGACGACGCGCCCGCATTTCTGGGTCTCTGCCAGCGTGGCGGTTACGCGGGTCGCCTCACGACGACTTCCCCTGATTTCACCCCTGATTTCACCCCTGGGACCGCCGGTCCCGCCCGCGTCAAGAATTCCCAGCGGCACACGGGATAATCCCTCTATGCAGATCACCGACCCCGATGGGGCCGCCACCGTCACCCAGCCGCGCTCCCGTCGGGCTCGCCGATGGATCTGGGGCGTCGTCTTCGGCATCGTCGCCGTGCTCATCGCCGTCGCCGTGACCGCCGTGGTCTATCTCGGCAGCCTAGCTTCGTCGTACAACAAGGCCGAGACACTGCCGTCGGCGGAGGTGTTCCCCACCGACGTGGCGCGGCCGACGCCGAGCAACCCCGATGCGCTGAACATCCTGCTGCTCGGCTCCGACTCGCGTGAGGGCCTGGGCGGATCGGTGAACGAGATTCGCGGGCAGCGCGCCGACACGATGCTGCTGGTGCACATCCCCGCCGACCGCTCGGGTGTTCAGGTGATCTCGTTCATGCGCGACAACTGGGTGCCGATCCCCGGTTACGGCAACGGCAAGCTGAACTCGGCGCTGGCGTTCGGCGGCACCCCGCTGCTCGTGCAGACGCTCGAGGAGATCACCGACGTGCGCATCGACCATGTCGCGATCACCGACTTCGAGGGGTTCAAAGGCCTGAGCGAGGCGCTCGACGGCGTGACCGTGAACAACTCGATCGCGTTCACTTCTGGCAAGTACTCGTTCGCCCAGGGGCCCATCGAGCTGCGCGGAGATCAGGCGCTCGCCTACGTGCGTGCCCGCTACCCGTTCACCGACGGCGACTACCAGCGCGTGCGCAACCAGCAGGCGTTCATCAAGGGCATGCTCGACAAGCTGGTCAGCCGCGAGACGTTGACCGACCCGGGCCGCATCTCGGCCTCGGTCGCCGCTCTGGCTCCCTTCCTCGCGGTCGACGAGGGGCTGGATGCGGGCACCGTGGCCTCTCTCGGTCTGAGCCTGCGCGAGGTCGACAAGAGCGAGATCGTCTTCCTCACCTCGCCGACTCTCGGCACGGGCATGGTCGGCGACCAGTCGATCGTGCAGCCCGACTGGGACGGCCTTGCGGCGCTGTCAGAGGCGCTGAGGAACGACTCCGTGCCGCAGTACCTCGCCGAGCATCCGGCCAAATGACCGCCGGCAGGTGATCGCGAGCGGGTGAGGCCCGCTCAGACCTTGCGCAGCCGCACGCTCTCGACGGCGTGCTCGGCGCCTTTGCGCAGCACCAGCGTCGCGCGGTGCCGGGTCGGCATCACGTTCTCGACGAGGTTGGGCATGTTGATCTCGTTCCAGAACCCGAGCGCCGTCGCGACCGCCTCGTCGTCGCTGAGGTGCGCGAACACGTTGAAGTACGACGACGGGTTGCTGAACGCACTCTGACGCAGCGCGAGGAAGCGGTCGATGTACCAGCGCTCGATGTGGCTGGTGTCGGCGTCGACGAAGATCGAGAAGTCGAACAGGTCGCTGACCGCGACATCGTTCGGAGCGGGCGGCGGCTGCAGCACGTTGAGGCCCTCGACGATCACGACGTCGGGGCGGCGCACGACGACGTGCGCGTCGGGCACGATGTCGTAGCGCATGTGCGAGTAGAACGGAGCGCGCACCTCGACGGCGCCGCTCTTCACCTCGGTGAGGAACGAGATGAGCGCACGCCGGTCGTACGACTCGGGAAAGCCTTTGCGGTCCATCAGCCCGCGACGTTCGAGCTCGGCGTTCGGGTAGAGGAAGCCATCGGTCGTCACCAGCTCGACCCGCGGGGTGCCCGGCCAGCGGCTCATCAGCTCGCGCAGCAGGCGGGCGATGGTCGATTTGCCGACGGCGACCGATCCGGCGACCCCGACGACGAACGGGGTCGTCGTGTCACTCTCCTGCAGGAATGCGCTGGTGGCCGCGCCCAGCTCGCGGGTCGAGCTGGCGTACAGGCTGAGCAGGCGGCTCAGCGGCAGGTAGACCTCGCGCACCTCGGTGATGTCGAGGCGGTCGCCGATGCCCCGGATGCCGACCACCTCGGTCTCAGTGAGAGGCTGATCGATCCCCGCCGCCAGGCGCGCCCAATCGGCGCGGTCGATCTCACGGTACGGAGACAGCGGCTGGTTCGGGGCGACGCTCACGGAGCCAATCGTATCCACCGCGCAGCACACGTCCCGACGCGGCGGGATGCCACGCGGCCTGCCGCAGGATTCTCGCCCCGGTACACTGTCGCTCATGCTGAGGGGGTCCGCACTGTCTCCCCGTGCGCGCCGCCATTTCGGCGACGGCCGAGACCGCTCGATCTGGCAATGGCAGCTCGTGATCGCCTTCACGACCGTGGCGACAGCCGTCGGCGTGGCCGCCCTCGAGCCGACCCGCTTCGTCGACTGGCAGTTCAGCGTCAGCACCGTGACCATCATCGCGGTCACACTCGTCGCCCTGTCGGCGCCCTGGCATCGCCTGCCCTCGGCTTCCGTGCTCGTGCTCCCGGCGATAGACGCTGCCATGATCGGTCTGATGGTGGCGGGGCACACCCCCGCGGCGATGTTCCTGTGGGTGTTCCCCGTCGCGTGGGTCGCGACCTATTTCCGCACATTCACGCTGGTGACGATGCTCGCGCTGATCGCCGCCATCCAGCTCGTGTTGCTGCTGTGGGACGGCGTGACCGTCACCGCGACGATGGGCATGGTCATCTCGATGCTCTCGCTCTGTTTCGTGGGGGTGATCATGCGGGTCGGCTCGGCGCGCAACCGGTCGTCGCGCCGTCTTCTCAGTGCGCAGTCCGACCGCCTCGCCCACGCCCTGCAGCGGGTGCAGGAGCAGAAGGCACGCAACCTGCGCGTGCTCGACGCGCTTGACATCGGCGTCGCCCGCGTCGGCCCCGGCGGCGTCGTCGAGGTGGCGAGCGCGGCCTTCCACACGCTGTACGCGCTCGACGCGTCCGCGCGGCTGCATCCCTCGCGCGCGGTGGAGTACCGCACGCGGCGCGGCGAACCCGTTCCCGCCGGCGAGACGATGATCGCCCGGGCCGGCCGGGGCGAGCTCTTCCACGACCAGCTCGTGTGGCTGTTCGGCCTCGACGGTCAGTGGCGGGCTCTGCGGGCGTCAACGCAGGTGCTCGAGCCCGACGACCCGGGTGACGGGGTGCTGCTGCGGGTGGAAGACGTCACCGAGAGCCTCGACCCGCGGGCCGGCGAGGCCGCGCTGCGGCGCTCGATCGCGCACGAGCTGCGCAACCCGCTCACCGCGATCCTCGGTCACGTCGACCTTCTGCTCGAGCGGGAGGACGTCGTCGACGAGGCCACCCGTCGGCAGCTCGGCGTGATCGATCACGCCGGCACGCGGATGCAGCAGCTGATCGACCAGACGCTGAGCGTGCCCGAGGCCCGCAACGACGACCGCGACGCACCGTTCGACCTCGCCGACGTCGCCACCGCCTCGGTCGAGGGGTTCACGCCGGCCGCCGAGGCGTCGGGGGTGGCCATCGAAGCACGCCTCTTCGAGGACCTGCCGCTGCACGGCGACGCGTTCCGGCTGCGGCAGGTCGTCGACAACGTGCTCGGCAACGCCATCAAGTACGCCCAGCGCGGCGGCCGGGTCGTGGTGCACGGCCAGCGCGAAGGCGACGGTGAGGTGCGTCTGCTGGTGAGCGACAACGGCATCGGGATCTCCCAGGAGGATCTGCCGCGCATCTTCGACCGCGAGTTCCGCACCGAACTCGCGCGGCAGCGCGGCATCCCGGGCACCGGCCTCGGCCTCAGCATCTCGCGCGACATCGTGGCGGCGCAGGGCGGCCGGTTCGAGGTCGCGAGCGAACTCGGGCAGGGCACGCGCGTCAGCATCCTCCTCCCCTACCCCGAACCTGCACGCGAACGGACTTCCCGATGATCAACTCGACGCTCATGATGCCGGTCGTGGCCCTGACCACGCTCGCGACGGTGCTGTTCATCGGACTCGGGTTCCTGCCGCGGCCGTCGCGAGCGACGGCACTGTGGTCGGCCGCCTTCGCGATCGCGATGGTCGGGGCGTACGTCTGGCTGGCGCAGGATCACGTCGCATCCGAGCCGGTGCGTGCGCTCGGCACGGGTCTGACGATCGCCCCCATGCCGCTGCTGTGGTCGGGGCTGCGCGCCTATCGCGGGCGCGCACGGCAGCACCTGATGATCGGCTACCTGTTCGGTCTGCTCTCGCCGGTCATTCTGCTGCTGTCGAGCTTCGCGGGCGTGTACGGCGTTGCGGTGCGGGTGCTCTTCACCGCGACGGCCGTGTTCGCCGCCCTGATCATCGTCGAGCTGGTCGCGCTGGGGCCGCGCGTGCGAGACGAGGCGCTGCCGCTGCTGGGCGTGTCGTCGGCGTTCATCGTGTTCGCGGTGATCATCGACGTCAACGGGCTGCTGGCGATGAGCGGACTCATCGTGGGCTCCGATGCGCTGAATCTCGTGCGCACCATGAACATGATCGGGATGTCGGTGTACGTGATGTGCGCGCTGATCACCACGCTGCTGCTGACCGTGCGCAGCGACGTGGGCGCCGCATTGCCGCGCGACGTGTTCGAGCGCACCGCACGCGGCCGCCTCGAGCGTGCGCGCGCCGCCGACGATGACTGGTGGTCGCTGCTCGACATCCGCCTCGACGATCCCGACGACATCCGCACGGCGTCGAGCACGGCCGAGTTCAACGCCGTCGCCCACAAGTTCGCGCGCGACGTCGACAGCGCGCTGCCCGCCGACGCCGACATCGAGCAGGTCGACTCGACCCGCTTCCTCGCTCTCGTGCCCCGCTCTCAGGGCGGCGTGCGCGAGCTGCTCGCCGAGCTGCTCGAGCGGGTCGCACGGACGGAGCACGACCGGTCGCTGCCGCTTCGCCTGACGGCGAGCATCGGCTGGGCGCCGGTCTCGGCGGCCGGCTACGAGTTCGAAGCTCTCACGGCGAATGCCGATGAGGCCGCCCGGCGCGCGCACGCCGAAGGCGGAGACCGGTGGGAGCGGGTGCGGGCGGATGCAGCGCAGATCGAGTCTCTCGACCGGGGTCGGCTCGACATGTAGCATGTGAGCGGACGCCCTGGGGAATCGGCGTCCATCCCTTCCAGAGTATTGGGGACTCTGAGATGACTGATGTGAACGCGTTCTCGTCGACCGCTGTCGTCGTAGATGATGATCGTGACGTGCGTGACCTGGTGGCGCAGATACTCCGCGCCGCGGGGTTCACCGTCGTGACGGCCGACAACGGACTCGACGGCGTGACGGCGGTGCAAGACCACCACCCGCTGCTGGTGACGCTGGATGTCACGATGCCGGGAATCGACGGGCTCGAGGCCGCCCGACGCATCCGGGCGGTGAGCGAGGCGCACATCATCATGCTGACCGCACTCGGCGACACGGCCGACGTCGCCCGCGGTCTCGAGGCGGGGGCCGACGACTACCTGACCAAGCCGTTCCGGCCACGCGACCTGCGCACCCGGATCGACGCGCTGCTGGCCCGCTGACGAGAAGAGGTCGGGCCTCTGCGCGTCCCCGTAGGGCTCGCGTGACCGTTCGGGCGGCACGCGGAGCCAGGCAGAGGCCCGATGCGTTCGGGTATTCCGCAACGCATCACTCACGCTAATCACGTCTCTGCTGTCGCCGAAGGCCTGCGGTGAGAACTGCGGCGATCTGAGGGAACCTGCGGTGATCCTGAGCCGCGGCCTGCCGCCCGGTAGCATCGGTGTCGTGCGCGTTCTCCTCACCGGCGGTGCCGGCTACATCGGATCCCATGTCGCTCTCGGGCTGCTCGAGCGCGGTGACGATGTCATCGTCGTCGACGACTTCTCGAACAGCAGTCCCGAGTCGCTGCGGCGGGTCGAGAAGCTGACCGGCAAGAGCGTGCAGGTGATCGAGGCCGACCTTGCCGATCGGGCGGCAGCGGATGCCGCGCTCGCCGACGTCGATTTCGACGCCGTCATCCACTTCGCCGGTCTCAAGGCCGTCGGCGAATCGGTGGCCCAGCCGTCGCGGTACTTCCGCACCAACCTCAACTCGACGCTCAACCTGCTCGACATCATGCGCGAGAAGGATGTGCGCAAGCTCGTCTTCAGCTCGTCGGCGACGGTGTACGGCACTCCGGATGCCGGGGTCGAGCGCCTCGATGAGAACCAGCCCGTCGGCGTCGGCATCACGAACCCGTACGGCCGCACGAAGGCGTTCATCGAGCAGATCATCGCCGATGTGCAGGTCGCCTGGCCCGAGCTCGAGGCGGTGCTGCTGCGCTACTTCAACCCGGTCGGCGCGCACCCGTCGGGTGAGATCGGCGAAGACCCCGCGGGCATCCCGAACAACCTCATGCCGTTCGTCGCGCAGGTCGCCGTCGGCAGGCGCGAGAAGCTCGCCGTGTTCGGTGATCAGTACCCCACCGTCGACGGCACCGGTGTGCGCGACTACATCCACGTGATGGACCTCGCCGAGGGCCACGTCGCCGCACTCGCGCACCTCTCCGCCGGGGTCGAGACGTACAACCTCGGGTCGGGCGAGGGATCGAGCGTGCTCGAGGTGGTGCGCGCGTACGCCGAGGCGAGCGGGCGTGAGATCCCCTACGAGATCGTCGCGCCCCGCGCGGGAGACCTGGCCACGACGATCGCCGACCCGGCGAAAGCGAACGAGCAGCTCGACTGGCGCACCACGCGCTCGCTGGCCGACGCGTGCCGCGATTCGTGGGCCTGGCAGGTCAAGAATCCGAACGGCTTCGCGACTCAGGCGTGATCCTGCCCGCGACAGGACGATGCCATGACCGACTCTGACAGCGGAAAGCGCCCCAGCCTGCGGCGTGCCGACCTGCGCCGCCTGCGCGACGCGCTGACGAAGGGCCGGGCCGACGTGCCCGGCACCGTCGTGCCCGACGCGGTGGCGGTCACCCCGCCTGCTGTC
>NZ_DAMDLU010000093.1:0-11198 GCF_032084865.1 Microbacterium sp.
GCCGCTCTCCGCGGCGGCGATCCAGTCGGCGCCCAGATCGGCGACGCGCTGCTGCCAGGCGCTGCGCTCGTCGGCGCTCATGCCCCGCCACCAGCGGTCGCCGTCGGCGTACGCCTTCGCGCCCCAGCGCTCTTCGACCTCGTCCTTGTACCCGGTGTGGTCGAAGCCGTCGAACATGTTCTCAGCCATGATCTCTTCTCCTTCTCTCAATGCGTGGATGGTGTTCTCGACAGAGGCGATCTGCCGCTGCATGCGCTGCTGCTCCTCGCGCAGCCAGGCGAGGTGGGTCTCGAGAGCGGCTGCCTCGGACCCTGCCCGGTCGAGGATCTCGGCGATCTGCGGCAGCCCGAGCCCGAGCTCGCGCAGCAGCAGGATGCGCTGCAGGCGCACGAGAGCCGACCGGTCGTAGTTCCGGTATCCGTTGTGCGCGATGCGCGACGGCGGCAGCAGCCCGATGTGGTCGTAGTGACGCAGCGTGCGGCTCGTGGTTCCGGCCAGCCGGGCGATCTCCTGTATCGACCAGTCCATGCGAATCGTCCTCTCCTGTCGTTGGAGTCCACGGTAGAAGTTGACGCTGCGTCAAGGTCAACCGGGTCTCAGCGCATTGCCAGGCACAAATCGAGATATATCGTGTTATGTTCTCCCCAACGCGATATATCTCGATATCCGTTGACCAAGGAGAAGTGACATGACTGAGAAGTGGCTCGTCGCCCCCGGCGAAGAACGCGTCATCGACATCGCCTCCGCGTCGCGCCTCAAAGTCGGGCTCGTCGGCGGACAGGTCGATGTGATCGCGCACGACGAACCGGGCATCCGCATCGAGGTGACCGGCGTCACCGTGAAGGATCTGCGCATCGAATCCGATGGCACCCAGGTCGAGATCGATCACCCCCAGATCGGGTGGGACAACTTCCTCGATGTGTTCCGCAACTTCGGCGCAGGCGGCCCGAAGGCCGAGGTGAGCATCGCCGTGCCGCGCGCCATCGCCCTCACCCTCGGTGTCGTGAGCGCCGGAGCGCTCGTCTCGGGCATCCGCAACGACGCCAAGCTGAACACCGTCTCGGGCGATCTCATCGCCGACGGCATCACCGGAGACCTCACCGCGAACTCCGTGTCTGGCGACGTGCAGGTGCGCGGCCTGACCGGATCGATCAACGCCAACAGCGTCTCGGGCGATGTCGCCGTGACCGGCAGCCTGCGCAAGGCGACCGTCGACACCGTGTCGGGGTCGATCCTCGTCGACGCCGTCGGCGATATGAACACCATCAACCTCAACACCGTCTCGGGCGGCACGACCGTGCGACTCGACGAGACCCTGCCCGCGAACTACGTGCTGCGCAGCATGACCGGCCGGATCACGGTCGACGGCGTCGAGCGCTCGAGCGGCGGACCCGGCAGCTACACCGGCCAGATGGGCGAGCTGTCCGGCAGCTTCGTCGACGTGCGGGCGAACTCGGTGTCGGGCGGAGTCACCGTGCTGCGCCGCCCGCAGGTCTCGGTGGCAGACGACGCGGAGTGGGAATCATGAGCCCCGCGGTCTTCTCGCACGGCGACCTGCGCCTGTACCTGCTGTCGCTGCTCGCCGAGGCGCCGCAGCACGGCTACGGCATCATCCAGGCGCTCACCGACCGCACCGGCGGCACCTACACCCCCAGCGCCGGCACGATCTATCCGCGCCTGGCGAAGCTCGAGGAGGAGGGCCTGGTCACCAAGACCGTCGACGGCCGCACCACGATCTACGCCATCACCGACGCCGGCCGCGCCGAGCTGACCGCCCGCGAGGGCGACCTCGCCGGCATCGAGGAGGGCCTGGCCGACTCGGTGCGGCTGATCGCGAACGAGGTGCGCCAGAGCGTGCAGGACGCCATGCGCAGCCTGCGCGCCGACCTCGCCACCGCCGCGCACGACGAGCATCGTGCGGCGAAATCACGCCCTCGGTTCGACGGGATGAGCGACGAGCGGGCCACCAGCCGTGAGCACCTGCAGCGGGCGGATGCCTCGATCAACGCGTTCCGTGCCCAGCTGCGCACCGACCTGCGCACGCATGTCGCTCGCGGGGGCTCGCTTCCGGCATCCGTCGTCACCGACCTCGAGCACGCGATGGACGAGGCGTCTCGCGCCGTCACGCGCGCGCTGAGCTCGCTGCCGACCGAGAAGTAGCACCCTCGGTGCCCCTCCCGCTTCGGCGGGAGGGGCACCGTCGCGTCACGCCGGGCGGGAGGCCGGCTTCGGCGCGGATGCCAGTACCAGGCCGATCAGCGCCTGCAGCACCGCCCCGACGATCATGGCGACCAGAACCGGCCCCCACTCGCCGCCGGCGGCGTACCAGGCGCCGGCGCCCAGCGGCCCGATCGTCGAGATGGCGTAGCCCAGTCCCTGCGCGACACCCGACACGCGCGTGGCCTCGGCGGCGCCGGCGCCTGAGCGGGCGATGAGCGCGAGGGTCAGCGGGAAGGCCGCCATGCCCGTCCCGATCAGCACGCTCCACAGCTCCGGAGCGACGGTCGGGGCCAGCCACAGCCCCAGCAGGCCGGCGGCGGCGCCGACCGACACCCCGACCACACCGATGCGGATTCCACGCAGGGTGTGCGCCATGCTCACCGCGATCATGCCGGCCGGGATGCTGACCATGATGACGATGCCGAGCAGCACGCCCGCTCGGGCGGGACTGATCCCCGCGTCGACGGCGATGGTCGGCAGCCACCCCATCACGACGAAGGCGAGCAGCGCCTGCAGGGCGAAGAAGCCGGTGAGCGGCCAGGTGCCGCGCGGCAGGGCCGGGCGGGAGTGAGACGCGGGTGGGGTCAGCGCGCCGTCGACGTCATGACCGCGCGCGGCGACGACCCAGACGACCAGCGTCAGCACGGCGAACACCGACCAGGCGCCGAGGCTGAGCGTCGCCGATCCGAACGCGTGCGCGACCGGCACGGCGGCGGCGGCGCCGATCGCGCTCGACGCGGAGAGAACGGTCGTGTACGCCGTCGTCACCGCGCGCATCCGGGTGCCGCTGGTCGCTCGCACGAGGGCGGGGAGCATCACGTTGACCACGGCGATGCCCGCCATCGCCAGCACCGTGCCGCCGACGATCACTCCCGAGTGGGGGACGAAGCGCACCAGCATCCCGATCGCCACGGCCGACATCGCCCCGGTGACCGACGCGACGGCGCCGATGCGCCGACTCAGCCACGGGGTCAGCACCCCGCCGACGGCGAACAGGGCGGTCGGCACGGCCGGGATGATGATGGCGGCCTGCGGCGTCAGCGCGCCCTCGTCGGTGAGCAGCGGCAGCAGCACCGACGCCGTCGTCACGGCGAGGCGCAGAGTGACGGCGAGCAGCAGCAGCACGGTCAGCATGAGCGCGAAGTCGCGACGAGAGGACGGGGTCACCTGTCCATTGAAATGCGCGACGGCCGAAGCCGCCACTCCACTCCGGCGAGCGGAGCCCGGTTCGGGATTACTCCACCCAGATGTCCTTCTGGTCGTCGGGAACCGTCTCACCCTGCGGGACGACGAGCACCGAACGGTGCTGACGATGCGCGAGGCGAGCCGCGACCGAGCCCGTGAAGAACTCGCGGATCGACTCGCCGAGACCCCGCTTGCGCGTGCCGACCACGATCAGCTGGGCATCGAGCTTCTCGGCCAGCTGCTTGATCGCCAGAGCAGGATCACCCACGAGCTGACGGGCGGTCCAGGGCACATCGGCATTCGCGAGGGTCTGCTCCGCTGCACGCTGGACGTCCTCGAACTCGGCGACGCCGGCATCGAGGTTGAGGTCGATCGGGGCGGAGTGCACGTAGCCGTCGGGATCCTCGTAGGTGACGAAGCGTGTCACGTCGACGTGCACGACGACGAGCGGCACGTTCAGCAGCCGCGCGTAGCGCAGCGCCTCATCGAGGACGTGCGGCGGCTGGCCCGGCTGGATGCCGACGATCACCGCCTTCTGCAGGGCCGCGTTCTGTGCCGCTTCCTCAGCAGCTCTGGGCGTGGAATCCGTCATGTCGATCCTTCCGCGGGGCGGCCGCAGGACGGCCGGATGCTCTGGCGTGCGTGCTATCCTGAATGCTACTCTTACCGGCTTCACGCCGGTGCCGTGAATATCATCGGGCCCATCTCGTGCCCGCTGCTGAACTCGTAAAAGGGGGTCTCGCGCATGGGCCGTGGCCGTCAGAAGGCGAAGCACACCAAGATCGCCCGCGAACTCAAGTCGTACAGTCCCGACGTGAACTTCTCTGCTCTGGAGAATGAGCTCGGCCACCCGACGTCAGACGACCAGTACGTCGACAAGTGGGCTGACATGTACGCGGACGAAGACGAAGACGAACTCGAGCGAGCCTGACCTCTCTCGATCCGGGTCCCTGAGCTCGTCATCCGGGTCCTGAACTCGTCGAAGAAACCCTGGCGACCGGCATCTGCCGTGTCGACCAGGGTTTCGTCGCATCCCGGCAGCACTCCCGGCGTCTGAGCCGCCAGGGCAGAATGGTCGGATGCCCCACGTCGCCGCCCTGTACCGCCATCCGATCAAGGGGTTCACGCCCGAACGCTGCGATGAACTCGTGGTGCAGCCCGACGGGCGCATCGCCGGCGACCGGGTGCTCGCGTTCCGTTTCGCGGATGCTGCCGGGCCCGAGACCCGGGATGGCCTGGACTACTGGCCGAAGTCGAAGGGCCTCGCGCTGGAGTCCTTCCCGACTCTGGCCGCGCTGCGGGTGGCGTACGACCACGACGCGCGCCGGGTGCGGGTCGCATACGACGACGAGCTGCTGATCGAGGCGATGCTGGATGCCGAGGGCCGCGCAGAGCTCACCGAGATCATGACGGCCTTCGTGCTCGACTCCCCCGAGTGGAAGCTGCTGCAGCGCGAGGGACGGCTCCCCCTGGTGCTGGTCGGCGACGGCGAGCACTCGCGTTTTCAGGATCGCTCGCGCGGATTCGTCAGCGTGCACAGCCGCGCGAGCGTCGACGCGCTGGGAGTCGCGCTCGATCAGCAGGTCGATGACCGCCGGTTCCGCTCGAACGTGGTGATCGACGGCGTGGATGCCTGGGACGAGCTGTCGTGGCAGGGCGAGGTCCGCATCGGCGATGTGCGCTTCACCGCCGAGGGTCCGATCGTGCGCTGCCTGGCCACCCACGCCAACCCCGACACGGGCATCCGCGATGCGAGGGTGCTCACCACCCTCACGCGAGGCGTGGGCCTGCCCGAGCCGTCGCTGGGCCGCCTGCTGCTGCTCGACGGCGTCAGCGGCGCCGTCGGCGACACGGCGGGTGTCGGTGGCGTCATCCGCGTCGGTGACGACGTGACGTTCGCCTGATGGCGCAGGTGGTGCTGCGGGTCACCCGCAACCCTGCATGAGACGCAGCGCGCCTCACCACGTCCCGTGCCGGCGCTCCCACTCGTCTTCGATCGTGACGCGGCGCCCGGCGGCGATCCCCGCGGGGAAGGTCAGCACCAGCACCGCGATGACGGCGAGGATCGGGATCGTCCACCCGCCGGTCACGTCGTGCAGGATGCCGACGAGCACGGGGAAGATCGCGGCGAGCACGTAGCCGGCGCTCTGCACGAAGCTCGACAGCAGCACGGCACTGTCGGGAGTGCGGGTGCGGATGCTGATCAGCACGAGCGCCAGCGGGAACGACACCCCGACGAGGCCGAACAGAGTCATCCACAGCCACAGCAGCTCGGGCCGGGGGAAGAGCAGCAGGCCGAGCAGGCCCACGAGCGCGCCGACCGATCCGATCACGAACAGCGGCCGGGTGGCCTGGAACCGCACCACGAGCACGGGCACGACGAGCCCGGCGGGCAGACCGATGAACGCCCACAGTGACAGCATGAAGCCGGCGGTCGCGGCATCGACGCCCGCCGTGTCGATCATGATCGACGGCAGCCACGCGAACGAGACGTAGGCCATGGTCGACGAGGTGCCGAAGGTGAACGCGAGAGCCCACACCAGCGGGATGCGTGCGAGCCGTGCGACCAGACGCCGGTTCGTGGGAGCCGTGGCGATCGGACCGGTTGCGGCGAGGACGGCATCGTCGGTCCCGTCGTCGGCGTCGAAGGTGGCGTCGTCGACCCCAGCCGTGGCCGCGGCGCCGGCCGGCGCTCCCGGCCGGAACAGCATCACCAGCCACGGGATGAGGCCGGCGAACGCGAAGGCCGCCCAGATCCCCAGCGAGAAGCGCCAGCCCGCGGCATCCGCCAGGGGAACGGCGACCAGCGGCGGCACGAAGGTCGAGAACGCCATCGTGGCCGTGTAGACCGTCATCATCAGCCCGATGCGGTCGGCGAAGTACTTCTTCACCAGCGGAGGCAGCAGGATGTTCGCCATGCCGACCCCCGCGAAGACCACGGCTGTGCCCGCGAGCAGACCGATCGAGTCGGTCGCGAGGCTGCGCCCGATGAGTCCCGCGGTGATCGCGGTCAGAGCGATGACGGTCAACCGCTCGATGCCCAGCCGACGCTCGAGGTCGGGGGTGAGGATGCCGAACACCGCGAAGCATGCCGGCGGCAACGTGCCGATCACGCCGAGTACGGCCGCCGAGACCTCGAAGTCCTCGCCGATCAGATCGACGACGGGTGAGAGCGAGGCGACGGCCGAGCGCAGCGAGAATGCGCAGAGCAGGATGCCGAGGACGGCGAGCGCCCTGCCGCGCCAGAGCGGCCCCTTAGACGAGCTGAGGGACCCGGTCATGACATCACGAGGTCTGCGACTGCTCTACCCAGGCGAGGTACTCGGGCGTGACGGTTCCGGTGACGTAGCGTCCGTCGAAGCAGCTCATGTCGAGGTCGGTCAGGTCGGTGCCCTCGATGATCGCCGCCTTGAGGTCGTCGACTTCCTGGTACACGATCCGGTCGCAGCCCAGCTCCTCCGCGATCTCGGGAATCGTGCGACCGTGGGCGATCAGCTCGTGCTTGGAGGGCATGTTGATGCCGTACACGTGCGGGTATCGGACCGGCGGTGCGGCCGAGGCGAAGATGACCGACTTCGCACCGGCATCCCTGGCCATCTGGATGATCTGCTTGCTGGTCGTGCCCCGCACGATCGAGTCGTCGATGAGCAGCACGTTCTTGCCGCGGAACTCGGTCGACATCGCGTTCAGCTTCTGCCGCACGCTCTTCTTGCGCACCGCCTGCCCGGGCATGATGAATGTGCGTCCGACGTACCGGTTCTTGTAGAAGCCCTCGCGGTACTCCTTGCCGAGCTTGCGCGCGACCTCCATCGCCGACGGTCGAGACGAGTCGGGGATCGGCATGACCACGTCGATCTCGTCGAGCGGTACGTGCCGGGCGATGGTGTCGGCGAGCCGGTCGCCCATGCGCAGGCGCGACTCGTACACCGAGACGCCGTTCATCACCGAGTCGGGGCGTGCGAGGTAGACGTATTCGAACGCGCACGGCACGAGCTGCGAGTTCTCGGCGCACTGACGGGTGAACAGCTCGCCGTCGTTGGAGATGAAGACGGCCTCACCCGGCGCGACCTCGCGCACGATCTCGTAGTCGGCGTTCTCGAGCACGAGGGACTCGCTGGTCACGACCCACTCGTCTCGGCCCTTCGACGGGCTCGGGGATCCATCGGCTGAGCCTGTCGAAGCACGACGGCCGAGGATGAGCGGACGGATGCCGAACGGGTCGCGGAACGCGAGCAGACCGTAGCCGGCGATGATCGCGATGACGGCGTAGGCGCCCTCGATCCGCGCGTGAGTGCGCTCGACGGCGTCGAAGATGCGATCGGCGTCGAGGTCGACCGACGATGTCGTCGTCTGCAGCTCGCCCGCGAGCACGTTCAGCAGCAGCTCCGTGTCGCTCGACGAGTTCAGGTGGCGGCGGTACCGATCGGCCATCTCCGCCGTGAGCTCGCGGGTGTTGGTGAGGTTGCCGTTGTGGATGAGCACGATCCCGTACGGCGCGTTCACATAGAAGGGCTGCATCTCCTCTTCGCTCGAGGCGGTGCCCTTGGTCGCGTAGCGCACGTGCCCCAGGCCGATGCTGCCCAGCAGCGATCGCATGTCGCGGGTGCGGAACGCCTCGCGCACCATGCCCTCGGCCTTCGCCATGTGCATGACGCCGCTCGGCTCTGCGGTCGCGATTCCGGTGGCATCCTGTCCGCGATGCTGCAGCAGCAGCAGCGCGTCGTAGATGTCCTGGTTGACCGGTCCGCTGCCGACCATTCCGACGATGCCGCACATGGGTGTTACTTCGCTCCGTCCGCGTATGCGCCGACCAGGCGCACCGCTCCGCCGTCGACGCCCTTGGCGCCCTGTTCGAAATCACCCTCGGGGCGCGCACCGGTGTGCACGGTCGCGACCTGCCAGGCGGCGATGCCCTGCGCGCCGATCGCGGCGATCGCGGCATCTTTCTGCTCCGCCGCGACGACCGCGAGGAATCCGATGCCGAGGTTCCAGGTGCCCTCGGTGTCGACGATCGAGGTGCCGGCGATGTCGGCCAGCACCTGGAACACCGGGCTGGGCGTCCAGGTCGAACGGTCGACCTCGGCCCAGCTGTCCTGCGGCAGAACCCGGGCGAGGTTGGCGGCGATGCCGCCGCCGGTCACGTGACTCAGCGAGTGCACCGCACCGGGGAGGGTCTCGATGAGCGTCAGCAGCGGGGTGGTGTACAGGCGGGTCGGCTCGAGCAGAGCTTCCCCCCAGGTGCCGCCGAGATCTGCGGAGTTGTCGCCGTAGCCGATGCCCGCGTTCGCGACGATGTGCCGCACGAGCGAGTAGCCGTTCGAGTGCAGGCCGCTCGATCCGAGTGCGATCACGGCATCGCCGTCCTGCACCAGGTGCGCGCCGAGCAGGGCATCCGCCTCGACGACTCCGGTCGCCGCTCCCGCGACGTCGTAGTCGCGCGGGCCGAGCAGCCCGGGGTGCTCGGCGGTCTCGCCGCCGACGAGGGCGGTGCCGGTCGCCGAGCACGCCTCGGCGATGCCGCGCACGATGTCGGCGATGCGCTCGGGCACGACCTTGCCGCAGGCGATGTAGTCGGTCATGAACAGCGGCTTGGCGCCGACCACGACGATGTCGTCGACCACCATGCCGACGAGGTCCTGCCCGATCGTGTCGTGCTTGTCGATCGCCTGCGCGATGGCGACCTTGGTGCCGACGCCGTCGGTGCTGCTGGCCAGCAGCGGGCGCCGGTAGCCGAGCAGCGCGCTTGCGTCGAACATGCCCGCGAAGCCGCCGACGCCCCCGAGCACCTCGGGCCCGTGCGTCGCGCGCACGGAAGTCTTCATGAGTTCGACGGCGAGATCACCGGCGGCGGTGTCGACACCGGCCTGAGCATAGGGATTGGTGGGAGAGTCTGCCACCTCTACAGCGTACCCGGCCCGAGGGAGCACCCGTCCCCCGTGACGGGGCGGCCAGAGCATCCGGCAGCTCCGTCTGCTACTATGAATGGTTGCGCGAAGTTCCGCCGTATCTCACCGGCGCAGCGCACACATCCAGGCCGGGCATGAGTGGCCGATCCGCACCGATGCGGATCTCGGCGCCCCGACCGCACCACAGCGGGCAGCATGCTGCCCGCAGACAGACCAGAGATCATGAGCAGTACCGCTGATTCCGCGCGCTCCGGCGCGCCCACCCACGACCAGAACACCACCGCCACAGCCGCCGAACTCGCCTGGAGCCAGGCCGACCACGACGTCTACGTGGCGACGAGCCGCGGCGAGTTCGCCGGCTTCGTGACCGTCGACGACGCCGCACACGTCGTGCACGACCGCCACAGCCGCCGCATCGGCAGCTATCCGAATCTCGCCGCGGCCCGGCAGGCGCTGGTGGACGCCACCCGTCCGCCCTCGCGCGGCCGCGAGCGTCTGCACCGCCGCATCCTGTCGCGTCGCCGCTGACGCTCAGCGGGTGCGCGTCCGCGTGCGGGTGACGGGCGCGGGTGACCCGATTCGCGGCATCCCTCGCGGCGACGCCACCGGCAGGCCGCTCGGACCGCGCGCAGGACCGCTGAGAACCCTACGATGGGGCCATGGTCGACAAGCCGCAGTGGCTGATCCGCGAAGACGCCGGCACATCGGTGCTGGTCGCGCTCGCGCTGCGGCAGCTGCTCGGCATCCGGGCCCCCGAGGATCTGCCCGCACTGCGCGGGCTCGACGTGCGTCGCCCTGACGCGACGGAGGTCGACGACTCTCTCGAGAAGCAGTGGCGCGAGTACTGGGACATGACCGTCGAGCCGCGTGCCCACCGCTCGGAGGTGCCGCTCGACCTCGTCGACGGCTTCGACACACTCGTCGCCCTGCCCACCACCGGTGCGGAGGAGCTGCGTGACGCGATCGTCCCTCACGCGCAGACCGTGCTGCATTACGCGCAGCGCGCACACAACAGGTATGTCGAGTCGGTCAGCTCGTCAGGCGGCTCGTACCGCGCCTACGCCAGCGCGATCGCCGAATTCGAGCGCGATATCGGCCGCCGCGCGCACTCGTTCGAGCTGAACGTGCAGGTGCTGCCGTTCACACAGCGCGGCATCTGGTGGATCGGCTCGTTGAGCGTCGCCGTCACCGACGGCCTGCGCCGCGACGTCGTGGCCTTCGACGCGGCGATGCGCCCGGTGATCGCCGAACTGGCCTAGGGCTGCTCGTCGTCTGCGACGACTCGCTCGCGCTCGACCGTGACGACACGGGAGTGCTTGCGGGCGGCGCGGTCGAGACCGACGGCGATGATGCCGCCGAGCCCGACGCCGATCGGCACGGTCCACAGCAGGGCGAATCCGAACACCTGTCCGGGTGGGTACACCACGCGCAGCACGTCTGACGGCTCGTACGAGCCGAGCAGAGTCAGGATGCCCGCGACGATGATCCCCACAACGGCCCCCGTCACCATGAAGACGCCGTAGCGCGGCACGGGGCGGATCGTCGCTTCGACGGTCGAGTGGCTCTGAGTCCGGGACATGGCTCCATTCTCCCACGCGCGCGCTGTGCGCGGACCGGAATCAGGCTCGATTCAGGGGCGCAGCGGCAGCAGGTCGCTGAGATCCGCGCGGGTTCCGGATGCCGTCACGCGGCCGGCGGCAACGGCATCCGTCCAGTGCTCCGCCCCGGTCGCGAGGGCGATCCACGTGCTCGCGTCCATCTCGACCACGTTCGGCGGGGTGCCGCGGGTGTGCCGGGGCCCCTGCACCACCTGCACGGCGCCGAACGGCGGCACGCGCACCTCGACGCTGTTGCCCGGCGCCTTCTCGTCGAGCAGCTGCAGCAGAT
>NZ_DAMDLU010000094.1:0-11110 GCF_032084865.1 Microbacterium sp.
G
Source organism: Microbacterium sp. (assembly GCF_032084865.1). Classification (GTDB taxonomy): domain Bacteria; phylum Actinomycetota; class Actinomycetes; order Actinomycetales; family Microbacteriaceae; genus Microbacterium. Next base: position 2 of record NZ_DAMDLU010000094.1, read on the forward strand.
TTCGGCGGCGGGCACGGCCGACGCGACCGCGGGCGACGGGCGCACCCCTTGGCGCGAGACGGTCGATGCGGCATCCGCTCGCGCCTATGCCGAGGGCGATGAGGTCGCCGTCGACGGCCGCCTTGATCCGCGCTCCGCCGCACGCCGCATCGCCGAGCTGCTGCCGGACGACCGCGTCGTCGTCTCCGACGGCGGGCACTTCATCGGCTGGGCGAACATGTACTGGCCGGTCACCGCTCCCGATCGGATGATGATGGTCGGCACCGCCTTCCAGTCGATCGGGCAGGGCTGGCCGAGCGTCGTCGGCGCCACCCGCGCCCGCCCCGAGCAGACCGTCGTGCTCACCTCGGGAGACGGCGGTGGTCTGATGGCCATCGCCGACCTCGAGTCGGCCGTGCGCGCAGCGGCAGGCCGCGGTGTCGCGGTGATCTGGAACGATGCGGCCTACGGCGCCGAGGTCAACCTGTACGGGCTGAAGGGTCTCGCCGAGGCGCCGATGCTCATCCCCGAGGTCGACTTCGCCGCCTTCGCGGCCGCGGTCGGCGCGGAGGGCGTCGTCGTGCGCACGCTCGCCGACCTCGACCGCCTGCGCACCTGGGCGTCCGAAGATCCGGCCGAACGCCGCTTCCTCGTGCTCGACCTGCGCATCTCGGGCAAGGTCATCGCGCCGTACCAGGAGGAGATCATCCGGGTGAACTCCTGACCCGGCATCGTCTCAGATCCAACCCTTGTCCTGAGCCGACCGCACGGCCTGGGCGCGGTTAGATGCCCCGGTCTTGCCGATCGCGGAGGAGAGCACGTTGCGAACGGTGCCCGGCGACAGGAAGACCTCCTCGGCGATGCGCCCCGCTGTTCGTCCGTCGGCGGCGAGCCTCAGCACCTGGCGCTCGCGCTCGCTGAGCGGGTTGGCACCCTCGAACAGGCTCTGCTCAGCGAGAGAGGGGTCGAGCACCCGGAATCCCGCATGCACCCGGCGCACGGCCTCGGCGAGCTGCTCGGCCGGGGCGTCCTTGGCGACGAACCCGGCGGCACCGGCAGCCAGCGCCGAGCGCAGATAGCCCGGGCGCGCGAATGTCGTGACGATCAGCACCCGGGTGTCCGGGCAGGCTGCGCGCACGGCGCGCGTCGCCTCGATCCCGTCGAGCCCCGGCATCTGGATGTCCATCAGGCAGACATCCGGTCGCAGCTCGGCTGCGAGATGTACGGCATCCGTGCCGTCCGCCCCGGTGCCGAGAACCGTCATGTCTCCTTCGAGTTCGAGCAGGGCGGCCATGGCACCGCGGATCAGCGCCTGGTCGTCGACGAGAAGCAGGCGGATGGCCTCGGCGCTCACCACGTCACCTCCACGTGGGTGCCGGCGTCCGAACGCACGGCGAACGCGGCTCCGGCCGCGGCTGCCCGCTCGCGCATCCCGCGCACCCCATTGCCCTCCCTGCCGCCGGAGCCCACTCCGTCGTCGTGCACCTCGAATCGACCGGGGGCGATGCGCACGTTCACGACGCTCGCACGAGCATGCCGCAGCACGTTGGTGGTCGCCTCACGCAGGATCCACCCGGAGGTGAGCGCCTGCGACGGGGACAGCACGTCGGGTTCGCCGCTGACGCGCACCTCGATGTCGGCCGCGCGCAGGGCCTCTCGGCTCGCAGCCAGCTGGTCGGCGAGCGCGGCGATGCGGGCACCCGCGACAGTGGAGCGCACGCCGGCGATGGCCTCGGCGGTGAGCTCTTCGATCGCCTCCAGCTCGGCCTTCGCGCGATCCGGGTCGGAGTCGATCAGCCGGCGAGCGAGCTGGGCCTTGAGCCGCACCACCGTGAGGGAGTGTCCGATCAGGTCGTGCACGTCACGCGCCACCGCCTCTCTGCCCTCACTGGTCGCCAGCTCCCGTCCCAGTGCCTCAGCCTGCGCCGAGCGGATGATGAGCCAGGTCGAGACGGTGTTCACCACCCCGACCATCGCGATGATGGCGAGCACCGAGGCGTAGCTGCGCCCGTTGGGCGCGAGCAGCACGGTCGCAGTGGTCACCGCCAGGGAGGCGATGGTGGTGATCCAGTGCCAGAGGCGTGTCAGCCCGTATGACGCGAAGGACATGATGAACGGCAGGAAGCTCAGCGCCGAACCGCCCTCGGCGGGCACCGAGACCAGCGCGCAGACGATCAGTGCACTGAAGATGACCCACTGCCCGGATCGAGGGGCGTCTCCAACGGCGGTGCCGTCTGACATCCCACGGATGAAGCCCACGACGTAGAGCACGGCGAACGCGACGATCGCGAACCAGCCGATGCTGATCCAGTGCGGCGCGGCGTCGGAGCGCAGCAGCGCCATGACCGGATAGACCAGGAAGACCAGCCAGACGACGGCCATCATCCACCCGAAGCGCTCCCAGGGGTTCGTCGCGGCGTGCGTGGTCACCGCTCGAGCCTATCGCCGGGCACGCGAGCGCTTCGCTCCGGCCACCACGAGCAGGACGAAGAACGCCGTCCATGCGCCGATGTTGAGCACAAGCATCCACAGCGGGTCCGTCTGGCCTGTCGTGAGGGTGCCGTCGGTGAGCGGCCAGCGCGCCAGCGCGGCGAAGCCGTACATCGGGGTGAAGCGGGCGATCTCGAGCATGACGCCGTCGAGCGGCATGAACACGTTGCCGAGGAAGCCGAAGAACGTCATCGAGATCGACGCCAGAGCAGCGGCCGAGTCGCTGTTGAAGAACAGCCCCACGCCGAGCCCGTACAAGCCGAACGTCACTCCCAGCCCGAGGACGATCCCCGCTGCCGCCGCCCACCGCCACATGTCGTCGGCCTGCGCGCCGGTGGCGACGCCCGCCACGAAGACGGCGACGAGGGCGAGCACGGCGAAGGTGAGCGCGTTGACGAGCTTCGTCAGCGCGTAGCCTGCGGTGCCGAGCGGCGTCATGGCGAGCTGGCGGCCCCACCCCTGCTTGGCCTCAGCGGCGGCGAGCGACGAGAGCGAGCTCATCGCAACAGCGGTGCCGTAGGCGCCCATCGAGACCATGATGTAGAACGCGACGTTCCCGTGCCCTGCGGACAGGTGCCCGACGTCGCTGCCTGCGCCGAAGAGCAGGTACATGGCGACTGGCATCGCCAGCGTGAACGCGAGGGTGTACGGGTTGCGCAGCTGACGCAGCGCCTCGATCCGCAGCATGGTGGGTGAGATGGTGGTCATGTCAGTTCTCCGTCAAGGTGGTGAAGGCGGACTCGAGGGTGGCTGCGACGATCTCCAGATCGTGCGCCCCTGAGGCGAGAAGAGCAGATGCCACGGCATCCGAGTCGGCTGCGCGCAGGCTGACGCGGCCGGCGTCGACGCGCAGGTCCGTGACATCGGGACGGGCTTGCAGGATGTCGAGGATCGCCCGCACGCCCTCTGGGGGCAGCGTCGCGGCGAGGGTTCGAGCGCCCAGGCTGGCACGCAGCCGATCGGTCGGAGCGTCAGCGACGATGCGGCCGCGATTCATCACGACTGTGCGGCGGGCGAACTGCTCCGCCTCTTCGAGGTAGTGCGTGGCGAAGACGATGGTGCGGCCGGCATCGGCATCCGCCCGCATGACGTCCCAGAAACGACGGCGAGCGGTGACGTCCATGCCCGCGGTCGGCTCGTCGAGCACGAGGATGCCCGGATCCGCGACCAGGGCCAGCGCGAACTTGACGCGCTGCTGCTCGCCTCCCGAGCACTTGGACACGCGGCGACGGGCGAGCATTCGCAGATCCGCCCGCTCGAGCGTCTCCGTCACGCGACCGAGCGCCTCGCGTCCGTGCAGCGACGCGATGACCTCGACGGTCTCACGCACCGACAGGTCGGAGAGCAGCCCACCGGTCTGCAGAACGGCGGCGATCGCGCCGGATGCCGTCGCTCGCGCCGGCGTCTGCCCGAGCACCGTCACCCGTCCCTCGCTCGGCGGCGTCAGCCCGAGCAGCATGTCGAGGGTGGTGGTCTTACCTGCGCCGTTGGGCCCGAGAAGGGCCATGATCTCTCCGCGGTTCACGGTGAGGTCCAGGCCGGCGACCGCATCGACGCGGCGGTCGCCCGTGCCGTAGTGGCGGCGCACGCCAGCCAGGACGATGGCGGGTGCATCGGCGGTCGTCGCATCGGGTTCTGCCGTGGCTGTCGCTGTGGTCATGCCTCCACTCTCCCGCTGCGCGCAGCCGGACGCCGGAGGGCGCTGTCACGCCTTCCGCGTGACACCTGTCATGTACGGATGGCCGACATCCTCCGCATCCCGTCACGCGCGAAACACAGGAGAACGCACGAAACGCAGGAGCGGATTCGAGATCGGCTCCTGCGTTTCGCGTGACGTCCTGCGTTCCGCAGCGCAGACCAGGTTCAGGATGCCGGCAGCAGCGCCCCGTCGAAGAACGCGGCCAGCTCGTCGACCGCGTCCAGCGGCAGGATCGCGGCGACGTACTGGTCGGGGCGCACGACGATCACGACGCCGTCACGCGACAGCTCGCGGGCCTCGAAGATGTCGGTGTCGTTCCACTTGCTCGGCGCCGACGCGTAGACCTTCTCCCAGTCGGTCAGGCCGAGCGGCCCGGTCTTCGGGGCGAACAGCTCAGGCGCGGTCGTCACCTCGACGTCTTCGTACGAGCCCTGGTAGACGGCCTTCACGTCGAAGACCGCGTCGACGTCGGCATCCACCGGGGTGAAGCGCGCGAAGACCGGCGCCGCCTGCGCCGCCCACGCGCCCAGGCCCTCGCCCGAGGCATCGCCGAAGGCGTACACGCGCCAGCGGCCGTCGGCCCTGGCGTGATGGCCGAGGTGGATGACGTTGCCGTCGCAGACGCGCGTGACCTCGGCCGACTTGAACCGCTTGCCCAGCGGGAAGCCGGCCGCCAGCGCCTGATGCGCATCGGTGCCGGTGATCATCGACGGGGTGTACTGGGTCATGAAACCGGAGGGGAACTCGGCCGTGCCGAGGTAGAAGGTCGCCAGCTCCTGCGGGTCGCTGATCTCCTCGGGCTTGCGGGCCATCAGGCTCGACCACTCGCGATCGAAGTCGATCAGCTGCTGCGCAACCGGCCGGCGCTCGGCGCCGTAGGTGGCCAGCAGGGTCTCGGGGCTGCGCCCGGTGAGCACCGAGCCGAGCTTCCAGCCGAGGTTGAAGCCGTCCTGCATCGACACGTTCATGCCCTGGCCCGCCTTCGCGCTGTGCGTGTGGCAGGCGTCGCCGGTGAGGAAGACGCGCGGGGTGCGGCCCGATCCGTCGATGACGTCGTCGAAGCCGTCGGTGACGCGGTGGCCGACCTCGTACACGCTGTGCCAGGCGACGTCCTTCACGTCGATCGAGTACGGATGCAGGATCTCGTTGGCTTTGCGGATGATCTCCTCGATCGGCGTCTGCCGCACCCGGTGGTCGTCGTCGGAGGCGACCGCACCCAGATCGATGTACATCCGGCTGAGGTACCCGCCCTCGCGCGGGATGTGCAGGATGTTGCCCGCCTCGGCGTTGATCGCGCACTTGGTGCGCCAGTCGGGGAAGTCGGTGTTGACCAGCACGTCCATGACGCCCCACGCGTGCGCCGACACGTCGCCGACGTGCGTGCGCCCGATGGCCGTGCGCACGCCGCTGCGTGCCCCGTCGCAGCCGACGACGTACTTGGCGCGGACGGTGCGCTCCCCGCGCGCATCCCTGACCCGCACCTCGACGGGGTGCTCGCCCTCGTCGTGCACGGTGAGCCCTGCGAACTCCACGCCGTAGTCGGGCACGATGCGCCCAGGGCCGTCGGCGGCCGCCTCGGCGAAGTAGTCGAGCACGCGGGCCTGGTTGACGATGAGGTGCGGGAACTCGCAGATGTCGTACGCGTAGTCGGCCGTGCGGGCGGTGCGCACGATGTTCTGTCGGTTCTCGGGGTCGGGCCCCCAGAAGTTCATCCAGCCGATGTTGTACGCCTCGGCGGTGATGCGCTCGGCGAACCCGAACGCCTGGAAGGTCTCGACACTGCGCGGCTGGATGCCGTCGGCCTGCCCGAGCACGAGACGCCCGTCGCGCTTCTCGATGATGCGCGTGTTCACGTTCGGATACTGCGACATCTGCGCGGCGAGAAGCATGCCCGCCGGCCCCGAGCCGACGATGAGCACGTCCACCTCGTCGGGCAGCGTGTCCGGCCGGTCGAGACCCAGACCCTCGGCGGGAAGCACCCGCGGGTCGTGGGACACATAGCCGTGGTGGTGGAACTGCATCGTCGTCGATTCCTTCCGGCGTGTTCTATATTGGAACACAGCGTTCTACTATTGAACAGATCGTATACGAAGCGCCGATGTGCCACAAGGGATCAGGAGCCACCGATGACCGCCGCCCCCGCCTCGCAGACGCTCAGCCGCGGCATCCGGATCCTAGAGATCCTCGCGGACGGTCCCCTGTCGATCGACGATCTGGCCACCCGCCTCGAGGTGCACCGCTCGGTCGCGTACCGCCTGCTGCGTACGCTCGAGGATCACCGGCTCGTCGCTCGCGATGCCGCGGGTCTCGCCGCCCTCGGTCCACGGATGGCGGCCCTCGCGGCCGGCGTCGCGCATGACCTGCAGGCCGAGGCGCTGCCCGAGCTGACGGCGGTCGCCAACGATCTGGGCCTCACCGCGTTCCTCGCCGTGCTCGACGGCGACGAGGTCATCACGCTCACCAGCGTCGAACCGCGCCACGCGGTGGCGAATGTCGCGCAGCGGCCGGGCACCAGGCATCCGGTCACGGTCGGTGCCCCGGGCAAGGCGATCCTCGCGCAGCTGCGTGATGTCGAGTGGCCCTGGGTCGATGCGGGGCTGCGCGCCGAGGTCGAGACCGTGCGCGAGCGCGGCTACGCGCTCAGTCACGACGAGGTGATCCCGAACCTCAAGTCGATCGCCGTGCCGCTGCCGCTGCGGGGTGCGCGCCCGGCGGCCATCGCCGTGGTGCACGTGGCATCCCGCGTGGCGGATGCCGAGGTCGCCGACCGCCTGCAGCGCTCCGCGGATGTCATCCGGACAGCCCTCGACGGCTGATCCCCGCATCCGTTCCCCATGACGGATGCAGGCCTGAAGGACGATCCGGCTCGAATCGTCCTTCAGACCTGCAGAAGCCCGTCAGAATCGACGGATGCTCATGCCCTGGCCAGCCCGCGGATCGGGCTCACCGCCTGCTCGGCCTCGTGGTCGGGCCCGAGCGGGATGCCGCTGCGGTCGCGCAGCAGCAGGGTCGCGATGAGTCCGATCACGGTCATACCGGCCAGGTACCAGGTGACCGACATGGTCGTTCCGGTCGCCTGCACCAGCGCGGTCGCGATGGTCGGGGCGAAAGCGCCACCGGCGATCGCGCCGATCGCGTACGAGATCGACACCCCCGAGAAGCGGATGCTGGCCGGGAAGAGCTCGGTGTACAGCGCCGCCTGCGGGCCGTAGGTGAAGCCGAGGCCGATGGTGAGGATGGCGAGCCCCGCAAAGAGCAGACCGACGTTGCCGGTGTTGACCAGCGGGAACAGCGCGAACACGCCGCCCAGCTGCAGCACCCAGCCGATGATGTAGGTGGTGCGACGGCCGAGCCTGTCGCTGACGAATCCCGCCAGCAGCGTCGAGAGCAGCCAGGTCACCGCCGAGCCGGTGACCGCCCACAGCACCGGTCCACGCTCGAGCCCGATCGGGCCGTCGGGGTTCGTGGCGTAGTTCTGGATGTAACCGCCGGTGGTCATGTATCCCACCGCGTTGTTTCCGGCGAAGACGAGCGCGGCGACGATCACGAGCAGCAGGTGCTTGCGGAACAGCTGCACGATCGGCATCCGCGCCTCCTCCTTGCGCTCGGCGAGCTCGGCGAACACCGGGCTCTCCTCGACGTTGCGACGCACGTAGTAGCCGATGAGGATCAGCACGATGCTGAGCAGGAACGGCACACGCCAGCCCCACGCCAGGAACTGCTCACCCGGGGCGATCGCCGTCATGATCGCCATCACACCCGAGGCCAGCAGCAGGCCGAGCGGCACACCGATCTGCGGTGACGCACCGAAGATGCCGCGCTTGGCCTTGGGAGCGTGCTCGACGGCCATCAGCACCGCGCCACCCCACTCGCCTCCCGCCGACAGGCCCTGCAGGATCCGCAGCAGCACCAGCAGCAGCGGAGCCGCCACGCCGATCGCCTCGTAGGTCGGCAGCACGCCGATCAACGCGGTCGCCGCGCCCATCAGGATCAGCGTCCACATCAGCACGGCCTTGCGGCCGACCTTGTCGCCGAAGTGTCCTGCGAGGAAGGCGCCCAACGGGCGGAAGAGGAAGCTGATCCCGACGGTCGCGAAGCCGATCAGGATGCTGTTCGCGCCCAGCGGCGCGAAGAAGAGCTGCCCGAAGACGAGCCCGACCGCGGTCGCGTAGATGAAGAAGTCGTACCACTCGACGGTGGTGCCGACGACCGTGGCGAAGACGACGCGGCGACGATCGGCCGCATTGGCGATCGTGCCGGTGGGGGTGAATCCCTCGGGGGGACGGGGTGCCCGGGAACGGCGTGACTGCTCGCTCATGATGCTCCTTTGACGACTCTGTCGGGGGTGGTGATCAGATGCTTGCCACCCGCAGAGGGATCATATACGATTTCGAATACGACGCACAAGGACTCTCTCGGAGTCGTCCGTGCACCCGGCAAGGAGGCGCCCTATGACCGAGCTCGCCCGACCAGGCAAGATCATCGCGATCCACCTCAACTACGTCTCACGTGCCGACCAGCGCGGCCGCCGCCCCGCCGCCCCTTCCTACTTCTTCAAGCCCGCCAGCTCCCTCGCCGGCACCGACGGCGTGGTCGAGCGCCCCGCCGGCACCGAGCTGCTCGCCTTCGAGGGCGAGATCGCGCTGATCATCGGCACCGCCGCCCGCCGGGTCTCGGTCGACGAGGCGTGGGCGCACGTGGCATCCGTCACCGCGTCGAACGATCTCGGCCTCTACGACCTGCGCGCCAACGACAAGGGCTCGAACGTCCGCTCCAAGGGCGGCGACGGCTACACCCCCGTGGGCCCCGAGCTCATCGACGCCGCCGCCGTCGACCCGGCCGCACTGCGCGTGCGCGCCTGGGTGAACGGCGAGCTCGCGCAGGACGACACCACGGCCGGCCTGCTCTTCCCCCTCCCCCAGCTGGTCGCCGACCTCTCGCAGCACTTCACGCTCGAGCCGGGCGACATCATCCTCACCGGCACGCCGGCAGGTTCCAGCGTGATCGTGCCGGGCGACGTGGTCGAGATCGAGGTGGATGCCCCGGATGCCCCCGGCGCCCCCTCCTCGGGACTCCTGCGCACCACGGTCACGCAGGGTGACGTCGAGTTCGACCCCGCGCTCGGCTCGATGCCGGCCGTCGATGACCTGCAGCGGGCCGAGGCCTGGGGTTCGCGTGAGCTGGCAGGGCTGCCCTCCGTCGGCCCTTCGACCGGCTCAGGGACCCAGGATGGGCTGTCAGCCGAGCTGCGCGCCAAACTCGAGGCCGCCCCCACGGCGGGGCTGTCGAGCCAGCTGCGCAAGCGCGGCCTGCGCTCCTGCTTCATCGACGGGCTCTCCGCCAACCTGCCCGGAGCCAAGATCGTCGGCACCGCCAAGACGCTGCGCTTCGTGCCCGCCCGCGAAGACCTGTTCACGAGCCACGGCGGCGGATACAACGCGCAGAAGCGCGCCTTCGACGCCGTCGGCGAGGGCGAGATCATCGTGATCGAGGCACGCGGCGACGAGACCACCGGCACACTCGGCGACATCCTCGCGCTGCGGGCCAAGACCCGGGGAGCTGCCGGAGTCGTCACCGACGGCGGCGTGCGCGACTTCGACGCCGTGGCCGAGATCGGCCTCCCGGTCTTCTCGAAGGGCGCGCACCCCTCTGTGCTGGGCCGCAAGCACGTGCCCTGGGAGTTCGATGTCACGATCGGCTGCGGCGGGGCGACCGTGCAGCCGGGTGACGTGATCGTCGGCGATGGCGACGGCGTGATCGTCGTCCCCGCGCATCTGGCCGAGGAGGTCGCCGACGCGGCGCTCGCTCAGGAGGACGAGGATGCCTGGATCGCCGAGCAGGTAGCCGCAGGTCACCCCGTCGACGGGCTGTTCCCGATGAACGCCGAGTGGCGGGCGAAGTACGCCCTTCGGCCGGCTCAGGGACCCACGTCATGACGACTCTCGTGCGTGAGGGCAGCAAGTCCGAGCAGGCCTACACGTGGCTGCGCTCGCGGATCGCCTCGCACGCGTACGGACCGGGCTACCGGCTCGTGCTCGGCGCGATCGCCCGCGAGCTGCAGATGAGCGTCGTGCCGGTGCGCGAGGCGATTCGCCGCCTCGAGGCCGAGGGCTACGTGACCTTCGAGCGCAACGTCGGCGCGCACGTGTCGCTGATCGATGAGGACGAGTACGCGCACACCATGCAGACCCTCGGCCTCATCGAGGGCTCGGCGACCGCGCTGTCGGCGCCCCTGCTCGACGACAGCGCCCTCGCGCGCGCCGCCGCGATCAACGAGCAGATGCGCGACCTGCTCGACCACTTCGACGCGCACCGCTTCACGCAGCTGAACCAGCAGTTCCACTCCGTGCTGTTCGAGCCGTGCCCCAACCCGCACATCCTCGACCTCGTGCACCGCGGATGGGGCCGGCTCTCGGGCATCCGGGACTCCACCTTCTCGTTCGTGCCGGGCCGGGCCCGGCATTCCGTCGACGAGCACGAGCAGATCCTCCGGCTGATCCGAGACGGCGCCGAGCCGCTCGAGATCGAGCTGGCCGCGCGAAACCATCGCTGGCGCACCCGGGACGCGTTCCTGGCTACCCGGCATTCCCACACCAGCGAAGAAGGACGATGATGACCGACGTCTACACCCCCGCAGACCTCCCCGCGAAGATCCAGCACTACATCGACGGCGAGTTCGTCGATTCGGTCGACGGCGACACCTTCGAGGTGCTCAACCCCGTCACCAACGAGACGTACGTGCACGCCGCGGCCGGCAAGAAGGCCGACATCGATCGCGCCGTCACCGCCGCCCGCCGGGCGTTCACCGAGGGCCCGTGGCCGCGCATGCTGCCGCGTGAGCGCTCGCGCGTGCTGCACCGCATCGCCGACATCGTCGAGTCGCGCGATGCGCGCCTGGCCGAGCTCGAATCGTTCGACTCGGGTCTGCCCATCACCCAGGC
>NZ_DAMDLU010000095.1:0-10983 GCF_032084865.1 Microbacterium sp.
GGGTGATCGACCGCGGCCCGTCCGGCGGCGACGCGGGCGGGCGGATCGTCGCGACCGGAACCCCGGATGCCGTCGCCGTGGCATCCGGCAGCCGCACCGCTCCCTACCTGGCCGCCGCGCTCGCGCGCTGAGCCCGCGCCCGGCATCCGATGGCAGGATGCCGGTATGACCGCACCCCGCACCGTCGTCATCCACGTCACCACCGACCCCGCCGACGTCGCGCGCTCGATCAACTCGGCGCGCATCCTGCACAAGGATCGGCCGGAGCACCGCATCCGGATCATCGTCAACGGGCCGGCGATCACGGGCGTCACGCGCGACGCCGACCCGCTCGCCGTCGACAGGCTGCCCGCGGGCGCGGCGATCGAGGCGTGCGAGGGCGGCATGCGCGCGCACGAGATCACCGAAGACGACCTGCAGCCCGGCATCCGCACCGTCCCCGCCGCGATCGTCGCGCTGACCGATGCGCAGTTCGAGGGCGCGGCGTACATCCGGCTGTGAGCCCGACGGTGTAACCCAGCGCGCGCGACGCGGCAACCCCCTGCCCGACTCTCGGCTGCGGCGGCATCGTGGTGAGCCACGACGCCCGCAGTCGGCGGGCGACTGGAGGGAGCAGGCGATGACCGACACGACCGATGACCGCAAGAAGGTCGCCGAGCTGATCAAGGACTTCCGCTTCGCGATGTTCACCACCCGCAAGAGCGACGGCAAGCTCGTCGCCCGGCCGTTCACCGTGCAGGAGGCCGAGTTCGACGGCGACCTGTGGTTCTTGATCTCGAAGAGCTCGTCCCCTGCGGCAGAGCTCGCCGACGACGCCGACGTGAACGTCTCGATGAGCTCGAACGACGCATGGGTCTCGCTTTCCGGAACCGCGTGGCTGGTCGATGACCTCGCCAAGATCAAGGACCTGTGGAACCCGGTGGTCGAGGCCTGGTTCCCCGACGGACCCGACGACCCCGACGTGGGCCTGGTGCGCTTCACGGCGGAATCGGCCGAATACTGGGACACCCCCGGCGGCCGGATCGCCACGGTGTTCAGCTTCGTGAAGTCGAAGCTCACCGGTGAGCAGTACGACGGCGGCGAAAGCGGCAAGGTCGACCTCTGACCTCAGTCCAACATCGGCCCTTGCCGGTGTCGGTGGGCAGGACTAGGGTTCGAACACCGACACCGGCAAAGGAGCCGATCATGAGCGACACCTCTTCCTCCTCTTCCTCCTCCGACCTGTTCGGATCGAGCAGCGGGCCCGAAGGCCGCTCGATCGGCGACTGGACCGACCTCGGCCGCGAGATGTGGTCGTTCCTCACCGGCCGCGGCGCCGTCGTCAACTACGCGTTCGACGACATGACCGTCGAGGTGCCGCGTGACATCGGCCCCGACGCCCCGCGCGCGACGTGGAAGATCAACGGCACGCTGCGTGTGACCACGAGCGACAACACCCTCACCTCTGAGACCGGCGCGTACACCGACCAGGACTCCAGCCCCTCGGCGGGCTGAGTCCGCTGTGGGGCACGGGCCATGATCACCGTCGACGTCGACCTCACGGTCGCGCTGCTCGGAACCGACGACGAACCGCCCTTCTCGGTGAAGATCACCGGCCACGGTCGGCGCGTGAACGTCTTCATCAGCGATCCCGAGCGTCTTCCCAGCGTCCACCGCGCGCAGCTGCACGAGGTCGACGCTCTCGCCAGGCAGCTCGCTGCCCAGGGGCTGACCGTGCGGATCGAAGGTCCACAAGGGCCCATGATCGAGGTGGGCGACGTGCGTCGCAGCATGCTCTCGCGCCTGGCCACCGGGTCATCGCACATGCGCCTCGGATCGCTGAGCGCGCTCAATAGCGTGCGTCGCATCCAGTCCTCCCGTACCCTGCCGCCCATCCCCTCCGTCGCCCGGGTGCTGCTCCCGCTGGCACCGACCTTCGAACGCAACCGCCCACGGCGGGTCATCACCACCACCCATTACGCGTGGGGCGCCGGGCATCCGCGGCTCATCTTCACCGTCGATGCCGAGCAGTGGGACGGCGTCGCCCCGAAGGTGTTCGATCTCACCTCCGACAGGATCACCATCGGCTCGTCGTCGTGCGACCTCGTGCTGCCCGATCTCGAATCGATGCACGCCGAGATCCGTCACGAGCCGGGCGACGAATACGTGCTCTACGCCACGGGAGCGGTCGGCGGAGGCGCGTACCGCGAGCGCATCGGCGATGAAGAGCAGGGGCGCACCCTGCGCACGGGCGCCCTGATCACGATGGGCCGGTGGCGGCTCGCGTTCTTCCGCGAAGAGTACGCCGATCACGGACGCCCCTACGGCGGACGCCAGGGCGGCGAGTACGCGTACCAGCGTCCGCAGCCGTCGCGCACGCAGATGATGCGCAACCACGGTACAGCCGAGGGGCAGCCGCTGCGCACCGAGCCCGGCGCCGATCCGGAGCAGTACGGCGGCTAGGGCTTCGTAGGCGTCGAGCGAAGCGACGGCGCCTGTGGGCGTCGAGTGACCGGCAGGCCGAGAGCGTTGTGACGCGCCGGTAGACTGGACGGGCCCCGCCTCCCTCTTCTTCTGGAGCCCGCGTGACCACTCCTGCCTCTCGTCAGCATGTTCCCGACTCGGTCGAGAACGCCATCGCGACTCCTGAGAAGGAGCAGCCCTACGCCGCCCTCGGGCTCAAGCCCGACGAATACGAGCAGATCAAGACCATCCTCGGTCGGCGCCCCACCTCGGGCGAGCTCGCCATGTACTCGGTGATGTGGTCTGAGCACTGCTCGTACAAGTCGTCGAAGAACTACCTGCGCCGCTTCGGGCAGAAGGTCTCCGACGAGATGAAGGAACGGCTCATGGTCGGCATGGGCCAGAACGCCGGCGTCGTCGACGTGGGCGAGGGCTGGGCCGTCACGTTCAAGGCCGAGTCGCACAACCACCCCAGCTTCATCGAGCCGTTCCAGGGCGCCGCGACCGGCGTCGGCGGCATCGTGCGCGACATCATCTCGATGGGCGCCCGCCCGGTCGCGGTGATGGATGCCCTGCGCTTCGGCGCCATCGACCACCCCGACACCCCGCGCGTGGTGCACGGCGTCACCAGCGGCATCAGCTTCTACGGCAACTGCCTGGGCCTGCCGAACATCGGCGGCGAGACAGTGTTCGACGCCGTCTACCAGGCCAACCCGCTCGTCAACGCCCTCGCGGTCGGCGTGCTCCGCCACGAAGACCTCAAGCTCGCCAACGCCACCGGCGTCGGCAACAAGGTCGTGCTGTTCGGCGCCCGCACGGGCGGCGACGGCATCGGTGGCGCGTCGATCCTGGCATCCGACTCGTTCGACTCCACCGGCCCGACCAAGCGACCCGCCGTGCAGGTCGGTGACCCGTTCGCCGAGAAGGTGCTCATCGAATGCTGCCTCGAGCTGTACGCGCTCGAGCTCGTCGAGGCCATTCAAGACCTGGGTGCCGCGGGCATCTCGTGTGCGACCAGCGAGCTGGCCGCCAACGGCAACAGCGGCATGCGCGTCTCGCTCGACAACGTGCTGCTGCGCGACCCGTCTCTCACGGCCGAAGAGATCCTGATGAGCGAGTCGCAGGAGCGGATGATGGCGATCGTCGCGCCCGAGAAGCTCGACGCGTTCCTCGAGGTCGTGAACAAGTGGGAGGTCGAGACCAGCGTGCTCGGCGAGGTCACCGGCGACGGCCGCCTGATCATCGACTGGCAGGGTGAGCGCATCGTCGACGTCGACCCGTCGACCGTCGCCGTCGACGGCCCCGTCTACGACCGTCCCGTCGCCTACCCGACATGGATCGACGCGCTGCAGGCGGATGCCGCCGAAGACCTTCCCCGCTCGAACGAGCCCGAGGTGCTGCGGGCGCAGTTCCTCGCGATGCTCGGCTCGCCGAACCTCGCCGACACCAGCTGGATCACCAACCAGTACGACTACTACGTCGGCGGCAACACAGCCCTCGCCTTCCCCGACGACGCCGGCATGGTGCGAGTCGACGAGGAGTCGGGCCTCGGCTTCGCCGTCTCGACCGACGCCAACGGCCGCTACTGCCAGCTCGACCCGTACGCGGGTGCGCAGCTCGCCCTCGCCGAGGCGTACCGCAACGTCGCCGTCACCGGTGCCACGCCCACGGCGATCACCGACTGCCTCAACTTCGGCTCCCCCGAGAACCCCGAGGTGATGTGGCAGTTCGGGCAGACCGTCGACGGTCTGGCCGACGGATGCTATGAGCTGGGCACCCCAGTCACCGGCGGCAACGTGTCGTTCTACAACCAGACCGGCGACGTGCCGATCCACCCGACGCCGCTGGTCGGCGTGCTCGGCATCATCGACGACGTGTCGCGTCGCATCCCGTCGGGCTGGCAGGATGCCGGCGACAACATCTACCTGCTCGGCGTCACCTCCACCGAGCTGTCCGGCTCGGCCTGGGCCGACGTCGTGCACGACCACCTCGGCGGTCTGCCACCGAAGGTCGATCTCGCCGGTGAGCGTCGTCTCGCCGGGCTGCTGGGAGCAGCCCGCGAGGAGTGGCTGATCTCGTCGGCGCACGACCTGTCGGAGGGCGGCCTCGGCCAGGCCCTCGCCGAGGGCGTCATGCGCTTCGGCGTCGGCGCGCGCGTCTGGCTCACCGAGCTGATGGAGCGCGACGGAGTGGATGCCGCGACCGCGCTCTTCTCGGAGTCTGCGGGCCGCGTGATCGTGACCGTGCCCCGCGAGGAAGACGTGAAGTTCCGCGGACTGTGCGAGGGACGCGACTACCCGGTGCTGCGCATCGGCGTCACCGACACCGAGCCGACCCTCGAGGTGCAGGACGTGTTCACCTTCTCGGTCGACGAGCTGCGCGAGACCTCGCGCGGCACGCTGCCCGCCGTGTTCGGCCCGACCGTGACCGAGCCCGTCGCGTGACCGACGTGCACACCGACGAAGACTACGGCGATCTCGGTGAGCGCCGCAGCCGCCGCATCCGGGCCGTCGCCTGGGTCACCATCGTCGCGCTCATCGTCGGCGCCGGCGGGGTGACCGCGCTCACGCTGCTCGGCTGACGCGCGGGCGGGGGCTGGTCCCAAATGGTTGCCTCCTCGCGACCGAGGCGACCATATGGGCCCACCCTGCGAGAGGAGCCTCGCGCCCGGACGTGCGCCCCGCGCCGACTGGTCCCGAATGGCTGCCTCGCCACGCCCGACACGACCATATGGGCCCACCCGGCGAGAGGATGCCTGTGTCTCGGGCGTTCGCGTATCCCGCGCCAGGCATCTCCCCGGCTCCGCCGGATGGTCCCGAATGGCTGCCTCCTCGCGACCGAGGCGACCGTACGGGCCCACTCCGCGGGAGGGGCCTCGCGCCCGGGCGTGCGCCCCACATCCGCTGGTCCCGAATGGCTGCCTCCTCGCGACCGAGGCGACCATATGGGCCCACCCGGCGGGAGGGAGGCCTGGGCTCGAGCGATGCCTGGGCCCGAGGGATGCCCGAACACGACGCAGTCGAAGACGACGCTGACGAACGGAGCGCCGGGGGGAGTAGCATCCGGAGGCATGAGCATCCGCTTCGAGAACGTCGGCATCGCCGTGCGCGACCTCGACGAGGCCGTCTCGTTCTTCACCGCGCTGGGGCTCACCGTTCTCGGTCGCGACGAGGTCAGCGGTGAGTGGGCCGACACGACCGTCGGGCTCGACGGCAACCACGCGAAGATCGCGATGCTGCAGACTCCGCACGGCGACGGACGGATCGAGCTGTTCGAGTACGTGCATCCCGACGCGATCGAAACCGACCCGACGCTGCCCAACGAGATCGGCATGCACCGGATCGCGTTCTCGGTCGACGATCTCGACCAGGCGCTCGCGATCGCCGCGCAGCATGGATGCCACCCGCTGCGGGGCGTCGCGAACTATCAGGACGTCTACCGGCTGACCTACCTGCGCGGGCCGAGCGGCATCATCGTGATGCTTGCCGAAGACCTCACCCGCAAGTGACCAGGCCGCATCACGCCGTGTCGGACTGCCCGCGGTCGCTCGACTCGGACTTGCGACCGCCCGCCTCGAGCACGTCACCCGCCGGCAGCTCTTTGTGCCCGCCGAACTGCAGACGCATCGCCGAGAGCACCTGGTTCGCGAAGCGGTCTTCATCGCGCGAGGCGAAGCGCTCGAACAGGGCCGACGAGAGCACCGGCACGGGCACGCCCACGTCAACCGCCGCCTTGACCGTCCAGCGGCCCTCGCCCGAGTCGGAGACCCGGCCGGCGAGGCCGTCGAGGGTGGGGTTCTCGTTCAGGGCGGTCGCGGTGAGATCGAGCAGCCACGACGAGATCACCGAGCCGCGACGCCACAGCTCGGTGACCTTCGCGGTGTCGATGGGGAACTGGTAGAACTCGGGCTCCTCGAGCGGTGCGATCTCGGCGGAGTGCTCGGCCTCGCGCACTCCCGCGTCGGCGTTCTCGAGCAGGTTGAGACCTTCGGCGATCGCCGCCATGATGCCGTACTCGATGCCGTTGTGCACCATCTTCACGAAGTGTCCCGCGCCGGCCGGACCGCAGTGCAGGTAGCCCTGCTCCTCCGGAGCCAGCTCGCCGGTGCGACCGGGGGTGCGTTCGATCTCGCCGACGCCGGGAGCGATGGTCTTCAGCAGCGGCTCGATGTGCTGCACCGCGGCATCCGATCCGCCCACCATGAGGCAGTACCCGCGCTCGAGACCGAACACACCGCCGCTGGTGCCGGCGTCGACGTATTCGAGACCGAGTTCACGCAGCGCCGCCGCGCGGCGCACATCGTCGCGGTAGTTCGAGTTGCCGCCGTCGATGATGATGTCGCCCTCGTCGAGCAGATCCGCGACCTGCTCGACGATCGTGCCGGTGAGACCGGCCGGGACCATCAGCCAGATCACGCGCGGCGTCTGAAGCTTCGACACGAAGTCCTGCAGGTCACTGGCTCCGACCGCGCCATCCGCCTCGAGCGCCTTGACCGCCTCTTGGTTGACGTCGAACCCGACGCATTCGTGTCCGTCGCGCATCAGTCGGCGCACGATGTTGGCGCCCATGCGTCCGAGTCCGATCATTCCCAGCTGCATCATGTCTCCCGTCGATTGGCGTTCCCATCGTCACGCACGCCATGGGTGGCGGCAAGGCCCGTGCGGGGCGGGTGCGGATGTGGCATGCTTCGCGGTCGCGCGTCGGGTCGGGCCGGGGCCGCGCTGCGGCGCTACCTCGACCGGGAAGGCATCCGCCGCAGCACGTCGAAGAGCACCTTCAGCGTGAGCACCCCCGTGACCACCATGAAGAGGTAGCCGAACACCTGGAACAGCGTCAGCGTGTCGGTCAGCTGCGGGCCCACGCTGCTCGTGAGCAGCACGGCCGACATGATCCCGAAGACGCCGGCGAGGAACGCCACGACGACCAGTCCGGTGATCTCGCGAAGGAACGCCCGGTCACGGGCATCCGCCAGCATCCGCACGTTCATGCCGAACCGGCCCTCGGCGAGGTGCCCGGTGATCTGATCGACGCGATGGGGCATGCGCTTGATGAGGGGCAGCACCGAGACCGCCTCATCGGCGAGCGAGCGCAGCACGGCCTGCGGCCGCATCGCGTCGCTCATCCGGCGCTGCGCGTAATCGCCGGCCTCAGCGATGAGGTCGAACTCCGGCTCGAGCAGGCGCAGCGATCCTTCCACGGTCGCGATCGCGCGGAACGGCACGGTCAGCTCGGCAGGAACGGTCAGGCCCTGCTCCGAGAGGATCACGACCACCTCGGCGAACACCGAAGCATCCAGCCGCGAGCCGGGCCCGAGGCGACGGGACATGAACGACGACACGATTCGACGCAGCGCGCGTTCGTCCTGACCGTCGTCGAGGGTGACGAACGCGAGCAGCGAGTCCGCGAACGCGGCGGCGTCGCCTCGGGAGAATGCCGACAGCACGTCGACGATCCGCGCCCGCGTCTCGGAATCGATCCGACCGATCGAACCGAAGTCGAGAAGGACGACCTCGGCCTCGGCACCGGCGGCACCCTCGGAGATGACGATGTTCCCGGGGTGCAGATCGGCGTGGAAGACGCCCGCCTGCAGGATCTGGGCCAGCACCGCGGCGAGCAGTCGCCGAGCCAGTTCGCTGCGCTCGGCCGGGTCGAGCGCGGCCGCGGCCCGCGGATCACTGAGCGTGCGCCCCGACACGTGCTCCATCACGAGCATCCGTTCGCTGCTGAGAGCCGAGAGGCAGCGGGGGATGTGCACACGAGAGTCCGCGGGAAGGCTCTGCTGCACGGCGGCGAGCGCCGCCATGTTCACGGCCTCGAGGCTGTAGTCCAGCTCGTCGTGCAGGCTCTGAGTCAGGCTGTCGACCAGCGCTTCGACTCCGAACCTCTCCGCCCACTCGCTCGACCGGGCGAAGCGACGGGCCAGCCGCTGGGCGATGTCGATGTCCCGCAAGACCACCGCTTCGATCCCGGGTCGCCGCACCTTGACCGCGACTCGTTCGCCCGACTTCAGCGTCGCGACGTGGACCTGGCCGATGGATGCCGCAGCGAGAGGCTCATGCGAGAACGTGGCGAACACGTCGTCGAGCGGGCCGCCCAGTGAGGCGACCAGCTGCGCTTCGACGGCGCTCCACGGTGCCGGCGGCACCCTCTGCTGCAGGGCGCTGAGGGCATCGCGGAATTCCTGCGGCAGCACATCGGGACGTGTGGAGAGCAGCTGCCCGAGCTTGACGAACGCCCCGCCCGCCTCCTGCAGCGCCTCTTTCAACGCGATCGCCTGCTGCCGCCGCTCCCGACGGTGCTGCTCATCGGCACTGGACTCGAATCGGATGGCCAGCAGACGGTGCCGGGCGGCGATCCGCAGCAGCTGCATGTACCGCCGATTGCGTTCGAGCGCCTGGCGCGTCAGGGCCGGCCACTGGTGCGGCTGAGGCAGCGAGCCCTGCGGCACGAGGATCTCCGCGGCCACGAGAACCGCGATGGCCACGAGCACGATCACTCCGAGCAGAATCGGGATGACGGCGGGCGTGTACTCCGCTGCACGCCAGACGAACTGCGATTCGAAGCCGACACCCGCGCCGAGTCCGGCGAGGCCGGCGAAAATGATGCGCCCGCTGCTCATGCGCACCCCCAGCAGACGCCGCGAGAGCGCGCCGATGAGGAGCATGATGAGCACCGTGACGCCGACGATCAGGAGCGCATCGAGCACAATGGCTGAGAGATTCACACGCGGCCTCCGATGGGGAGAACTGTATCAATCCCCGGCGGATCGATCTCAGTTCACTCCAGTCGAGCGCAGTGCGCGCAAACCCACATCCGGGAGAAGACTGATGCGGGCGTCATCCGAACGTGTGATGCGGGGGCGGGACGCGGGAAGCCGGGGCCCGTCCTGGCGTCGTCGGGAGCCGGATGCCGGCGCCGCGGTGCGGCAGCGGGGCTAGGGTGGCGGGATGGCCGGCATCAGCAGGGAGTCGCTCGCCGCGCAGCGGGCGGATGCTGTCGCGCGCGCCGAGCATGCGGCATCCGCTCTGGCCGAACTCGTGCACGACCGGCAGGGGTCGAACGACGACGACGAGCACGACCCCGAGGGCGTCACCCTGTCGTCGGAGTGGTCGCGGCTGTCGGCGCTGGCCGACGCGGCTGCCGACGAGGTGCGGCAGTACGACGAGGCGCTCGAGCGGTGGGATGCCGGCGATTACGGCACCTGCGCGAACTGCGGGCAGCCCATCCCCGAGGGTCGTCTCGAGGTGCGCCCGTTCGCGCGGTTGTGCGTGCCGTGCGCCGAGAAGCTCGGGTGACAGCGCACGAGTGACCCCGTGCACCGGGACCCGGCGCGCCGTACGGGCAGGCCGCCCGCCTGCCTCAGAACCGAGACGAAACGGGGGCCGACACTCCAGATGCCGGAAGGATCGCGCGAGAACGTCCGACATCTGGCGTGTCGGCCCCCGAAGCGTAAGCGCCGGCGACGCCCCGGCACGCTGGCGACCCACCCCGAGGCGTAAGCCGCTGACGCCGCCGCCTCAGGCCAGCGTGAGGAACAGCTTCTCGAGCTCCGCCATGCTTGGGGCGCCGTCGTCGGCATCCTCGCCGTCGATCACGCAGTGCTTCAGCGCCGTGCTGATCACCGCGAAGCCCGCGCGGTCGATCGCCTTGCCCACCGCGGCGAGCTGGATCACGACGTCGCGGCAGTCGGCATCCGTCTCCATCGCGTCGATCACGGCGCTCAGCTGCCCGCGGGCGCGCTTGAGCCGGTTGACGACCTTGCGGATCTCATCGTCGGGTGCGGTGGTCATGCGGGCTCCTTCTCGAGAGTGCGATCGGCGGCGAGCATCCGGGTGCCCGCCTGCCAGGTGAAATACCCGCCGTCGAGGTTGCGCGCCTCGCGGCCGTGCTGACGCAGCAGGCGCACGGCGGTGTGCCCGCGCTGACCGACCTGGCAGTGCACGATCAGCTCTCCGGCGGGCAGCTCGTCGAGACGGCCGCGCAGGTGGTCGACCGAGATGTTCACGCTGCCGGGGATCGCCCCGGCCTCGTGTTCGCCGGCGCTGCGCACGTCGAGCACGGTCGCACCGGAGGCCACCGCGGCGGAGAGCTCGTGCCACTGCACACCCTCGGTCAGTCCGGTCGCGGCGTTGTCGGCGATGTAGCCGAGCATGTTCACCGGGTCCTTCGCCGAGGCGAACTGCGGTGCGTACGCGAGCTCGAGCCGGCTCAGCTGGGATGCGGTGAGCCCGGCCTGCATGGCCGTCGCGATCACGTCGATGCGCTTGTCGGCGCCGCTGCGTCCGATCACCTGCGCGCCGAGGATGAGGTCGGTGTCGGGATCGACGAGCAGCTTCATCGTCAGCCGCTCGGCACCGGGGTAGTAGCCGGCGTGGTCGGAGGGATGCGCGTGGATCACGCGGTAGGCGCGACCGGCATCCCGCAGCCGCTTCTCGCTCCACCCCGTCATCGCGACGGCGAGATCGAAGACGCCGACGATGGACGTGCCGAGCGCCGGCAGGGCGTCGGCGGGCGGCGCGTCGAGCAGCCCCACGTCGGCGG
>NZ_DAMDLU010000096.1:0-10817 GCF_032084865.1 Microbacterium sp.
CAGAGCGGCACGTTCCTCTGGGTCGACCCGCAGGCGCAGGCGGCCTGCGTCGCGCTCGCCGACCGGGACTTCGGCCCGTGGGCGGTGGAGGCGTGGCCGCCACTGTCGGATGCCGTGCTCGCCGCCCTCCGCGGCTGAGTCACTGTCACGGCGACGCGCTGCGGGCACGGTGTCGCCGGACGGCATCCCGGTTGGCGCAGCGCACCGAGCAGTACCGCTGGCGGCCGTTGCGGGTGACATCGACGACCACTCGTCGGCACGGGGATGCCGCGCAGCGACCGAGCCGGTGCATCCCGCGGCCGGCGAGATGCAGCGCTGTCCCGACGCTGATCACGGCCTCGAGCACGGCCGGGAGGCTCTGAACGGCGTCACGATAGTGCAAGTGCCATCCCTCCCCGTCGTGATCGGTCAGCTGCGGGAACGCCGCCGCGGCCGCCATCTGCGCGTTCAGGATCATCGCGCGATGCTCGTGTGTCTCGGCATCCACCACCTTCAACCACGCGTCGATGACCTCGCGCACGCGCGGGTGGTCGTCGGCCGTCTTCTCGAAAGCCATGGTCATGCCGAAGTCCCGGGTGCGCTGCTCGATGCCGGCGCGGTCGGCGGGCCAGTCGTCAGCGAGTGATGCAGCCAGCAGCACCGCGTACTCACCGTAAGGGTTGAGATGCATAACAGCATTACATCATCGTGGAGGCATGACCGCTTCCCGCACTCTTCCGCTACCCCTCCTCGCCGCCGTGCACGAGCACGGCTGGACCGCAGAATCCGCGCATCCCACCTCGCAGGGCGAGGTGGTGTACGTACGCTGCGCCACCTGTGGCGCGCGTCGCGTCGACGTGCGCGGCGCGCCCGACCTGCCGCCTAGCGCGCAGAGCCGTCCGGTCAGCGCGGCACGTCGATGACCCGCTGCACACCCGTGCCGACCGCTGCCACCGCTCCGGCTGACAGAGCGGCGATCTCCGCCTGCAGGCTCGGCACAGCAGCGGCCGGAACCCACACTTCGAACTCCGCCATGGCCGCGTACGTTGTCTCACCGAGCACCGCCCCGCTGCGCGTCGCCCAGTCGCGCAGCAGGTTGTCGAAGCGCCCGGCATCCGCATGCGGAGCGGTCAGGAGCACCTGATCCAGCACCCGCCGGTCGACCAGACTCGCCAGGTCGAGCGCCTCCGAGACCGCGGTCGAGTACGCGCGCACGAGCCCGCCGGCTCCCAGCTTGATGCCGCCGAAGTAGCGCGTCACCACCGCGACGACGTCGGTCAGCTCGCGGCGTCGCAGCACCTCGAGCATCGGGATGCCCGCCGTGCCCGACGGCTCGCCGTCATCGGACGACCGGGCGCGATCGCCGTGCAGTCCGGTCACCTGCGCGCTGCAGTTGTGCCCGGCATCCCAATACCGCTTCCTGACGCCGGCGATCACCGCATCGGCCGCGTCCGGCGCATCCACCGGGGCCACGAGCGTGAGGAACCGCGACTTGCGGATCACCAGCTCGTGCTCGACGGTTGCGGCGATCGTCGCAGGCAGCGGATGCGACGACACGGACATCCCTCTAGCGTAGGCACCCACCCGCGTATCACGCGTCACCGCACCTGACCATCCCCTGCCCGGACGCGCCTCTCCGTCGCAGAGTGGCATCACCCATCCCCGATCGAAAGGACGCATGATGACGAGCATCTCCGACGCGAAGGTCGCCTTCCTCGCAACGAACGGCTTCGAGGACAGCGAGCTGACCGAGCCGTGGCGGGCGGTGACGGACGCCGGCGGAACGGCGACCATGGTGTCGCCCGAGTCAGGCGAGATCACCGGCAAGAACGGTCACGCGCAGCCCGTCGACCTCGCCTCCTCCGCTGCCTCAGCCGCCGATTTCGACGCTCTGGTGCTGCCCGGCGGCGTCGTGAACGCCGACCACCTGCGCATGGATCGCGACTCGATCGACCTCGCCCGGGCATTCTTCGAGCAGCACAAGCCGGTCGGTGTGATCTGCCACGGCGCGTGGATCCTCATCGAGGCGGGCGTCGTCGAGGGCCGCACACTCACCAGCTACCCGAGCCTGACGACCGACCTGCGCAACGCAGGAGCGAGCTGGGTCGACGAGGAGGTCGTCGTCGACGCGGGCCTGGTCTCCAGCCGCACCCCCGACGACCTGCCGGCGTTCTGCGCGAAGGTGGTCGAGGAGATCGGCGAGGGAAAGCACCGCCAGCAGCACGCCTGATCGGCCGCTCCCGCTTCAGTTGCGCTTCAGGATCCAGCCGACAGACTGTGAGCATGCGGATCCTTCTCGTCGACGACGAAGTGCGCCTCGCCGACGGCATCCGCCGCGGGCTCGAGGCCGAGGGCATGGTCGTCGACGTCGCACATCACGGCGTCGACGGCCTCGCCCGGGCGCGTGACGCCGACTACGACGCGATCGTGCTCGACGTCATGATGCCGGGCATGAGCGGCTATCGGCTGTGCCAGTCGCTGCGTGCCGAGGGCGATTGGACGCCCGTGCTCTTCCTCACCGCGAAGGATGGCGAGTGGGACGAGGTCGAGGGGCTCGACACCGGCGGTGACGACTGGCTGACCAAGCCGTTCTCGTACCCGGTTCTCGTCGCTCGGCTTCGGGCCCTGGTGCGCCGCGGCGGCCGCGAGCGTCCGGCCGTGCTCGAGGCGGGCGACCTGCGACTCGACCCCGCCGCTCGGCGGGTCTTCCGCGGCGAGACGGAGGTCTCGCTCACGGCGCGGGAGCTCGCCGTACTCGACTTCCTGATGCGTCGCCGCGACGAGGTGGTCACCAAAGCCGAGATCATCGCGAACGTGTGGGGCACCGACTTCGACGGCGACGCGAACATCGTCGAGGTCTACATCGGGCACCTGCGCGCGAAAGTCGACCGCCCGTTCGACCGGGAGAGCATCCAGACGGTCCGCGGTGCCGGCTATCGCCTGACGGGAAGGGATGCCACGGCATGACCTCCCCGTTGCGCTCCATCCGCTCCCGCCTCACCATCGGCGCGCTCCTGATCGTCGCCGTCGCCCTGATCGCCGGGTCGTTCGCCGCCGTGCAGGTGCTGCGGGTCACGCTGACCGACAGCGTCGCCGCGGCCGTGCAGCAGGACCTCGACACGATCTCCGGGCAGCTGGACCGCGGTCAGGGGCGGGTGGATGCCATCGACGACGACGTCCTCGTGCGGCTGCAGGGTTCGGGCGATCACCACGGCGGCGAGCGCGACGACGACGACACCGCAGGCGGCGGTTCGGATCAGGTGAACGACGATGACGCACGGACGCTTCCCGTCGTGCGGGAGGATCACACGCAGCGCATCGAGGTCGACGGCGATCCCTACCTCGCCGCGAGTGAGGAGACCGATCGCGGCACGCTCACCGTGGCGCGACCGCTGGCCGGCGTCGACGAGGCCGTGTCGGCGTCGGCCGTGTTGCTGGCCGTCGCCGTGCCGCTCGTGCTGAGCCTCGTCGGACTGGTCATGTGGGTGGTGGCGACCCGCGCCCTCGCTCCGGTCGAGCGGCTGCGCCGGCAGGTGGATGCCATCGACGCGGCAGGCCTCGACCGACGGGTGGATGCCGCGCGGGACGACGAGCTGGGCGCGCTCGCGCAGACGATGAACCGGATGCTGGACCGTCTGGAGCAGTCGCAGACCACGCAGCGCCGGTTCGTCAGTGACGCGTCGCACGAGCTGCGCTCGCCCTTGGCGACCATCCGGCAGCACGCCGAACTGGCGGCGGTGCATCCCGAATCGAGTTCGCTGCCCGTCCTGAGCAGCGTCGTGCTCGACGAGGGAGCGCGGATGCAGGAGCTCGTCGAGGGCCTGCTGCTGCTGGCCCGGCTCGACGAGGGCCGCGACGCGCCCCTGGCACCCGCCGACATGGACGACATCGCCCTCGCCGAGGCGCACCGGCTGCGCGGCATGGGGGTCACCGTCGACACGAGCGGGATCGGCCCCGGCCGCGTCATGGGCAATGCCGCGCTGCTCGCTCGCGCGGTGCGCAACCTCGCCGACAACGCCGCTCGCCATGCTCGTGAGCGGGTGTCCCTCAGCGTCGTCGAGCGAGGTGACAGAGTGCTGCTGCAGGTCGCGGACGACGGCGCCGGCATCCCGGTCGACGAACGCGAGCACATCTTCGACCGCTTCGTGCGCCTCGATGAGGCGAGGGCGAGGGATGCCGGCGGCAGCGGGCTGGGACTGGCCATCGTGCGGGAGATCGCTCTGGCGCACGGCGGAACGATCACCGCATCCGACGGCACCGGCGGAGGGGCACTGATGACTCTCTCCCTCCCCCGCTCACCGGAATCCTGAATGCCGCTTCAGGTGGTTTCAGGAGCGCTTCACCGCCTGCGGAGCACAGTGGAGACATGGACAACGACGAGAAGACCCCTGCCACCTCGACCGCTCCCGCCGATTCCACCGCCGATGCCGGCGCTGACACGAAGAGCCCCGGTCGCGGACGGCGCCGCACCCGCACGATCCTGATCGGCGCCGGCGCCGCTGTCGCGCTGCTCGCCTTCGGTGGCGGCGCGTATGCGATCGGCGCCGCGGTGGGCGACGATGACGACGACCGGCCCGGCATCCACGCGCCTGGCTCTCATGACGACGACGCGCGCGACGGCAGGTCCGCACCGGGCCGTCACGACGACGACGGCGACGACGACGATCGCGGCGGTGAGGGCAGCGCAGCGTGGGCGCCCGCCGATGCCGCCGCGCTGCGCTCGGCCGCTGAGGCCGCGATCGAGCATGCCTCGGCCGAGGGGATCACCTCGATCGAGGTCGAGCGCGGCGGGTACAACATCGACGCCCACCTGGCCGACGGCACCGAGGTCGACCTGTTCGTCACTCCCGAGGGCGTCGTGCGCGAGCGCGGGGACGACGATGCAAATGACGACCGCGACGATCCGGTGATCGACCTGGCCCGGCTCGGCGACATCCTCACCGCAGCCCAGTCGGCCGCCGGCGACGCGGGCGCGGCAGAGGCGGCGTTCCACGCGCTGTCGACGAGCGGCTCAGGCGCGGTCTACGAGGTCGAGCTGCGTGGCGGCGACCGCAGCGAGGTCGAGGTCGACCTCGACGCCGAGCTCGCGGTGGTCCGGGTCGACATCGACAGCTGACTCGACCAGCTCACAGAGCCGGGGCCGGTGCATCCGTCCCCGGCTCTGTCATGCGCGGGCGGTGGTCGCGGTCAGCTCCACCAGCATGCGCAGGGTCTTGCGATTGCGGGCGGTGCCCGCTGTGCCGAGTGCACGATCCAGCACCGCTCGAGTGAGCTTGGTCGAGGCGACGCCGCCCTGACCGTAGTCGATCCACAGTTCGCGTCCGACGAGCGCGATGCGCTCACCCGGCCGCACCCGCTCGGTGAGGTGATCGACCGCTCCGGCGGCGGCCTCGCCCTCGAGGAACATCACGTGCACCATCTTGTCGAGCGCCGCGTCCCCGAACGGGTCGTCGCGCTCGACACGTGCGAGCTCCGCGTGGGTCCGTGCGATCACCGGGGTGTCGACGCCGAACTCGTCGGCGACGAGTGCCCGCACGTCTGCGCGTGCGCGCGAGAGATCGTCCGGTGCGTCGCAGATGATGTTGCCGCTGGCGATGTAGGTCGACACGTTCTGCAGGCCGCCCCGATCCGACAGCAGCGCTCTCAGCTCGGCCATCGGCACCCGGTTGGTCCCTGAGACGTTCACCGCCCGCAGCAGCAGGGCGCAGCGGCCGGTCATCGCCCGGCGCCGGAGAGTTCTGCTCCGGCGTGTGCGAGCTCGGCGAGCGCCGCCTCGCTCGACTCCTCGGCGACACCCGCAACGAGGTCGGTGAGCACGCGCACCCGGATGCCGTGTGCGATCGCGTCCAACGCGGAAGCCCGTACGCAGTGATCGGTGGCGATGCCGACCACGTCGGCGTCGGTCACGCCGTGCGCGGCGAGGATCTCGGCCGTCCGCTCCCCGCCGTCGGTGACGCCCTCGAACATCGAATATGCCGGGATGCCCTGCCCCTTGCGCACATGGTGCGTGATCGCCGTCGTGTCGAGCAGCGGGTCGTATGCCGCGCCCTCCGTCTCCGCGATGCAGTGCGCGGGCCAGGTGTCGACGTAGTCCGGCTGCCCCGAGATGTGGCCGCCGTTGTCGCTGTCTGGGTCGTGCCAGTCGCGCGACGCGACGATGACGCCGTAGTCGGCGGCGTGGTCGGCCAGCAGCGCCGACACCCCCGACGCCACGTCGTCACCGCCCGCCACGGCGAGGGCGCCGTGCTCGGTGAAGTCGTTCTGCACATCGACGATGAGAAGAGCCCTGGTCATGCACCGAGCGTACGCGTCGGAGGGGATCGACGGCGGCTCGGGCGCGATACCACCCGGCCCGCATTTGACTTGCCCCGCCCTGTTGCTACCGTGGAGAGGCGGGCCGGACATGCTCGCAGCGCTGCCGCCCGGTCACGAGCGTCCGCCCCGATGAGGACCAGAGGTCCGCTCCTGGGCGCGCCACGACGAACCGCCTGCGTCGTGAGCAGCGCCCGTTCTCTCCGGCTCGCGCGGAGGCGTCGGCCTTCCGCGCACGCACGCGTCGCTTCTCGGCGGAGGCGACATCCGCGCGCGTGCTCACCGTGAGAAGGAAGCGTATGCCGCCCAGAATCCGTTTCGCCCCCGCACCGTCCGTCTGTCTGCTCACCGGCCCTCTCAAAGCCACCCTCCCGTCGCGTTAGCGCTCTCTCTTCCCGCCCACCGGCAGTGCCGCCGGCCCTTCGACAAGAGAGAGAAACGTGGAAAATCTGCAAACACTCGCCGGACCCGTCGTGGTCCTGCTCATGCTGCTGTTCTTCGGCGGCAGCCTGTACATGTCGCTGCGCATCCGCAAGCGCACCGAGAACGCCGACGGCTACATGACCGGCGGCGGGAAGATCGGATTCGGCATCTCGGCCGCGTCCATGACCGCCACCTGGATCTGGGCGGCGTCGATGTACGCCTCAGCCACGTCCGGCTACACCTACGGCATCTCCGGCCCCATCCATTACGGGCTGTGGGGCGCGCTGATGATCCTGCTCATCTATCCCTTCGGCAGGCGCATCCGCCAGGTGGCGCCCAAGGCGCACACGATCGCAGAGGTGATGTTCGCCCGGCACGGCCGCTCCAGCCAGCTCATGCTCGCCGGATCCAACGTCCTCGGCAGCATCATCAGCCTCACCTCGAACCTCATCGCCGGCGGCGCGCTGATCTCGATGCTCTCGCCGTTCAGCTTCAGCCAGGGCATCCTCGCCATCGGGGCGGGTGTGCTGCTGTACACCCTCTGGTCGGGGTTCCGCGCGTCGGTGCTCACCGACTTCGCGCAGGTGGTCGCCATGCTCGGCGCGGTGATCGTGATCATCCCGGTGATCTTCTTCGCCGCCGGCGGTCCGAGCCTGTTCGAGACGGGGGCGTCGAACCTCACCCCGCAGCAGGGGGACTTCTTCTCGTCCGACGCGTTCTTCAACCAGGGCGCGCCGTACATCGCCGCCGTGCTCGCCTACGCGATCGGAAACCAGACCATCGCGCAGCGTCTGTTCGCCGTGCGTGAGGACCTCATCAAGAAGACCTTCATCACCGCGACCTTCGGATACGGCGCGACGATCATCGGCATCGGGATGCTCGGCGTGATCGCGCTGTACGCCGGGATCACCCCGGTGGACGGCGACGTGAACAACCTCATCCCGCAGATGGCTGCGACCTACCTGTCGCCGCTGCTGCTGTGCGTGTTCTTCGTGATGATCATCGGCTCGCTGTCGTCGACGGCGGATGCCGACCTGACGGCCCTGTCGTCGATCGTGATGGCCGACATCTACGGCCAGAACGTCGCAGGCAAGAAGAAGGCGAACCCCCGCACGATGGTGCTGATCGGACGCATCACGATGATCGTGGCGATGGTCGCCGGGCTGTTCTTCGCGGGAAGCCAGTTCAACATCCTCGATCTGCTGGTGTTCGTCGGCGCGCTCTGGGGCGCCCTCGTGTTCCCCGTGATCGCCAGCTTCTACTGGAACCGCGTCACCAACCTGGCCTTCTCCGTCTCGGTCGTCGTCGCCCTCGCGGCGTTCCTGCCCGTGCGCTTCGAGTGGGTCGAGCTCGACGGTCCGCTCGGGATCGTCTCGGACGTGCTCTCGACGATCGGCATCGGGGTGGTGCTCGGCCTGATGGCCTTCGGCTTCTTCGGCAAGCGCGTGGCGCTGATCGTCGCGACTGTGGCGACGCTGGCATCGGCTCCGTTCACGGTCGGCTTCCTGCACACCTACCCGGTGCTGTCGGGCTCGCTCGTCGCGTACGCGGTGTCGACGATCGTCTGCGTTGCCCTCACCCTGCCCAGCAAGAAGGAGGACTTCGACTTCGAGCTGATCAAGCACCGCACCGGCGACTTCGACTCGGTCGACACCGGCGAGTTCAACGCCGAACTGATGCGGTTGACCGAGACCGAGTCGCTGTCCGCTGAGAACGAAAGGAACTGACATGGAACTGTCGACCATCGCTCTGACCGGTTACGTGCTGATGTGGCCGGTGATCGTTGCCGGAGTGCTCACCGTCATCGTCCGTGCGTTCGCCAAGGAGGCGAAGAAGGCCAAGGCGGAGGGCCGCTCGATCATCTGATCGGAGCGCCGCCGAGACGATCGAAGGCCCGGGATGCTGTGCATTCCGGGCCTTTCTCGAGCCACCTGTCAGGATCGAACTGACGGCCTTCCCATTACGAGTGGGATGCTCTACCACTGAGCTAAGGTGGCGTGCGCAGCGGACTGCGGCACAAGCAAAGATCCTACTACGACGATCCGGTGCGCGCGAAACCGAGCAGGCCCCGCCCGCAGATCACTCGCAGCGCAGCCCGTCGTCGGGAACCGTCCCGTCGATGAGGAAGGTCTCGACCGCATCGTCGACACAGCTGCTGCCCTTGTTGTAGCCGGTGTGGCCCTCGCCCACCCTGGTGACGAGCACTCCGTTCTCGAGCTGCTGCGCGAGCGACTGCGACCACTCGTAGGGGGTCGCGGGGTCGTTGGTGGTGCCGACCACGACGATCGGGCCGGAGCCGGACGCGGCGATCGGCTCGCGCACGCCGACCGGCGGGTACGGCCACACCTCGCACGGGTCGGGGCCCTGCCAGTACGGGGCGAACGTCGGGGCGAGCTTCTCGATCTTCGCGATCGCCGCGGCTTCCGCCGCGGGGTCGTCCTCGACGGGGTAGTCCATGCAGTTGTACGCCCGGAACGCCTCGGCGGAATTGTCGGCGTAGGTGCCGTCGGGTTCACGGCCGTTGTAGCTGTCGGCCAGCGCGAACAGCACCGACGGATCGCCCTGCAGCACGGCGGTGAACCCCTGGGTGAGGTACGGCCAGCTCTGCTCGCTGTACATCGCGGTGATGATGCCGGTGATCATCGTGTCGACGGTCAGCATCCGCCCGTCGCCGTTCTCGATCGGCGTGCGGGCGACCGTGGCAAGCAGCGCCTGGACGTCGGCGATGGCCTCGTCGACCGAGCCGTTGAACGGGCAGTCCGCGCCGGAGAGGCATCCGGAGAGGTACGCGCGCAGCGCGGATTCGAAGCCGACAGCCTGCGTGGTGCCGACGTCCAGGCCGGGGACGGCCGGGTCGATCGCCCCGTCGAGCACCAGCCGCTGGGCCCGCTCGGGGAACAGCTTCGCGTAGGTCGCGCCGAGGAACGTGCCGTACGAGTAGCCCAGGTAGTTCAGGGTCTTGTCGCCCAGCACCCCGCGGATGAGATCCATGTCACGCGCCGAGTTGATCGTCGTGATGTGCGGCAGCAGCCCGTCGCTGTTCGCCTCGCAGGCGTCGGCGTACTGCTGGTTGCGCGCGGTGATCTCCGCCTCCCACTCCGCAGTGTCGCGAGGGGCGTCGAGCACGCCGTAGTTGTATTCGTCCATCTGCTCGGCGTCGAGGCAGGAGACAGCGCTCGAACGGCCGACGCCGCGCGGGTCGAATCCGATCACGTCGAAGCGCTCGATGAGGTCGGCCCCGACCGCGTACTCGAGACTCTGGGCGACGAAGTCGTATGCGCTCGAGCCGGGGCCGCCGGGATTGATCAGCAGAGAGCCCTGGAACTCCCCGGTCGCCTGGTGGCGGATGATCGACAGGGTCAGATCGCCCGCCGACGGGTCGTCCCAGTCGCGCGGGGCGGTGACCTCGGTGCAGTCGAACCGGGCTCCGCACGCCTCCCACTCGAGCTTCTGCGAGTAGTACGACTGCAGCTGGTCGGGGACGTCCGACAGGTCGGGGTCACGCGAGATCGAGGTGGGAGTCTCCGGGATCTGCGCATACAGGCAACCGGAGAGCACGAGGGACGCCGCGGCGAGACCGGCGAGCATTGCAGCCGCCCGGCGCAGCGGGCGGGACCTGGAGGTTCGGAGGTTCACGGGGTCCTTCCGCTGGAGACGGTCACGAGAAGACTCTCGACGGCGAGGAGCGGCGCGACGTTGCGCTCCAGGGATTCGCGGGTGGCGGCCACAGCGTCGAGCACGAGAATGGTGCGCTCGACCGGCCACGCGCCGGCGATGCGCTCGAGCTCGTCGCGCAGCTCGCGGTTGATCAGCTCGTCGCCGCGCCCGAACTGCAGCATGACGACGTCGCGGTACAGGGACTGCAGGTCGGTGAGCACCCGGTCGATCCCGTCGCGCAGGCTGCGCGTGGCGCGCTTGCGCTGATCATCCTCGAGGGCGCTGATCTGCGCCCGCAGCGCGGGCGGCACGGCCTGCCCCTCGGCGATGCCGACGGTGCGAAGCAGGGCGGCTCGCTCGGCGGCATCGCGCTCGGCGGTGAGCGACTTCGCGTCGTCGGTCGCCGCCTGGATGATCGTCCCGGCCACCTCGACGGCGGTGCTGAC
>NZ_DAMDLU010000097.1:0-10580 GCF_032084865.1 Microbacterium sp.
TCTGCCCCCGCGATCACACCCTGCGACATCGCACCCGCATCCGCTACCGCACCCGCCCCGACCGCACCGTCCAGGCCATCACCCCCACCGGTTTCCGCAGCGCTGCTCCGCCACCCTTCTGACGATCGAGTGCGGCACCGGAGACCGAAAGCGGCTGTCTCTGCGAGCGAAAGCGGCTGCGCGCGGCGTCACGCGCCCGATCGCCCGCACCACGATGTGCTACTTTCACGGTATGTCCGCGACCCGCACCTGGTGGCCCGCCTTCTAGGCGGTGATTCGCGTACCCACGAGATCAGACCGCCTTCCGGGGCGGTCTTTTTCTTGCCCGCACCGGATCCCCGACCGAGGAGACCCCGATGACCGCAGTTCCGCTCGCCCGACTGGCAGAGCTCACGGCTGATCACGACGCGTCGTTCGTGCTGATCGCACGTGAGGGCGGCATCGACCTGCTCACCGGCGACATCGTCGATATCGACCGTCTGGCCGACATCCCGCTCGACGGTTCCGACGGCGCCCGCGAGGTGTTCGCCATGGTCCCCTACCGCCAGGTGCGCGAGCGCGGATTCGAGGCGCACGACGACGGCACCCCCCTGCGCTGCCTGGTCGTCACCGAGCACCTCCGGCTCGACCGCGCCGAGCTGATGGGTGTGCTCCCCCAGGCCCCGATCGTGCTGAACGACGGCGGGTTCGACATCTCCGACGACGACTACGCCGAGATCGTCGAGCGCGTCATCGCCGACGAGATCGGCCACGGCGAAGGGGCGAACTTCGTGATCCGGCGCGACTATCGCGCGGGATTCGAGGCCGACGACCGCACGGCCGCCCTCACCTGGTTCCGCGCCCTGCTCGCGCACGAGCGCGGGGCGTACTGGACGTTCGCGGTCGTCACCCCCGATCAGATCGCCGTCGGCGCCAGCCCAGAGGCGCATGTCGTCGCTCGTGACGGCATCGTCACCATGAATCCGATCTCGGGCACGTTCCGTCACCCGGCGGGCGGCGCGACCCGCGAGTCTCTGAGCGAGTTCCTCTCGTCCGCCAAAGAGACCGAGGAGCTGTTCATGGTCGTCGACGAAGAGCTCAAGATGATGAGCCAGGTCTGCTCGGACGGCGGCCGGATCACCGGCCCGCATCTCAAGGAGATGTCGCGACTCACCCACACCGAGTACATGCTGCGCGGGCGCAGTCGCCTCGACCCGCGCGACATCCTGCGCGAGACGATGTTCGCGCCCACCGTCACCGGCTCGCCCATGCAGAACGCGTGCGCGGTGATCCGCAGGCACGAGCGGTCCCCCCGCGGGTACTACTCGGGCGTGGCCGCGCTGTTCACCCCGAACGATGAGGGCGGACACGATCTGGACGCGCCTATCCTCATCCGCACGGTCTACCTCCACCACGGACGGCTGCGCGTGCCCGTCGGCGCCACGCTCGTGCGCCACTCCGACCCGCACGGCGAGGTCAGCGAGACGCACGGCAAGGCGGCGGGTGTGCTGGGCGCGATCGGCGCCATCGAGCGCGACCGCGCGGCCGAGGCTCGAGACGACGATGCGCCGGGTGAGGTGCGGCTCGCCGACGATCCCGAGATCGCCGCTCTGCTGGCATCGCGCAACACCCGCCTCGCGGACTTCTGGATGCAGCCGCAGGATGCCCATCCCGGCGGCCGCTTCGCGGGCCACCGCGCGCTCGTCGTCGACGCCGAGGACCGTTTCACCACCATGCTCGCCCACCAGCTGCGCCACCTGGGGCTCGAGGTCGAGATCGCTTCGTGGGACGCCGTGACCGACAGCGCGATCGACACCGCAGACCTGGTCATCGCCGGTCCCGGGCCCGGCGATCCCCGCGACACCGCCTCGCCGCGCATCGCGCGCATGCAGCAGGTCGTGGCTCGACGCTGCGACGCGGGAGCACCGCTGCTCGCCGTGTGCCTGAGCCATCAGATCCTCGCCGACCGGCTCGGCATCGACCTGGTTCCGCTCGACGCACCGCACCAGGGGGTGCAGAAGACGGTTCCGGTCTTCGAGCAGGACGCATCGGTCGGCTTCTACAACACCTACACCGCCCGGGTCGCGCCCGGCACGACGGCAGTGACGGATGCCGAGGTGTCGGCGGATGCCTCCACCGGCGACGTCTACGCGCTGCGCGGCGAGCGCTTCGCGTCGGTGCAGGGACACCTCGAGTCGATCCTGTCGCGTGACGGCCTGGAGACTCTGGAGCGGCTCACCGCCCACGCCCTCACCTGACGCCGGCGGCTGAGCCCGTCAGGCGGAGCCGGGCAGGCTCAGCCCAGCAGGCTCATCGGCTTGACGAGATCGGCCACGATCAGCAGCGCAGCCATGCCGATCAGCAGCACCGCGACGACGACGGTCACCGGAACGAGCCGGGTCGCGTCGACGGGCTTCGGGGCGGCACGCCCCGTGATCTTCGCCCAGGTGCGCTTCAGACCCTCCCAGAGCGCGACGACGACGTGGCCGCCATCGAGCGGCAGCAGAGGGATGAGGTTGAACACGAACAGGGCGATGTTCAGCGCCGCGAGCAGGTTCATCAGCACGACGAGGCGGTTCAGGACCGGGGCATCCGTCGCCGCCACCTCACCGGCCAGGCGACCCACCCCGACCACGCTGAGCGGGCCGTTCGGGTCGCGCTCGGTTCCCGTCACGAGGGAGACGCCGACGTTCCACAGCTTCTCGGGCAGGTTGATCACGAGGGAGGCGACGGCTCCGGTCTGCTGCATCGCGAGTTCGGGGCCCGTGCCGATCGGCTGCGGCACGTACTCGCTCTGCGCGAAGATGCCCGCGTATCCCACTGTGCGTGTGACCGGCTCGCCCTGATCATCGAGCACCGGGCGGCCCTCGGCATCCACTTCTCCGCGCTGCGCCGCGACCGGGGTGAGCGACAGATCGACCCGCTGGCCGTCGCGCTCGACGACCACTTCCAGCCGCTCGCCCGGCGAGCGCTGGATGATCGCGGAGACGTCGGCGAAGGTCTGCACCTTCTCGCCGCCGACGCTGACGAGCACGTCGCCGGGCTCGAAACCCGCCTCGGCCGCGGGAGCGGCGGGATCGTCACTCGCGCAGCTCTGCTGCGTCGTGCCCGCGGGCAGAACGCACTCGGTCACCGAGGCGACGGTCGTGCTCGCCTGCTGGATGCCGATTCCGGATGCCATGATCGTGAAGATCGCGATGGCGAGGATGAAGTTCATCGCCGGCCCGCCCAGCATGATGATCACGCGCTTCCAGACCGGCAGGCGGTAGAAGACCCGGCTCTCGTCGCCGTCCGCGATCGTCTCGTCGTTGGCCGTGCGGGCATCCTGCACGAGAGAGGCGAACAGCCCCCGGGCGGGGGTGCTCTTCGCCGACGGCGGGTACATGCCCGACATCGAGATGAAGCCGCCGAGCGGCAGCGCCTTGAACCCGTACTCGGTCTCGCCGATCCGCTTCGACCACAGCCGCGGCCCGAAGCCGATCATGTACTGCCCGACGCGCACGCCGAACAGCTTCGCGGGCAGCAGGTGCCCCACCTCGTGCAGCCCGATCGACAGGCCGAGGCCGATCAGCATGAACACGATGCCGCCCAGGTACAGCAGTATCTCCACCCGTCCACGCTAGTGCCAGCGCTGAGGAATCCCCTGGATCCCCGCACGCCGGCAGCCTCCGGGCCCCGTGAGATCATGGACGGGATATGACCACGACATCGCTGCCCCCTGTGCTCCGTCCGGCCGACCCACCCCGTCGTGCGCTGACAGAGCTGGCCGAACGCTTCGCTCGAGACGTCCGCGGTGACATCGCCGGCGTGCAGCTGAGCGGCATCACCCTCGCCACCGCCGACCTCCGTGCGGGCGAGGCCTTCGTCGCCATCCAGGGCGTGAACCGGCATGGCGCGGAGTTCGCGCAGACGGCTGCCGAGAAGGGCGCGGTCGCGGTGATCACCGACGAGGCGGGCGCAGAGATCGCCGCCTCTGCAGGCCTGCCGGTCGTCGTCGTGGATGACCCGCGCGGGGTGCTCGGCGCGCTGAGCGCCTGGGTGTACGGCACCGGTGCGGGCGACCCGCTGCCGCTGCTGTTCGGCACCACCGGCACCAACGGCAAGACGAGCGTGTCGCACCTGCTGCAGGGTCTGCTGGATCAGATCGAGGTCGTGTCGGGTCTGTCGTCGACCGCAGAGCGCCACATCGCCGGTGAGGTGATCGTCTCGCGCCTGACCACCCCCGAGGCATCCGAGATGCACGCGCTGCTCGCCCTCATGCGCGAGCGCGAGGTCGAGGCCGTCGCCGTCGAGGTCAGCGCGCAGGCGCTGTCGCGGCACCGCGTCGACGGCATCATGTTCGACGTCGCCGGGTTCACCAACCTCTCGCACGACCACCTCGACGACTACGCCGACATGGAGGAGTACTTCGAGGCGAAGCTGCCGCTGTTCACCCCCGAGCGCTCGCGCCGCGCCGTGGTGAGTGTGGATTCGGCATCCGGATCGATCGTCGTCGAGCGCGCGACCGTGCCCGCCGTCACCGTCGGCACGCCCGCGATCGCCGCCGATCCGGATGCCGCCGCCCGTGCCGACTGGGTCGTCTCGGTCGACGACGAGCGTCCCAGCGGCACCGCGTTCACCCTCACCGGCCCTGAGGGGCGCACCCTGTCGACAGTCGTGCCCGTCATCGGACCGCACATGGCGGCCAACGCGGGGCTCGCGATCGTCATGCTGCTGGAGGGCGGATACGACTGGGAGCGCATCGTCGACGCGCTCGACCGCGACGGGCGCGTCGTCGCGCATCTGCCCGGGCGCACCCAGTTCATCTCGGGCGAGACCGGTCCCGCGGTGTATGTCGACTTCGCGCACTCTCCCGACGCCTTCGAGAAGACCCTCGCCGCCGTGCGGCGCGTCACCCCGGGCAAGGTGCTGATGCTGTTCGGCGCCGACGGCGACCGCGACGCCACGAAGCGCTTCGACATGGCCCGCACCGCCGTCGAGGGCAGCGACATCCTCGTGATCACGGACCACCATCCGCGGTTCGAGGACGCGGCGTCGATCCGCGCCACCCTCGTCGAAGGAGCCCGTCGCGCGCGACCGGACGCCGAGATCCACGAGGTGTCACCTCCGGAGGACGCGATCGTGACCGCCGTGGGGCTGGTCGGCGAAGGGGATGCCATTCTCTGGGCGGGACCGGGACACCAGGACTACCGCGACATCCGCGGCGTGCGCACGCCCTACTCGGCCCGCGAGCTGGCCCGTCGTGCGCTCATCGCCGCCGGGTGGCCGGCACCCGACTCGCACTGGCCGGTCCCCTACGCCGACTGAGCCGTCGGGCGCGCTCGGCGCGCGGCGATCAGGACGCGGCGATCAGGGCATCCGCCGTGGCGCGCGCCCAGGACTCGGCGTCGTCGAGCGCCTCGATCGTCAGCTTCTCCGGGGCATCGTGCGCGTCGACGACCCGCCGCACGGTGTCGACGATGCCGAGGAACGACAGCCGGCCGTCGTGGAACGCGTGCACCGCCTGCTCGTTCGCGGCGTTGTACACGGCGGGGAACGTGCTGCCCGCGCGGCCGACCGCCTTGGCGAGGGCGACGGCGGGGAACGCCTCGTCGTCGAGCGGCTCG
The DNA here is from genome assembly GCF_032084865.1 of Microbacterium sp. GTDB lineage: Bacteria > Actinomycetota > Actinomycetes > Actinomycetales > Microbacteriaceae > Microbacterium. The sequence goes on from NZ_DAMDLU010000097.1 coordinate 5,586, forward strand.
AAGGTCCAGCTGGTCGCCGTGCTCCAGTCGAGCGGCCGTCCGACCCCGCCGACGCGATGCGGCCAGTCCAGTCCGAGTGAGATCGGCAGCCGCATGTCGGGGGGAGACGCCTGCGCGATCGTCGAGCCGTCGACGAACTCGACCATCGAGTGCACGATCGACTGCGGGTGCACGACCACCTCGATGTCGTCGTACGGCACGTCGAACAGCAGATGCGCCTCGATGACCTCGAGCCCCTTGTTGATGAGCGTCGCGGAGTTCGTGGTGACCATCCGTCCCATGTCCCAGGTGGGGTGTGCGAGGGCCTGAGCAGGGGTGACGTCGGCCAGCTCTCGGCGGGAGCGGCCGCGGAACGGCCCGCCGGATGCCGTGACGACAAGCCTTCTGACCTCGGCGCGCGTGCCGGAGCGCAACGCTTGGGCCAGCGCGGAGTGCTCCGAGTCGACCGGCACGATCTGGTCGGGAGCTGCTGCCGCGCGCACCAGCTCGCCGCCGACGATCAAGGACTCCTTGTTGGCCAGGGCCAGCGTGCGTCCCGCCTCGAGGGCGGCGAGCGTCGAGCCGAGCCCGATCGAGCCGGTGATGGCGTTGAGCACCACATCCGCCTCGACGTCGCGCACCAGCTGCTCGGCCTCGGCCGCGCCGAGAGCGGTGTGCTCGACCTGGAAATGCGCCGCCTGCTCGGCGACCAGTTCGGCGTTGCTGCCCGCCGCGATGCCGACGAGTTCGAAGCGGCGGGGGTTTCCCCTGATCACATCCAGCGCCTGGGTGCCGATGGAGCCTGTGGAGCCGAGGACGATGACGCGACGCATGCCGTCAGCCTATGCGAGAGGGCGGCGACCCTGCCGGATCGCCGCCCTCTCGTTCAGCGCATCACTGCGCGGTGGGAGCGTGCTGTGTCGCGAGGATGTCGATGACGAAGACGAGCGTCTTGCCTCCGAGCTCATGACCCTCGGGGTCCTCGCCGTAGGCGAGCGCGGGCGGGATGACCACGAGCACCTGCGAGCCGACCTTCTGGCCGGCGAGCGCCTGCACGAAGCCGGGGACGTAGGTGTTTCCCGGTGCGGCGTAGGGCGCGCCCCGCGACCACGAGGAGTCGAAGCTCTCGCCGCTCTCCCAGTCGACGCCGTAGTACTGCAGCAGAGTGGTGTCGCCGTCGACGACCTCGGGTCCGTCGCCCTGCTTCAGCACTGAGATCGTGAGTTCGTCGGGAGCGTCGCCGGTGGGGACGTCGACGTCGGGCTCGCCGTCCTTGGCGAGCGTGACGGTGGGCATCCCGTCGACGGGGTTCTGCTTCTCGCCCCACGCCGCGGTGGGCACGGTGTCGAGCACGTCGATGATGTACAGCTGCGAATCCGCGCCCTCGGATGCAGGCAGCGCGAAGGCGACGCGGGTGCCGACCGGAGCGCAGCCGACCGCCTCGGCGAGCGCCTGGTTCGCCAGCGCGTCCTGCGGAAGCAACTCGCCCTCGGCATACCCGATGTCGCCGAGGTGATCACCGGTCTTGGAGTCGAAGGCGCTCATCGCGTAGGCGATGTAGTCGCCCGCCTTGACCTTCTTGCCCTTGCCCTCGGAGATGACGGTGCGCTGCACGTCGTCGACCTTCTGGTCCTTCTCCACCGTGATCTCGGCGGGCTGACCGAACTCGCCGCTGACGTCGACGCTGTCGGTGAGCGCGCCGGGGGAAGCGACCTGCGCGCAGGCGTCGGTGCTGCCCTTCGAGTCGGGCGACGTCGCCGGATCCTTCGCGCCGGAGCATCCGGTGAGCAGAAGTGCGGTGACGGCCACAGTGGACGCAAGGGTGAGGGGGCGCAGACGCAAGATGAGACCTCGAATTCGCGGAACGGGGAGACCCCATCCTGACGCACCCGGCTTTGCCGATGCTGAACGCGCGATCAGGACACAGCGTCATTCCGCGACCGGCATGCAACCGGGGATAGGCTCTCCCGGTGAGTTCTGAGCAGTCGGTCACCCCCGCGGATCCCGAATCGGAGACGCCGGCGCATCCGTCGCCGCGCCGTGCGGGGTTCAAGTACAAAGTCGGGCGGATGATCGCCGGAACCGTGGCGCGAGTGGTCTACCGGCCGCGCATCGAAGGCCGCGAGAACGTCCCGCTGACCGGTGCGGTGATCCTCGCCAGCAACCACCTGTCGTTCATCGATTCGATGGCGATCCCGATCGCCGCGCCGCGGCCGGTGCACTTCCTCGCCAAGTCGAGCTACTTCGAGGGCACCGGACTCAAGGGCGCGATCTCGCGCGACTTCTTCACCTCGGTCGGCGCGATCCCAGTGCGCCGCGGTGCGGGGCAGGCCGCTCTCGATGCGCTGGACCAGCAGCGCCAGCTGCTCGACGACGGCCTGGCCGTCGCGCTCTACCCGGAGGGCACGCGCTCGACGGACGGCCGGCTGTACAAGGGACGCACCGGCGTGGCCTTCCTGGCCCTGCAGACCGGCGCTCCGGTCGTCCCCGTGGGCCTCATCGGCACGGACAGGGTGATGCCGCGGGGCGCGAAGATGCCCGTGCTCAGCGAGCGGGTGACTGTTCGCTTCGGCACGCCGATCGATGTGTCCAGGCATGGCCCGGCGACGAGCGGACGAGCTCGCCGACTGGCCACCGACGAGATCATGGCCGCCATCCACGCGCTGAGCGAGCAGGAGCTCGCCGGCGTGTACAACGAGCCGCCCGCACAGACGCCGATCGAGAAGATCAAGCAGGCGCTCCCCCACGAGCGCCGCTGAGATCAGGCGGATTCGGACGCCACCAGCACGGTCGCCTCGTGGCGCACCGGGAAGTTCACCGAGTTCGCGATGAAGCACCACTCGTGAGCGGTGTGGTGCGCCTGCTGTGCTGCCTCGAGCATGGACTCCTCGGCGACGCTCACCCGCGGTCGCAGCATCACCTCGGCGAAGGCGCCTCCGCCTCGACCGTCCTCGCGCATGACTCCCGTGGCCTCGTCGTGGTATTCGGTCACGACGACCCCGGCCGTGACGCAGGCGTGCAGGTACGACAGCAGGTGGCATTCCGACAGGGCCGCCAGAAGCAGGTCCTCCGGATTCCATCGGGCCGGGTCACCGCGGAACGGCTTGTCGGCAGACGCCAGCAGGTCGGATTTGCCCTGGATGCCGATCGTGACGTCGCGCGCGTAGTCGCGGTATCCGCTCGTGCCGGTGCCGCGGTTGCCCGTCCAGGTGGCCGTGAGCGCGTAGTGGTGTTCGCCGAGGGGTGCCATCGCGCCAGTCTGCCACCGTGCGGCGCATTAGGCTTGTCTGGTGCTCGAGACTCTCACCATCGCTGATGCCGTCGAACTCGCGATCGTGGAGCGCAACGGCTTCGTGGAATCCCGCCATGCGGGCGCCGCGGTCGTGCTCTCCCCCGACGGAGACGTCGTCGCTCAGCACGGCAACGCCGACGCACTGATCCTGCCGCGCTCCAGCCTGAAGCCGCTGCAGGCGATCGCCAGCGTGACAGCCGGCGCGACGCTGGAGGGCGAGCAGCTCGCGCTCGGCACGGCCAGCCACAGCGGCACCGACCGGCACGTCGAGGTCGTGCGCGAGATGCTCTCCGCGGGCGGGCTCAACGAGGACGACCTGGGATGCCCCGCGGCGTGGCCCTCCGACGCGACGGCACGTCGCGACATGATCCGCGACCATGCCGACAAGGCCCGCGTGCGGATGAACTGCTCGGGCAAGCACGCCCTGATGCTCCGCGCCTGCGTGGCGACCGGATGGCCGACCGAGGGGTACCTCGACACCGCGCATCCGCTGCAGGTTCACATCCGGGACGTCGTCGAGCGCCTCGCCGGCGAGAAGATCGCGCACACGGCGATCGACGGCTGCGGTGCACCGGTGCACGCGATCACCCTGCTGGGCCTCGCCCGGGCGATCCACCGGATCGGCTCCGCCTCCGAGCGCTCCCCCTTCGCCCTGCACCGGGTGGCCGGCGCCCTCGTGCGCGCGGTGCGCGAGAATCCGTGGACGATCGCCGGCCCCGGCGAGCCGGACACCATCGCCATCGAGACGCTCGGCGTGTTCGCCAAGCACGGCGCCGAAGGTGTGATGGTGATGGTGGCGCCCGACAACACGACCGTGGCGCTGAAGACCCTCGACGGCAGCAGCCGCGCGTCGGCGATCGTCGCCGCGACTCTGCTCGCGCGTGCCGGTGCACTCACCGAAGCGGACGTCACTGCGCTGGCGACGGCCCTCCCGCTCGACGTGCTCGGCGGCGGTCACCCGGTCGGCATGATCCGCCCGGGCTCCGGCATCTGACACCGCGCGCTCACATCAGTCGCACCCGCCGCGGCCTGCCACCGGACGCCACGACCCACGCCCGACCCTCGTGGAGACGTGCGAACGGCGGGGTGTCGCGCACGCCGGCAAGCTGGCGCAGCTCCGTCGCGCATTCGGCCGCGACGACGAGTTCGCCGCCGCTGCGAATGCCCTGCAGCAGAGACCACTGAGCACGCCACTGCTCGGGATCCCCGACGATCACCAGCGGCGCACCCTCGGCCTCCGGATCGACCCCCCCCGAGCCGCTCTCGGTGAGGATGATCACCCGGCATCCCGGGTGCGCGAGCGCGAGTGCCCTCCGGGTATCCTCGACCGCCGAGGTCACCACACCGGTGGTGGTGTGCGAAAGCCGCCAGCCGTCCGCGCCGCGCCGGCGTGCGCCCTCCCGTCGCCCGCTGCCGGTGGATCCGCCGCCCATCGGTCCGAGATCCGCGGCTTCGCCGCCGGCCGCGACCGGATCGGTCCAGCAGAGCTGCACGTCGCGGCCGTCGAGCGATCCACGCCCGGGCGGCCGATGCGGATCGAACGCAGCGGACTCTCCTCCGGCGGCGATGTGCTCCACCCTGCTGCTCAGCCGCAGCAGCGCACGGCGTGGCAGTCCGTCGAGCAGCCGGCCCACCGGGCCCGACGCTCGCGAGGCGGTGATCACCGCGCCGGCGCGGGCGCGCACGATGAGTTCCCAGCGGCTCATGAAGAGCTGCGCGTGCTC
>NZ_DAMDLU010000098.1:0-10440 GCF_032084865.1 Microbacterium sp.
TGAGCATCCGCCACCGTGAACGGCGCGGTGCACTGGCCGCCGGGCGCCTGCCCGCCGGCCGGCCAGCTGACGTTGACTGCTCGGCCGTTCGCCGCCGTAAGGGCGGCGACGTCGCAACGGGCTCCGGCGCCCAGCGAGACCAGCTGCAGTCCGGCTCCCGGCTTGCCCGCGAACGGGTCGTACTCGCCGGCGACATCGACGACGTCGATCGAGCATCCGCCGCTGGTGACCACGCACTGACGCGTCAGGGTGGCGCCACGCGGGGCGTCGGGGGGTGCGGCGCCGACGACGAGTCGCAGCACGGCCGTCGGCTCACCGTCCGACGGAACCGTCACGGCGACCTGCTCGACGGCGCCGGAACGGGCATCCGCTCGAGCCTCGACGCTCAACGTCGCGCCCTGCTGGGTGACGATGAAGGACGGTCCCGAATACGCGATCCGGTACTGCAGCGACGAGCGGTCGCCCTCGCGTCCGCCCTCCCACGAGGCCATCCCGGTGTACAGGTCGATGTCGGTCGTGGCGCCCGGAGCGACCGTGTGCGAGATCGACGACAGCACGAGCTGCGGCGCCGACGGGCGGATGCTGACCGGCACGTCGACGTACGACCATGCGCGCTGTCCGTCGAGGCGCACCGACACGAGGCAGCTGTCCGACCACGGGGCGTCGCGCCCTGCCGCGTACACCGCGGTCGTGCCGGAACCGGCGGTGCAGGTGGCAGCGGCGCGCTGGGCGAGGAACGGGCCGTCGCCGAGGTCGACGTCGTCGGATGCCGGCAGATCGAGCAGCTCGCGCACGTCGAAGGTCTTCGAGGCGTCCTCGTCGACCACCACCGGCTTCACGCCCTGCTTCAGCTGCACGCGCATGTCGTCGAACGCGGGGATGTGCAGGAACCCGTACCCGACGACGTCTCGCCCGGCGGGCGACGTGCCGGTGACCTGGAACGGCACGAGATCGCCGTCCTGCGGGGCCGTGCCGATGATGCGGCTGCCCTTCACCGTGTACCCGCGGGCATCGCCCCACAGGCTCAGCTTCAACGATCGCACGTCGCCCGATGCCCACTGCACACGGTCGCCGAGCACGTCGATGCCGCCCGACGCCAGCTCGGCCCGGTCGCGGGCGGTGAGCACCGTGTCGGAGACGACCGGCTGGTCGACGACGGCGCCGTCGGTGACCGACACGACGATGAGCCCCTGCGCGGTGCTCGCCGTGCGGGTGGAGCGCACGGTGTAGAAGTACGAGTTCGTGCCCGCGATGTCACCCGCGCGCAGCACGATCCGTCCATCGTCGAGTGACGTGTCGGGGTCGATGAGCGCGTCGAGTCGCGCGTGCAGCGGGTTGCCGGGCACGGTGGGTGCGTTGGGCACGAGATCGATGATCTCGAGCTCGCCCTGCCCCGGGTCGGAGTCGTTCGCCGCGGGGTGGAGCACCACGGGCGTCGCCGAGCCCGCCTCGACGCGGACGTAGTCGCTGTACGCGACGGGCGCGGCATCCGTCACCCTCGCGTCGAGCACGCCGATGCGGATCCGCCCCGAACCCGCCTCGCCCTGGGAGTCGCGGACCGAGTACCGGAACGTCACCTGCCCGCCCTCCACCCCACCGGCAGGGGCGCGATAGACGATCGCGTCGCCGGCGGCGGAGATCGTGGCCGTCCCCCGGCCGCGATCCGGCTGCTCCACGGTCGCGAGGGTCACGCGGTCTCCGTCGGGATCCATCCCGCTCGTCGGCACGGTGAGCGACACGGTCTGCCCGCTCAGCACGCGTCCGGTGAGCGTCGGCGGATTCGGTGCGCGGTTGGTGCCGGAGGGAACGACGGTCACCGTCACCGATCCGCTGTCGAAGAGCTCGGGGCTGCGCTCGAGCGACACCGCGTAGGTCAGGCGGTACGTACCGGGGGTGGCCGGTGCGAGGTAGCGCAGCGCACCGCCGTCGGCGAACACGAGCTCGCCCTCCTGATCGGATCCGCTGACATCAGGACGCACGATCAGCGGCTCTCCGCGCGGCGCGACGTCGTTCGCGGTGACGTCGATCCGTGTCAGGGCACCGGCGCGCACCGTCACGGCGTCCGGGAACACGATCGGCCGGGTGACCGTCGACGGCGGAGCGAGGAAGACCGTCACCGTTCCCTCGACCGCCGCACCCGACCCGTCGGCCACGGTCACCGTGGCCTTGCCGATGACACCCGGCTCGCCATCGGAGGTCGTGCCGCTGACGCGGAGACGCTCGTTGCCGACCACGTTCGCCGTCAGCTGCGGGGTCGAGCTCACCGCCCCGGCCAGGATCAGCACGCGTCCGCTCGTGTTCTGCACGGCGCGCAGCACGTCGACGGTCGTGTCCTCGCCCTCGCGGACGAAGGCGGTCACCGGCGCCATGGTCAGCGAGGCGGCGCCGTCGACGGCGGTGATCCGGATGACGGCCGACTGCTCGGCCTGGGTCGTCGTGTCCTGCGCGGTGTACGTCACGACGTACTGGCCCGCTTCGGGGACGGTCACCTCGACGTCGCCGGATGCCGTGTTCGGCACCACCGTCATCCCCTCGGCGGTCGCCGCGGTCTGCACCGCGTCGACGAGCCGGTATGAGCCGGATCCCCCGGTGAGATGATCGCCGATGCGCACGGCCTGCGGCTCGCCGATGCGCGCCGTGATCGCCACCGGCGCGGCCTGCATCGCGGGGCTGCTGCTCACCCGCACCTCGAGTGTCTTCTCGGCGGCGGCACCACGGGAGTCGGCGACGATGACCGTGACGGGGATCACGGCATCCGCCGCGTTGGGATCGGTGTGCCGGATCGCGACGCGTCCGTCTGCAGTCGGCACGACCATGACGGCAGCGGCGCTGTCGACCTCGTACGCGTCGCTGAGCACGAACGGGTCACCCTCGGGGTCGACCCACCCCGACAGCACCGGCACGATCGTGCTGCCGCCGGGCAGCAGCTCGGGAGACGGCCAGTCCTGCCGGCATCCGTCGACACCGCACCAGACGGGCGCCGTGTTCGCGTCGTCTGCGGCCACGGTGAGCATGACGGTCGCCGGCTGCGATACGGCCGCGCCGTCGGTCACCGTGTAGCTGAACGTGGTCTGGCCGGATGTCGCCCGCACGTCGACCACCAGCGACTGACCGTTGCCCACCAGTGAGAGCTCGCCGAACGCGGGGTCGGCGAGTCCGCCCTCGATGGAGGACGCGTCGATCGTCAGCACGTCCTTGCGGTTCGGATCGTGATCGTTCAGCAGCACGGGCAGCACGACCTGCTCCCCCGGCCGCACCCCGAAGGCGTCGTCCACCGCGGTCGGCGGCAGCTGCTCGGCGACGTCCTCGACGACGACCCGGCCTTCCTGCTCCTGCGTCTCGTCGTCGACGTCCCACTGCTCGAGCGGCACCAGCCGGCCGTCGGGAGCCGTCCAGATGAGCCCGGTCGCGAGCTCGGTGAGCACCGCGCGATCACCGTTGGCGCGGAAGACCGGCTGGATGTCGGCCGATTCGAGCGCCTCGCCGGGCACGGTGAGCGCGGTGACGTCGCCGTCCGACCACAGCGTCGCCGAACCCGTGTCGACCCACGCCGCGTATCGCGTCGAGCCGACCACGACGGGAGCGGCGGGCACGCCGTCCGCGTCGGCGAGGCGCTCGACCTCGCCGCTGCGCAGCGTCACCGACACCAGCCCGTTCGAGTCGGCGATCAGCACGTCGTCGCCGCGCGCGGCGCCGCCCTGCAGCACCGCGTCGTCGGCGACGTCGAGATCGACGGCGTCGTCGCGGCCCGCGATCCAGAGCCTGCCGGCACTGCGCTGCAGCAGCACCCAGCGCTCGCCGACGACCGTGAGGGCCAGGTCGGCGTCGCCGTCCGGTGCCCCGGCGAGCGCCGATGAAGCGCCGATGAAGCGATGCTCGCCGACGTCGAAGAGGCGCACTGCGCCCTCGTCGGAGGAGTACATCGCGAGCAGGCCGGCGGGTGAGAGGCCGATCGCATCGGCGACGTACGTCGGCCGGTCCTCCCCCTCTTCGACCTCGACCTCGGCGAACGGGTCGACCAGCGCCGTCGCCGCTCCGGGATCGAGCGACGACACCGACACCTGGCCGGTGTCGGTGCGGTAGGCGACGAACGATCCGGCCGAGACGATCTGGCGGGTGCCGGCCGGCGTGGGGACGGATGCCGAGGGGGCGCCGTCGTCTCCGGCATCCGCGAGCAGATCGTCCGGACTCGCCGGATCGATGTCCCAGCGCTGCCGGCTGCCCTGACTGAACAGCACCGCCGACTGTCCGCTCTGCCAGACCGCTTCGGGTGAATCCGCCGACCGGACCGTGTCGATCTCGGCGAGCTCGGTGTTGACCCGTGCGTACTGGCCCGATTCGCGCATCACCCACACCGACGACTCCAGGCGGGGGACCTCCTGCGCCTGGTAGCCCTGCGCGGTGACGGCGAGCACGATGACGACCAGGACGGCGACGGCCCCGGCGATGCCGGCGATGAGACGCCCGCGGGAGCGTGCGGGCGCGGGCGGCTGCGCCTGTCTGCCGATCGCCATCAGAGGATACCGGTCACGGTGAGCACGACGACGCCGATCGTCGCGATCGCGGCTGCTCCGACGAGCGCGCCGATGACGCCCGCCGTCCACGGCGAGCGCGTGCGGGTCGGGGCCGGAAGATCGTCGCGGTCGCGGAGGCTCGTGCGCTGCTTCTCGGCGCGCGCGGCGCGACGCGAGTCCGGGGCGACGGTGGTGATGACGGGTCCGCGGTGACCGGCATCCGCGAAGCTGACGGGAGCCGCAGCGGCCCACTCGGCGGAGGCTGCTTCGAAGGCGGTCGGGGCGATGCCGAGCTCGTACTGGGCCCAGCGCAGGCGGTCGGCGAAGGCCGCCATGGTCGGGAACCGCTGCGCGGGGTCGCGATGCATCGCCGTGGCGAGGACCTGATCGATGATCGGCGGCATGCCCGCGACGGGGATCGGCGCGTAGCGCGCGCGGATGATACGCTGTCGCAGCTGATCGCGGGAGTTCGACGCCCGGTCGGGCAGCTCGAACGGGCTGCGCCCGGCGAGCAGCGTGTACAGGGTCGCCGCGAGGCTCCACACCTCGCTGGGCACCGACCCGGTCACGCGCTCCTGCAGCACCTCGGGCGAGCTCCACGGCACCGACATCGCGAAGACGTCGCTTTCACCGGCATCCACCACCGCGGCGGCGATGCCGAAGTCGGCGAGAACCGGCGAGCCGAGCGAGTTGATCAGCACGTTCGACGGCTTGATGTCTCGATGCAGCAGTCCCGCGCGGTGCACGGTCTCGAGCGCGCCGGCGATGCGCACGCCGGTGTCGAGCACCTCCGCCAGTGGCAGCGGCGCCGTGCGGTAGCGGGCGCTCATCGTGTCGGGGCAGTACTCCATCGCGAAGTACGGGCGGCCGTCGGCCGAGATCGACGCCTGGTAGATCGTGACGATCGACGGATGCGCGCTGAGCCGCGCGGAGATGTCGGCTTCGGCGTTGAATGCGCGCAGCACGTCGGGGTTCACGGCGTCGGCGAGCAGCACCTTCACGGCGGCGACGCGACGGGGCATGTCCTGCTCGTAGAGGAAGACGTCGGCGAAGCCGCCCGAGCCGAGGGGCCGCACGTAGCTGTAGCCGGCCAGCGTGGGAGGCGGCGACGTGATGCGCTTCGCCACGAGTCCCTCCCTCACTAGGCGCGAGGCGCAGGAAGACACCCCCCGGCGTTGATCATATCCGGTCGGCACTCCGCTCTCCGGCTGCGGAGGCGGAGGGCGGTCAGGCGCGCCAGCACCCATCGACGTGATCGTCGACCATGCCCGCCGACTGCATCAGCGCGTACATCGTCGTCGGCCCCACGAACCGGAAGCCGCGGGCGCGCAGCGCCGTGCTGAGCGCCGTCGATTCCGCCGTGACGGCGGGCACGTCGGCGAAGTCGCGCGGTCGGGGGCGGGATGCCTGCGGCGCGAACGACCACATCAGGGCATCCAGCTCCCCCTCGGCCATGTCGCGCACCAGTGCGGCGTTCGAGATCGTGGCCTCGATCTTCGCCCGGTTGCGGATGATGCCGGCATCCGTCATCAGCCGATCGACGTCATCGGTGCCGAAGGCGGCGACCGCCGCGGGGTCGAACCCGGCGAAGACCTCCCGGAAGCGCGGGCGCTTGCGCAGGATCGTGATCCAGCTGAGCCCGGCCTGGAACCCCTCGAGCGCCATCTTCTCGAACAGTGCGCGGTCGCCGTGCAGCGGGTGGCCCCACTCCTCGTCGTGATATCGGCGGTACTCGGCGTCGTCGCCGACCCAGGCGCAGCGGGCGCGTCCGTCGGCCGCGGTGAGGAGGGATGCCATGCCGCCACGTTACCTGCGGAGAAAGACGCCTGCCGCGGACAGGATCCGAGAATCCGTCCGCGGCAGGCGCACATCTCCGCGCGAGGCGCTCAGCGCTTCTTCTGGCGCAGCACCTTCTCCGACACGGGCGCCTCGCCGGATGCCTCGAGCGCGGCGTAGTGCGCGCGGGCCTCATCCTGGCGCTGCTGCTCAACGCCGCTCGCGATCGGAGCGCGCACGTGCTCGGGCTCGTAGCCGAACGCCTGCACGAGCTCGAGGGCGTGCGGACGCAGCCGTCGGCAGAGGCGGTCGATGTAGCTCGAGACCGCGGCGGCGCGCTGCGTCGACAGGCGACCATTGATCATGTGCCAGGCGAGGTGCTTCTCGATCAGCGACAGGCCGAACAGGTCGCGCAGCCAGGTGAGCACCTGCCGGGTACCGGCGTCGTCGATCTTGCGGATGGCGTCGGTGAACGCCTCCCACTGCAGCAGCTCGCCGTGGGCACGGGCGGCCTCGATCAGCTCGGCCTGGTTCTCGTTGAACAGCTTCTCGCCGAGCACCTTGTCCTTGCCCGCGGCGCGCAGGCGCCCGGCGATGTCGGCGACCATCTGCTGCACGCGCTCGGTGAGCAGCTCGTGCTGCTGCTCTTCGCGCAGGCCGAGCTCGACCGAGCGGGCGACCTGGCCGAAGTCGGCGACGGCCTGGCCGAGGGCTCGCAGCCCTGCACCGTGGAACACCTTGCCCGCCGTCTGTCCGACGGCGTAGCGGGCGAGCGTCCTGGCATCCGCGCCCTTGAACTGCCGGGCAAAGTCGGTGAGCAGGCGCTTGCCGACCAACTGCAGCAGGATGTTGTTGTCGCCCTCGAAGGTGACGTAGATGTCGAGGTCGGCGCGCAGCCCCACGAGACGGTTCTCGAACATGAAGCCGGCGCCACCGCAGGCCTCGCGTGCCTCCTGCAGGGTGTCGAGCGCGTGCCAGGTCGACAGCGGCTTGAGCGCGGCGGCCAGGGTCTCGAGGTCTTCGCGGTCGTCCGGGGTGTCGGTGCGGCCGGAGAAGACGCCGTCGAACTTCTGCAGGAACTCGTCGTGCGCGAAGATCTGCGCGTACGTGGTGGCGAGGCGCGGCAGCAGCCGGCGCTGGTGCTTGCCGTAGTCGAGCAGCACGGTCTCTTCGCCGTTCGCGCCGTCGAACTGGCGGCGCTGGGCGGCGTAGGTCATCGCGATGTGCAGACCGAGGGCGGATGCCCACGCCGCTGCGCCGTCGAGCGAGACGCGCCCCTGCACGAGGGTGCCGAGCATGGTGAAGAACCGTCGTCCGGGGCTCTCGATCTCGCTCGAGTACGTGCCGTCGGCGGAGACGTCACCGTAGCGGTTGAGCAGGTTGGTGCGCGGGATGCGCACGTGGTCGAAGCTGAGGCGGCCGTTGTCGATGCCGTTCAGTCCGCCCTTGAGCCCGTCGTCCTCGCGGCCGATGCCCGGCAGGTCGTTGCCGTCGTCTCCGCGCAGCGGCACGTAGAAGCAGTGCACGCCGTGGTTGACGCCGTTGGTGATCAGCTGCGCGAACACCGTCGCCGCGATGCCGTGCAGGGCGGCGTTGCCGAGGTACTCCTTCGTCGCTGCGCGGAACGGCGTGTTGATCACGAACTCCTCGGCTTCGGGGTCGTACGTGGCGGTGGTGCCCACCGCAGCGACGTCGGAGCCGTGACCGATCTCGGTCATCGCGAAGGCGCCGGGGATCGACAGGTCCATCACCCCGGGCAGCCACTTCTCGTGGTGCTGCTCGGTGCCGAGCTGCAGGATCGCCGAGCCGAACAGTCCCCACTGCACGCCCGACTTGATCTGCAGGCTCGGGTCGGCCGCGACGAGCTCTTCGAATCCGGCGATGTTGGCGCCGTTGTTCTCTTCGCCGCCGAAGCGCTTCGGGAAGGCACGGTGCACGGCACGGTTCTCGACGAGCAGGTGCAGCTGCGAGAGCACGCGCTCGCGGTGCTCGTCCTTGGCAAGGCTGTCGTCGCGCCAGAACGCCGGGTCCTTGATCATCTCGCGGGCCTCACGGCGGGTCTCGGCCCAGGTGCCGAGAAGAAGCTCGTTCACTCGATCGACGTCGATCGAGTGGGGCGTCGGCGCCGCGGTGGGGGCGTCAGCGGCAGTGGTGGGACGGATGGCTGCGTCGACCATGGCGATTCCTCTCAGGAAGGAGCAGGTGTCTTTCAACCGTAGGAGTCCGACAACGAGAGGCGAAGTCGACTGTGGTGAATGCACAAGGGCATCCGGCGCCGACCGCGCCTACCGTTGTCACCTGACGACAGTCAGCGACCGTCTCCGCGCATCACCAGGCGGTCGTGATGGTGCCGTTGCCCTCGATGACCTTGCGCACCGCGTCGCTCGTGAACGCCTTCTCGAGCGCCTTGGTCGCGTCGGAGTCGGCGTCCTTCTGCTGCACGACGAGGTTCAGCGCGAACCGGTCGTCGAGCTCGGTGATCAGTCCGTCGTCGTCGGGGGTGAGGCCGAGCGCCTTGATGTGCGAGGGCCACTGGAAGACGAGGTCGGCCTCTTCGTACGCGGCGTTCAGCGATGCGATGGGCACCTGCACGAACTCGAGGCTCTTCGGGTTCTCGGTGATGTCCTTGACCGTCGCCGCGTAGGGGTCGACTTCCGGGTCGAGTGCGATGACGTCGTTCGCCGCGAGCAGCTTGAGCGCGCGGCCGGTGTTGGACGGATCGTCGGGAATGGCGACCTTGCCGCCCTCGGGCACGTCGGCGATGTCGTCGAGAGTCTTCGAGTAGAAGGCGATGACGAAGTTGTAGACCGGCTGCACGCCGACGAGGCTCGCGTCGTTCCCCTCGTTGAACGTCTCCATGTAGGGCACGTGCTGCGAGAAGTTCGCGTACACGTCGCCGCTGCCCAGGATCGTGTTCGCGGTGATGTAGTCGGCGACCTCGACGAGCTGGATCTCGTAGCCGTCGCCGATCGCCTCGCCCGCGGCCTTCACGACGTCGGTCATCGGCGCCTGCACGGCGGCCACCTTGAGGACGGTGGGCTCGCCGGCATCGGCATCCGTCTTCTCATCTGCTGCCGGCGCGCAGGCGGTGACGGCGAGCGCGAGGCCGAGACCGGCGGCGGCGAAGGCGAGGCGGGACTTCTTCATGGTGTCTTCCGTTTCGATGGGGTTCCGGATGCGGGGATTCAGCGGTGGTCGAGCCGCACCGAGGTGCGGTGCCCGACGGCTTGGATGGCGAGCACGCAGACGATGATGATGACGATCGTGAGGTACATGAGGTTGTCGTTGTAGACCTGGTAGCCGTAGCGCATCGCGAAGTCGCCGATGCCGCCGCCGCCCACGACGCCCAGCACGGTCGAGTACGACAGCAGGCTGATCGCGGCCGATGTCAGGGCGTAGACGAGCCCCGAGCGGGCCTCGGGCAGCAGCATCCGGAACACAGCCTGCGGCACCGTCGCGCCCGACGCGACGGCGACCTTCGAGATGCCCGCGGGGATCTCGCGCAGGATCTGCTCGGTGAGGCGGGCGTAGATCGCCACGGCGACGAAGCAGAGCGGCAGGGTCGCCGCCTGGGTTCCGAAGCTCGTGCCGATCACCGCGCGGGTGAACGGGATGAGGAAGACGACGAGCAGCAGGAACGGGAACGAGCGGACGATGTTGATGTACAGGTTCGCGATGGTGTTGACGGCGCGGTGCTCGGCGATGCCGCCGCGTTCGGTGAGGTACACGACGGTGCCGAGCGGCAGGCCGACGAGCACCGCGGCGAGGAGGGAGACGAGCACCATATATCCGGTCTCGGCCATCGATTCGGCGATGTCGGCGCCGTATTCGGCGAGCAGGTCGGTCAGCCAGGTCATGCCGTCAGCTCCCGCTTGACCTGCTCGTAGTAGCTCGGCAGTGAGCGGGGTCCGGCGGCGTCGATCTCGAAGAGGTCGCGCAGGCGGCCCCTCTCGAGCAGTGCGGCGCGGTCGCAGATCGCCTTGACGACGTCGAGGTCGTGGGTGATGACGATGACGGTGGTTCCGAGCTGGTCGCGGGCGTTGGCGAGCACGCGCAGCACATCGGCGGTCGTCGACGCGTCGAGCGACGAGGTGGGTTCGTCGCAGAGCAGCAGCGGCGGCTTCGAGACGAGGGCGCGGGCGACGCCGAC
>NZ_DAMDLU010000099.1:0-10218 GCF_032084865.1 Microbacterium sp.
ATCGACGGGTACGAGCTCGGGGAGTTCTTCGAGCTCACGACCGTCGACCAGTTCCCGCTCGCGCAGGGCGAGCGGGCGGCGGCGGCGATCCTGGCGCAGCTCGAGGGCGCTCCGGATGCCGCGGCCGTCGCCGACCTGCCGTACGAGCTCATCGTGCGCAGCACGACAGCGCCCCCGCGCCGGTAGGCATCAGGCATCCGCCGAGACGTGCGTTAGTGCGATCAGGCGGCGACGAGAACGCGCGGCGTGGCGCGCGAGACGAGCAGGTGCAGCCCCAGCGTCACCGCGAGCACGACGGCCGAGGCGGGCAGCAGACCGTCGGGCGCCACTCCGGATGCCAGCAGCAGCCCACCCAGCATGCCGCCGAGCGCCGATCCGAGCTGCATGCCGCTGCCGTTCAGCGCGAGCACGAGCGACATCGACTCGGGGGCGATGTCGCCGAGGCGCGACTGCAGCGCCACACCCGAGCCGCCGTTGAAGAACGCGCATCCGAAGAACCAGGCGAAGGCCGCCACCGCGCCGGCGGCGCCGGGCAGCAGCAGGCCCGCGGTGCCGAGCAGCGCCACCGCGATGAGGATGCCGATGATCAGCCCGATCACCCGCGTCGGCCCCACCCGGTCGGTGACGCGACCGGAGAGGATGTTGCCTCCGAGGCTGACCATGCCGTACCCGAACATCGCCGCGATGATCGGCTCGCCCTTGCCCACCCTCGGCTCGAAGATGTACGCCGCGTACGTGAAGCACAGGTAGCTCGCGCACATGATGCCGGTCGCGACGAGGACCGCCCCGATCACCGCCGGTCGCGCCAGCGGGCTGAGCGTCTGACGCAGCGTGAGCGCCGGCAGGTGCAGCCGGGGCACGTTGACGAGGATCCCGATCAGCGCGACCGCGCCCACGGCGGAGACGAGGAACAGCGGCATCCGCCAGTCGTCCTGCCCGATCACCAGGCCGACGGGAACACCGAGCGCCGTCGCGGTGAGGAACCCCCCGAGCACGAACGCCAGGGCTCGGCCGCGGCGCTCGGGCGGCGACGCCGCGACCACGTAGGCGCTGACGACGGCGCTGAGCAGCGCGCCGCCAACGGCCGAGACGACGCGCCCCGACATCGCCATCGCGTAGCTCGTCGACACCGCGATCATCAGGTTGCCGATCACGAACACGCCCAGCGAGAGCGAGATGACGAGCTTGCGCTCCCAGCGGCCGGTGACCGACGACAGCACCGGACCCGCGACGGCCGCGGTGAGGGCGAACACCGCGACGAGCTGCCCGGCCGCGGCCTTCGAGATGTCGAGGTCGTCTTCGATCTGCGGCAGCAGTCCGGCGAGCACGTACCCGTCGATCCCCATCGAGAAGGTCGCCAGAGCCAGCCACAGCAGGGCTCCGACTCCGGCGGGCCGGCTTTCGTCAGTCGTCTTCACAAACACATCAAAGCAGAACCCGGTATGCCCGTTCCGCCCGGCGCTGTCCTCCTCCGCGGGCTCACCCCTGAATACTGGACGGATGGACGCCCTCAACGACTTCGTGCTCTTCTTCGGCGACAAGCTCTGGACGTGGGCGGTTCTGCCCATCCTGCTGCTGCTCGGCCTCTACTTCACCTTCCGCTCGGGCGTCGTGCAGTTCCGGCTCATCCCCGAGATGTTCCGCACGCTCACCGACCGCACGCCGACGGATGCCGACGGCAGGCCGCAGTCGGTGTCGGCGTTCCAGGCGTTCACCATCTCGGCGGCATCCCGGGTCGGCGTCGGCAACATCGCCGGCGTCGGCACCGCGATCGCGATCGGCGGCCCCGGTGCGGTGTTCTGGATGTGGACGATGGCGTTCATCGGCGGCGCCTCGAGCTTCATCGAGTCGACTCTGGGCCAGACGTTCAAGGTGCGCGACCGGGACGGGTTCCGGGGCGGTCCCGCGTACTACATGCAGCACGGGCTGAAGGCCCGCTGGATGGGCATCGTCTTCGCGGTCATCCTCATCTTGTGCTTCCCGTTCTCGTTCAACTCGCTGCAGGCCAACACCATCAGCGCCACCGTATCGGGCAGCTTCGGCGGCGAGGTCACGTGGATCCCGTGGGTGGTCGGCGCCGTGCTCGCCACGCTCACCGCGCTGGTCATCTTCGGCGGAGTCCGCCGCATCGCGTCGGTGTCGTCAGCCGTCGTGCCGCTGATGGCCCTGCTGTATCTGATCCTCGGCCTGGTCATCGTCGGCATCCACATCGACCGCCTGCCCGACGTCTTCGCGTCGATCTACACGCAGGCCTGGGGCACGCAGGAGGTCGCCGGCGGCGCGCTGGGCACCATCATCATGATCGGAGCGAAGCGCGGCATGTTCTCGAACGAGGCCGGCCTGGGCTCTGCCCCGAACGCCGGCGCCACCGCCGCGGTCACACACCCGGTCAAGCAGGGTCTGGTGCAGACTCTCGGCGTCTACTTCGACACGTTCCTGGTCTGCTCGATCACCGCGTTCATCGTGCTCGTCGCCACTCCCGACCTCGCGAACGCCGAGCAGGGCATCGTGCTCACGCAGAACGCCCTGGTCAGCTCGCTCGGCTCATGGTCGAACATCGTGCTGAGCGTGATCATCTTCCTGCTGGCCTTCAGCTCGATCCTCGGCAACTACTACTACGGCGAATCGAACATCGAGTTCATCCGCGCGAAGCGCGGCGTGCTGCAGACCTACCGCGCCCTGGTGGTGCTCGTCGTCTTCCTCGGCTCGATCGCGTCGGCCGACCTCATCTGGAACACCGCCGACAGCATCATGGGAATCATGGCGATCGTGAACCTCGTCGCCATCGCGCTGCTCTCGGGCGTCGCATTCAAGCTGCTGCGCGACTACCTCGACCAGCGCCGGGCCGGCCTCGATCCGGTCTTCACCCGAGAGCGGATGCCCGAGGTCACGGGCATCCAGTGCTGGGAGGACGAGCTGAGCGTCACCGGTCCCATCCCGGTCGCCGGCCGCAGGCGCTGACACCCGCTGAGGGGCGGATGCCTGGCATCCGCCCCTCAGCGCGGCCGCACCCGGCGAGATAGGGTGGAGGAGGAGTGTCGGGAAGCCTGGTCGACGTCATCGTCCGCCGACCCGGAAGGCCCGCATGATGCGCTCCTCCTCCCTTCCCCGCCCGCTGTTCCCGACCTCGTCCCGCGCCGAATCCCGGCGCATCGGCGAGATCCTCCGCGCCGAGACCACCGGTGGTGTGCTGCTCGTCGCCGCCGCAGCCATCGCGCTGCTGTGGGCGAACTCGCCGTGGGCCGACGGCTACTTCGCCCTTCGCGACCTGAAGGTCGGCTACCAGCCGTGGCATCTCGAGCTGACCCTCGGGCAATGGGCGGCGGACGGGCTGCTGGCGGTCTTCTTCTTCCTGGTCGGCCTCGAGCTCAAGCGCGAGTTCGTCGCCGGGGATCTGCGGCGGTTCAGCACGGCCATCGTCCCCGTCGTCGCCGCACTCGGCGGCGTCGCGGTGCCCGCCCTCGTCTACGTCGCGGTCACGAGCGGCGCACCGGGTGCGGCGAGCGGATGGGCGATCCCCACTGCCACCGACATCGCGTTCGCCGTCGCGGTGCTGGCCATCATCGGCTCGAACCTGCCCAGCGCGCTGCGCATCTTCCTGCTGACCCTCGCCGTGGTCGACGACCTCGTCGCGATCGCGATCATCGCGATCTTCTACACCGACACCATCGACATCGTCCCGCTGCTGCTGGCGGTGCTCGCGATCGCCGCATACGGCGTGATCGCGCAGCGATACCGGCAGTTCTTCGACCTGCGGCCGTCGGCGGCATGGCTCATCCTGCTGCCCATCGGCTTCGCCGCGTGGGCGCTCGTGCACGCCTCGGGCATCCACGCGACGATCGCGGGAGTGCTGCTGGGCTTCACCGTGCCCGTGCTGCACCGCAGGGCCGCCCACGACGAGGAGACCGGGCCCGGCCTCGCGGAGGTCTTCGAGCATCGGTTCCGTCCGCTCTCCAGCGGTTTCGCCGTGCCCGTGTTCGCGTTCTTCTCGGCCGGGGTGGCCATCGGCGGCGCTGAGGGCTGGATCTCGGCGCTCGCCGACCCCGTGGTGCTGGGCATCATGCTCGGCCTGATCGCGGGCAAGCCGATCGGCATCGCCCTGGCCACGTGGGCGATCACCCGTGTGCGACGGATCGACCTCGATCCGTCGCTGCGGTGGATCGACATCATCGGCGTGGGATTGCTCGCCGGCATCGGCTTCACGGTCTCGCTTCTCGTCGCCGAGCTGAGCTTCGACGTCGCAGACCCGCACCACGATCAGGCGAAGGTCGCGATCCTCACCGCCTCGGTGGGCGCTGCGCTGCTGGCATCCGCTCTGCTGGGCGTGCGCAACCGCCGCTATCGGAAGCGCCGGACCGCCTGACAGGCTTGGCCCGACGAAAAGAACCGGCCGGCACCCATACGGGTACCGGCCGGTTCTGTAGACGCTCGGATCAGAGCGGGCGGATCTTCGCCGCCTGCATGCCCTTGGGGCCGCGCTCGGGCTCGAACTCCACCTTCTGGTTCTCGGTGAGCTCCTTGTAGCCGGAGCTCTCGATGGCCGAGAAGTGCGCGAACAGGTCATCGGAGCCGTCATCGGGAGCGATGAAGCCGAAGCCCTTCTCGGAGTTGAACCATTTCACAGTGCCAGTGGCCATGTGCTTCTGCTTTCTGTTGATCTGGTCGCTGTCGCGACCGGGGTGCCACGCTGAATTGTCCGGCGTGCACGGTGCTGCGATGCCGACCGAGTGGCGCGGGGCGCATGACTCGACGGGATCGGGTGATCCGGGTCCGCGGCACTCACACGCGGGTCGGGATCTGGGTGATGGCTGCAGCGAGACTCGCGCAGCTGTTGAGAGTGAAGCCTCCGGCGGAGGGACATGAGAACAGTATCACGCCTCAGCCGGCAGCAGCCCGATCGGCGGATACCCGGGGCTAGGCTCAACGCATGACCGTCGACCTCGAGGCTCTCTACATCGATCTGCACAGGCATCCCGAGCTGTCGTTCCAGGAGACGCGCACTGCCGGTATCGCCGCAGCTCACCTGCGCGAGCTCGGGCTCGAGGTGACCGAGGGCGTCGGTATCACCGGCGTGGTGGGTGTGCTCGCCAACCCGTCGACGAGCTCGGAGCAGGCCGGACCCGTGGTGTGGCTGCGCGCCGACATGGACGCACTGCCCGTCGTCGAGGAGACCGGGCTCGCGTACGCGTCGACCGCGACCGGCGTCGACCCCGACGGCAACACCGTCGGAGTGATG
This sequence comes from Microbacterium sp., assembly GCF_032084865.1. Classification (GTDB taxonomy): domain Bacteria; phylum Actinomycetota; class Actinomycetes; order Actinomycetales; family Microbacteriaceae; genus Microbacterium. The sequence goes on from NZ_DAMDLU010000099.1 coordinate 5,237, forward strand.
CACGCGTGCGGTCACGACATGCACGTGACCGCCATGATCGGCGCCGTCGAGCGGCTGGTCGCCGAGCGGGACCAGTGGAGCGGAACGGTCGTCGTGGTGATCCAGCCCGCCGAGGAGTACGGCGCCGGCGCCCGCGCGATGCTCGACGACGGGGCCCTCGACCGCTTCCCACGGCCCGACGTGGTGCTCGGCCAGCACGTCACTCCCCTGCCCGCCGGCACGATCGGGGTGCGGCCGGGGCCGCAGATGTCGGCATCCGACGGCATCCAGGTGGTGCTGCACGGCCGCGGCGGGCACGGGTCGCGCCCGCACTCGACGATCGACCCGATCGTCATGGCCGCGGCGACGATCATGCGGCTGCAGACCGTCGTGTCGCGCGAGGTCGATCCGCGCGACCTCGCCGTCGTGACGGTCGGCGCGATCCACGCGGGAACGAAGAACAACATCATCCCGGCCAACGCCACGCTGCAGCTCAGCCTGCGCTATCCCGACGAGAATCTGCGCGAGAAGGTGCTCGAGAGGGTCGAGCGCGTCATCCGCGCTGAGGCCACGGCATCCGGCGCCGAACGCGAGCCCGAGATCTCGACGCTGCACACACTCCCGGCAACGATCAACGACGCCGATGCCACCGAGCGGGTCGTCTCGGCCTTCCGCGGCGTCTTCGGCGAGCAGTCGGTGATCGATCCCGGACTGTTCACCGGCAGCGAGGACGTGTCGTGGTTCGCCCGCGACGCGGGCGCGCCCCTCGTGTTCTGGTTCTGGGGCGGCGTCGACCCGACGGTGTACGCGGATGCCGTGGCGAACGGCACGGTCGACAGGGACGTCCCGACCAATCACTCGCCGTTCTACGCCCCGGTGATCCACCCCACGATCGAGGTCGGCGTCACCGCGATGGCCACGGCCGCCCGGGCGTTCCTCGGCTGAAGCCCGCGCCTGCGACGCCGTCAGGCCTCGATGACGCGCTGATTGCTCTCGTGCGCCTCGCGGTGCAGGCGCTCCATCCGCACATCGAGCTCGCCCGCCGCCTCAGCCGCGTCGGTGAGGCTCTGCACGAGATGCGCGGGCACGCGCCCGTCGAACTTGTAGTGGATCTTGTGCTCGAGGCTGGCCCAGAAGTCCATCGCGATGGTGCGGAACTGCACTTCGACGGGGATCGCCACCGGGCCGGTGGAGAGGAACACCGGCACCTCGACGATCGCGTGCAGGCTGCGGTAGCCGTTGGGCTTGGGCTCGGCGATGTAGTCCTTGACCAGGCGCACGGTCACGTCGTCCTGCTGGGTGAGCAGGTCGAACAGCCGGTACACGTCGCTGACGAAGCTGCAGGTGACGCGCACGCCGGCGATGTCGGTGATCTCGCGACGGATCACGTCGAAGTCCGCCTCGATGCCCTTGCGGGCGACCTTCTCGACGATGCTGTCGGGCGTCTTGACGCGACTCTTGACGTGCTCGATCGGGTTGTAGGCGTGCATGTGGGTGAATTCGTCGCGCAGGATCGAGATCTTGGTCTCGACCTCGCGCATCCCGAACTCGTACTCGCGCAGGAAGCGCTGGAACGCATCGCGCAGCTGCTTCGCCTCCGCGATCGCGGCCTCGTCGACCGGGAGAATCGTCATGCCCCCGACGCTACGCGCCCGCCTTCGGAATCGGCTGGGATGATCGTCGTCTCATCGTCCGCGCGGTGCGCCCAGCGCCAGCAGCCGCTCGGTCAGATGCGGCGCGAGCTGCGTGGCCGTCTCGAGCACGACCCGCACGTTCGCATCGGCGCGGTCGACCCAGCCGCGCCGCTGGCCGCGCAGATCGCAGACCGTCTGGCCGCGCGAGGGTCCGTCGGCGGTGTCGATCTCGACCGGCACGCGAGGCGCGACCGCCGGCTGGATGCCACCCACCGCGATCGCCGCGGCCAGCGGGTCGTGCAGAGCACTGCTGCGGCGTCCGTACAGCTCGACGTAGAAGTCGAAGTAGAAGTCCAGCGCCTCGCCGACCGCCCGCGCGATGGGGATGTCGGAGGCGACGAGCTGCGCCCTGTGCTCTTCCTCGAACTGGTTCTCGAGTGTGGTGTCGAGTGGCACGAGCGTCATCGGCCACCCCGCCGCGATCACGAGCTGCGCCGCCTCGGGGTCGTGCGCGATGTTGGCTTCGGCGACGGCGGTGATGTTGCCGGGCACGAGGGCTGCGCCGCCCATGACCGTTACCGCGCGCACGCGCTCGGGGAGCGAGGGGTCGCGCTGCAGGGCGAGACCGAGGTTGGTGAGCGGGCCCACGGCGACGATCTCGAGTTCGCCCGCGTACTCGTGCGACAGCCGCAGCAGCAGGTCGGCGGCGTCGTCGGAGATGGCCTTGGCGGCGGCCTCGGGCAGCTCGACCTCGCCGATGCCGTTGGCGCCGTGGATCCACGCGGCACCGCCGCCGAACTCGCCGACCAGCGGCGCGCTCGCGCCCTGTGCGACGGGCACATCGCCACGCCCGGCGAGATCGAGCAGGCGCAGCGTATTCTCCACGCCCTGCGCGGCGGTGACGTTGCCGTGCACGCCGCCGACTCCGACGAGGTCGATCTCCGCGGAGGCGAGCAGGTACGCCAGCGCGAGGGAGTCGTCGATGCCGGTGTCGCAGTCGAAGTAGAGGGGACGGGCCATGGTGTTTTCCTAACTGTGTCGGATCGACTGGTCAGTCGCGGTCGGCGCTCGCGAGGATGAAGCTGGAGATGAGGGCGAGCACGGTGATGCCGGTCGAGATCCACAGCGCCGTGGTGAAGCCGCCGAGGCCGCCCGAAGCGACGAACGGTACGACGATCGCGATGCCCAGGCTGGCGCCGGTGCCGAACGCCGCACTGTTCATGCTCGGCAGTGCGGCGGGTGCCTCCCGCGGCGACTGCAGCACCCCGAGGCCGTTCGCGGTGGTGAGCACGAGCCCGTTGTAGGCGACGCCCAGCACGACGATCATCGCGAAGACGGTCCACTGGCTGCCAGGGAACAGCGCGATCACCACCATGGCTGCCAGGCAGATGCCCAGCCCGATCCGCAGCAGGCGGACCCAGCCGACCCGGTCGGCGATCCAGCCCGAGAGCGGCGCGGCCGCGAGCCCGAGGAGGGCGGGCGGAGCGAGGAACAGCAGGGCCGACGTGGCGGCGTTCAGCCCGAAGCCGTACTCGCTGTTCTGGCTGAGCAGCACGACAGTGAAGTTGATCACGGTGAACACGCTCGACAGCGTCAGCACAGTGGTGGTCAGCACGGGCCACACGCGACGCGATCGCAGCTGACGCACGGCGATGAGCGGCGTGGCCACCCTCTTCTCGATGAGGACGAACACGGTGACCGAGAGAAGGAACCCGGCGAAGAGCAGCAGCGCGTTCGTCGAGAGCCAGCCCTGAGACCCGCCGACGGAGACGAAGTACGACAGGCAGATCAGAGCGATCGAGAGAACTCCAGCGCCAAGCCAGTCCATCCGGCCGCTGGTCGTGGCGGCGGTGCGGCCGGGCAGCACGAAGAGCACGGTGAGCACCGCGAGCACGGCGACCGCGAGAATGACCACGAACAGCGAGCGGTACCCGAACGCATCGGTCAGCAGACCGCCGACCCATCCGTCGACCCCGCCGACTCCGCCGTTGATCGCGGTGAGGATGCCCAGCATGATGCCGAACATCCGGGGGTTCATCGACTCGCGCAGGATGACGTAGGAGATCTGGAAGGCGGCGCTCGACATGCCCTGCATGACCCGGCCGACCAGCAGCAGCGGCAGGCTTCCCGCGAAGAGGCAGAGCAGAGTGCCGACGGTGAACACGCCGAGCACGATGAGCAGGCCTCGCTTGCGGCCGATGAAGTCGCTCCATCGTGCCAGCACGACGCCCCCGACCGCGCCGGCGAGGAAGAAGAGCGACGACACCTGCGACACCGCATCCAGCGGCGCGTTCAGCCGACGCGACATGTCAGGCAGCGCAGGCGAGATCATGCTGGCGCTCAACTGGAACGCGACCACGGTGAGGATGAGCGTCGCGAGGACCGCCGCGGCGCGTCCACCTCGGAGCAGGCCGTCGTCCGTGGTGTCGGCGAGCGATCGGGAGGTGCGGCGGGTGCCGCGCAGTGCCGTGGATTCCATGAGTGAGACTCCTTTGTCCGGACGTGAGGGGAGAGGCCCGACTGATCGAGCAGTCTGATGTTATACCTCTCCGGTATAACATCAAGTTTCAGCCTTCGCTCGTGGTTGAATGAAGGACCGCACCGCAGGAAGGACCCGACGTGACGCAGAGCTTCTTCGCACAGCCGCTGACCGCCACCGTCGGTCAGCCGCTGCGTGTCGCCGCATACGCCCGCATCGGTCAGGGCATCCGCGAGGGCGTCTTCCCCGTCGGTGAGACACTCCCTCGCGAGATCGAACTCGCCGAGGGGCTCGGCGTCAGCCGCACGGTGGTTCGCGAAGCGCTCATGCTGCTCGAAGAGGACGGTCTGATCTCCACCCGTCGCGGCGTCGGACGCTTCGTCACGGCCTCCGCACCCCGTGTCGGACTGGAGGAGCTGCGCCCGTTCGAGGTCGCACTCGCTGCTCCGGAGGAGCCGGTCGACGTGCGCCCCGCCGAGATGGTCATGCAACCGAACACCGACTTCGTCGCCGGCCATCTGCGCCTCGACATGGCCGCCAACACGTGGTTCCGTGAGAGCGTGCTGCATCGCGAGGGGCATCCGATCGCCATCGTGCAGGAGCATCTGCCCGCCGGACGCTATCTCAGCGACATGAGCGCGCCGCTGGCGGACGCCCTGAACGATCTCGCCGGCCGCCCGGCGACGCTGCTGGCGGGCATCCTGCAGCTGCGTGCGCTCGCCGTCAGCGCAGGCACCTGCCAGCTCACCCCCGGTGTCGTCGGCGCCTCGCGCGGACGGCAGCTGTCGCTCGCCGCCGGCGATCCGGTGCTCATCCTCACCCAGGTCGTCGAGACCGGCGGCGACCCCCTCTACCTCGCCAAGTGCATCGTCTCGTCGCGTGTCGGCCAC
>NZ_DAMDLU010000100.1:0-1873 GCF_032084865.1 Microbacterium sp.
CCCCCCCCCGGGCAGTTCGCCGTGGCGAAGGCCGTTCCCGCCGCGCCGGTCTAGCCCACGTCGAGCGTGCGCTCGCGTCGGCCTGACCGCACCCCGGCACCCGAGGAGAAACCACTTCGCGCGTGAGAAACCGCGTATGAACGTGCTTCTCACGCCGCAAGTGGTTTCTCAAGCATTCCGGGCGCGGCGGCGAGGCCGAGGTCGGGCTCAGCCCGTCATGCCCTCGTACAGGCCGATGTGGTTCCCGTCCGGGTCGATGATGACCGCCCAGGCGCTCGTGTCGGTGATGGGCTGCTTCTCCATCAGCACGGTCGCGCCCGCCTCCTTCGCGACGGCGATCGTCTCGTCGATCGAGTCGACCTCGACGTACGACCTGGGCTGGCTGAAGCCCTCGTCGCGGGGGGCGAGCCCGCCGCCGGATATCCCGTTCGGGGCCTGCCACATCGGGTAGCCCTCGAACCCGGGCTGCTCGGCGATCTTCCAGCCGAACAGCCTGCTGTAGAAGTCGCTCGCCTTGCCCAGATCGTTCACCGGGATGTCGATGTGCGTGATGTCGCCGTGTGCCATGGCCTCGTCCTCTCCTCGGCTGACGGGCCAATTCTGCGCTTCGGCCCATCCCGCCACAAGAGCGAGGAGGGATCAGTACGGCACCGCGAAGATCTCGTCGTGCACCGCCGCCTCGGCGCCGGCGGGCAGCGCCAGAAGCTTCAGGAACTCGCGATCCTCGGTCTCCTCGCACCAGGTCAGCAGGCACGCCCGCATCTCCTCGAGGAGCCCGTCGAACGCCGACTCGACGGCGAGGTTGCGCTGCTCCAGCGGATCGGCGACCAGATCATGCAGCTGCTCGCGGTGGCGGCCCCAGCTGTAGACCGTGTACTTGAACCGGCCGCGGTAGACCGCGCGTCCCCGGGTGAGCGGCGGGTCGGAGCGCTCGAAACGGGTCTCGACGCCGACGACGCGGTCGGATGCCTCCTCGCCCGCTCCGAGCGGCAGCGCGCTTCCGCGCAGATGAGACGGCAGGTCGGCTCCCGCGGCGTCGAGCAGCGTCGGCAGCACATCCAGCCCGGCCGAGACGGGCTCGATGCGCGCGCCGGGGATCACGCCGGGCCCGCTCACGACGAGCGGCACCCGCACGCACTCCTCGAACAGCGCCGTCTTCTGATTCCACCGATGAGCGCCGTCGCCGTCGCCGTGGTCGCTGGTGAACACGACCAGGGTCGAGTCCGTGAGACCCGACTCGTCGAGCGCGTCGAGGATCCGCCCCAGCTGGGCATCTGTGCGCTCGACGAGCCGTCGGTAGGCGGCGCGGTACTGCCGCCACTCCTCGGGTGTGTACTCGGCTGTGCCGTAGGTCTGCTGGGCGGCGTGCTTCTCGAAGTGCACCGCCTCGGCCTCGAACGGGGCGGGCTCGAAGTTCGCCGGCAGCGGCGGGGCGTCCCGCACCGCACCGGGATCGACGTCTCCGTAGGGCATCGGCTGGCGCCGGGCGTACTCGCAGATGCTGTGCGGATCGTCGAACGAGGCGAACAGCAGGAAAGGTCGCGAGGCGTCCGCCCGGTTCCACAGCCACTCCACCGCGGCGTCGGCGAGTCCGCGGTCGCCGAACGGGTGCAGCACGTCGAACCCGGCATCCGGCGGCGCGCTGGGCGAGATCGCATGCCACTTGCCTGCATACGCGCAGTCGTACCCGGCGGCCGTGAGCAGGTGCCCCATGCTGTCGGCGCGCGCCCCCGGCTCCGCCACCGCCGAACCGTGCCGGTTGCCGCCGACGCCGAGCTCGTGCGGCATCCGCCCGGTCAGCAGCGACGCCCGCGAGGGCACGCACAGCGGGAAGGTCACGGCGGCGCGGGTGAACTCCGCCCCCGATCGGCGC
>NZ_DAMDLU010000100.1:1955-10180 GCF_032084865.1 Microbacterium sp.
TGTCGACCCATCCCTCATCGCGGTCGATGACGTGCGCGCCGAGCTGGTCGGCCATCACCACGAGGAGGTTCGGCCGCACCGCCGCCGAAGTCATTTGCCCATGCCGAGGGTGAGACCCTCGGTGAGCCGGCGGCCCAGCCACAGATAGATCGCCAGCATCGGCAGCACGACGATGCACAGTCCGGCGAACAGCCCGCCCCAGTCGGCGCCGGAGTAGGTCTGCTGCTGGATGAATGAGATCAGCGCAACGGGCAGCGTGTACTTCTCGGTGGACTGCAGCAGCGTCAGCGCCAGGAGGGTCTCGTTCCAGTGCGAGATGACCTGAAGCACGAAGGCGGTGAGGATGCCGCCCTTGGCCAGCGGCAGCGTGATGCGCCAGAAGGTGCCGAAGGCGGTGGTGCCGTCTAGAGCCGCCGCCTCCTCCATCTCCAGCGGCAGCGATCGGAAGAACGCCGTGAGCAGGAAGACGGTGAACGGCATCGAGACGCCGATGTACACGAGGTTGAGCCCGATGAGACTGTCGGTGAGGTAGACCTCGTTCAGCATGACGAACAGCGGGATGACGATCACCTGGGCGGGGATGCCGAGCCCGAGCACGAAGTACATCGTGAGCGAGTTCGTGAGCCGGTTCTCGACGCGGCTCAGGTAGTACGCGGCGGGGGCCGCGAGTGCGACGGTGAGGAACGACGAGACCAGCGTGGTCACGACGCTGTTCATCGTCGCCGTCGCGAAGTCGCCGACCGTCCAGGCGGTGACGAAGTTCACCGGATCGAGCGAGGTGGGCAGCCCCCACGGGTCGGCCAGGATCGAGCGGGTGTCGCGGAAGGCCTGGATGACCATCCACACCATCCACGCGACGTTGAGCACGACGAAGGCCCACAGCAGCACGATCCCGATCGCGCGGATCACGCTGCGGTCGTTGCCGATGGCGGCTCCGCTGCGGCGGCGAGGGCGGCGGTGCTCGGGGGGCACCACGATGGTGCGGGTGGTGTCTTCGGTGAGGGTCGCAGTCACGATATCTCCTAGAACTCGATCGCTTCGCGCTTCATCACGCGGCGCAGCAGCAGCACCAGCACCGACACGAGCGCCAGCGAGAGCACGGCCGAGGCGGATGCCGCGCCGTAGGCGGGCACGGATTCGCCGGAGAAGGCGGTGACGTAGGTGTACACCGCGGTGGTCCAGGTCTGCGTCGGCGGCATGCCCGCACCGGTCGATCCGCCGAAGATCCAGATGATCTCGAAGATCTTGACCGACGAGATCGTCCACAGCACGGCGCACGTGCCGAACACGTCCCAGGTCAGGGGCAGGATGACATGGCGCAGCCGCTGCCAGGCGTTCGCGCCGGCGAGGGCGCAGTCCTCGTAGTAGTACGGCGGGATGCGGTCGACGCCGGCCATGAGGATCGTGGTGAAGTAGCCCGTGGTGATCCACGTCATCATCACCATGATCAGGGGGAACAGGTTGTCCTGAGAGAGCCAGGCGGGCGGATCGGTCACGCCGAAGGCGCCGAGCAGCGTGTTGACCAGGCCGCCCGGGTTGAAGATGAATCCGGCCAGGACGCCGAAGATCATCGCGTTGACCAGATGCGGGAAGAAGATCACCGACCGCGCGATCTTCTTGCCCGTCATATCGCGCAGCACGAGCGTGAGCGCGAAGGCGATCACGAAGATCGCCAGCCCGACGACGAACAGCAGCAGCAGCGTGTTGCCGAACGATCGCACGAAGAGCTTGTCGTTGAACAGCCGGACGTAGTTGCCCAGGCCGACGAACTCCATGGGGCCGGCACCGGCCCACTTGTTGAAGCTGATCCAGATCGCGTACACCGAGGGCACCACGAAGAGGATCGTGTACAGCACGAACGCGGGGCCGACGAACGGCACGAACAGGCGGCGGCGGGCCTGGTCGATCGTGCTGCCCCCTCCCCGCCGCCCGCGACGGGGGAGGGGAGCGGCGGGCGCCAGAGCGACGTCGGTCACGAGTTCTGCTTCCAGTAGTCGACCTGTCCGGTCTTCATCGTCTCGACGAACGTCTTCGCGTCGGTCTTGCCGAGCACGAGGTCGCTCAGCGCGGGCCACAGCAGCTTCTCGGTGTAGCCGGGGAAGCTGATGCCGTCGTTCTGCATGTAGTACGAGTCCGCAGCGTCCAGAGCGTCCTTGACGGTCGACATCTCCTCACTGACAGCCGCGTCGGACCGGATCGGGATGATCTTGGCGTCGGTGCCGAGGGCGTCCTGGTACTTCTTGTTCAGGAAGAACGCCGCGAACTTCTGCGCGTTCTCGGCGTTCTTCGCGCGGGCCGGCACGGAGAATCCGACGAAGTCGGCCCGCGCGGTGTCTCCCAGCGACGGGAACGGGAACGACGAGTACTCGAAGCCGTCGGCGGCGTACGGACCGGTCTCGGTGGGGATCCACGTGCCGTTGAAGAGCATCACGGCCTTGTCGTCCGCCCACACCTGCTGCTGCGCGGGCCACTTGCTGGCGTTGTATCCGTCGATGAAGTAGTCGCCCTTGACGAGCTCCTCGATCATCTGCGCGGCCTCGAGCGCCTCGGGGTCGTCCCACGCCTTACCGGTCTTGTCGGCGGCCATCTTCCGCAGCGAACCGGGGCCCGCCAGGCCGACCATCGTCGAGGTGTACCAGTAGGCGTTGTAGCCTGCGACGTCGCCGTCGATGGCGATCGGCGTCTCGCCCGCGGCCTTCATCTCATCCATGGTCGCGAGGAAGTCGTCCCAGGTCTGGGGCGCGTTCTCGGCGAGCTCGGGATGCGTCGCCTTGTTGAACCAGATCGCGTCGCTGGTGAGCGAGTAGGGCAGCATCCACGGCGCATCCTCGCCCTCGACGGTGAGCACGTCGTCTTCGAGGTACGCCTCGGGGATCAGCGACGACACCTTCTCGCCGTCGACCTCTGCGGCATACGCCTCGGTGAGGGGCTTCGCCTGACCGGTCTCGGCGAGCACGGGCGCGGTCTTCGCGAACGAGCCGTCGACGAGGTCGGGCACCTTGTTCGTATTGAGCGTGGGAACGGTCTTCTTGAGGTTGTCGCGCCCCTGCCACTGGACGTTCACCTCGATGCCGGTCTCCTTCTCGAAGTCGGCGATGGCCTGGGCGACCACCTTCTGCTGCGCTTCGCCCTCTTTCCACATCGCCCAGTAGGTGAACTCCCCGGAGTCGCTGGATCCGCCGCTTGACGCGGACGAGCATCCGGCGGCGGTGAGCGCGACCGCGCCGATGAGGGCAAGTGCTGAGACCTTACGGATCTTCGCCATCGGATTTCCTTTCGTCTGTGCACGGCATCGTCGCCTGCGTGGGTCGACTTTCGCCCCTCGCTAGAAGAGTATTCAAGGAGTATTCCGATATCCGTGATCGTTCTGTTGCGACGGTTCCTCGCTTCACACCCCCGCGAGGTACTGAGAGACGAAAGGAATCGCTGAATACGTCTTTATTCCTTCTCTCACGGACCGAAGAATCAAAGGAAGAACGATGGAGGGATCGGCATGGCCGGAAAGCGCGCAGCGGTGCGCGACGCGGAATCGCGAGGGTTGAAGTTCGAGCTCCTCGCCGATCAGCTGCGTCGCGGTATTCTCGCCGGCACCTGGACCGCCGGTCAGAAGCTGCCCACCGAGCAGGAGCTGTCGAAGGAGACGGGCCTGTCGCTGACCACCGTCCGTCGGGCGTTCGACGAGCTGGTGGCCGAGCGGATCGTCGTGCGCCGCCAGGGCGCCGGCAGCTTCGTCGCGCACATGCGTCCGCGGGAGGAGCGCACCCGTCGGCGCATCGGCGTGCTGCTGCCCGACACTCAGCTGTACTACCCGCGGGTGCTGCAGGGCATCGACGAATCGCTGCAGGCAGCGGGTGCCTCGCTGCAGCTGGCCACGTACAGGTATCAGCCCGAACGCGAAGACGACGCGATCGCGTCGCTGCTGGATGCCGGCGTCGACGGCCTGATCCTGGCACCCACGCTCACCGGCCTCGATGACCCGCTGGCCCGCGCCCACGAGCTCATGGCGCTGCCCGCCCCGGTGGTGCTCGTCGAGCGCAGCCTGGCCGACGGCGGCCCCGCCGACACCACCGAGCACGTCTGCTCGGATCACGCCGGCGGCGCCTACGACGCGATCGCTCATCTGGCCCGCCTCGGCCACTCGCGCATCGCCCTTCTCACGCGGTCGGCCACCGTCACCGAGTTCGGCATCGTGCGCGGCTACCACCGCGCCGTCGCCGATCTGGGACTGCCTGCGGGGCTCGAGTTCGCACAGACGAAGCAGGAGTGGGAATCCGATTCCGGTTCCTCGGCCTTCACCGCGCTGCGCGAGTTCAGGGCCACCGCCGCCCTCGTGTTCGGCGACCGGGAGGCCGCCCTGCTGCAGGGTGCCGCGCGCAGGGCGGGGGTGCGCATCCCCGACGACATCGCTCTCGTCTCGTACGACGACGAGGTGGCCGACCTCGCCGAGGTGCCGCTCACCGCCGTGGCCCCGCCCAAGTACCGCATCGGCCGCATGGCCGCTGACGTCATGCTGCGCCGGCTGGTGGAGGGCGACGAATGCCCGCTGCACCAGATCCGGCTGCGGCCGCGCATCGTCATCCGTCGCTCATGCGGCGCGAGCGCACTTCACCAGGATTGACAGAGGGAGACACACGTGCGGATCGGATTGATCGGAGCCGGGGCGGTCGCCTCGTACCACTGCACCGCAGCAGCGGCGCTCGACGGCGTCGAGCTGGCCGCCGTCTGCGACATCGACGAGGCCGCCGCCCGCAGGGTGGCCTCCGGATGCCCTGACGCCGCCGTCTTCACCGATCATCGAGCGATGCTGCAGTCGGGAGCGGTGGATGCCGTCATCGTGAACACCCCGCATTCCACGCACCTGCCGATCGCCGTGCACGCCGCGGCCGCCGGCGCGCACGTGCTCGTGGAGAAGCCCATGGCCACCACCCTCGAGGACTGCGACCGCCTGATCGCCGCGTGCGACAGCGAGGGGGTCGCCCTGACGGTGGGGCACATCCAGCACTACCTGCCCGAGAAGGTCGCCGCCGAGAAGGTGCTCGCCTCGGGCGAGCTGGGCGCTGTGCGGATGGTGCGCGACAACCGCAGCACCGACTACCGCCCCGGCACCCGTTCGCCGTGGTTCTTCTCCCCCGACATCGCCGGCGGCGGCGCGCTGATGAACATCGGCGGACACTGCATCGACCGCTCGCTGTGGTTCGGCGGCGGACGCGCCGTCGAGATGCTCGCCACCACGGTCAGCCGCTTCGGCTCGGCGGTCGAGACCGACGGTGCGATGATGCTGCGCCTCGACAACGGGGTTTCGGTGAGCATCGTCGTCGTCAGCGACCCGGCCACGCGCGGTGACCTGGTCACGGTCGTGTGCGACCGCGGCATCATCGAGATCGATCCTCGGCACGGCACCACCGTGCACGCCGACGGCCGCTCGCAGCTGATCCACCGCACCCATCCGGACGACATCCAGAGCGCCTTCACCGCGCAACTCGCCGACTTCCAGCGCGTGGTGCAGGGCGGTGCTCCCACCGTGCCCCTGGAGCACGCGAGGCACGTGGTCGAGCTCGTCCTCGCGGCATACCGCTCCGCTGAGGAGGGCTCGGCTCTGCTGCTCGCCGATGCGGAAGCGCTGACATGACGCGGCCGAACCTCATCCTCATCGTCAGCGACGACCAGGGCCCCTGGGCCCTCGGTGCCGCGGGCAACCGCGAGATACGCACGCCCGTCCTCGACGGGCTGGCCGCGCGCGGCATCCGTCTCGACCGCTTCTTCTGCGCGTCACCGGTGTGCTCGCCGGCCCGGGCCAGTCTGCTCACCGGTCGGATCCCCTCCGCGCACGGTGTGCACGACTACCTCGACGGATCCCATTCCGGACCCGGCAGCCGCGATCACCTTGCGGGGATGCCGACCCTCACCGATGCGCTCGCCGATGCGGGCTACCGCCTCGGCCTGTCGGGCAAGTGGCACCTGGGGGCCAGTGACGTGCCGCGTCGCGGTTTCGTGCACTGGTACGCCCTCGACGGGGGCGGCAGCCCGTACCACGACGCGGTGATGCACACCGGCGACGGCCGCACCGAGCACGTCACCGACTACCTCACCGATGTGATCGCCGACGATGCGATCGCGTTCCTCGATGCCGAGCAGCAGCACGACGCCCCGTTCTTCCTGGCTCTGAACTTCACCGCGCCGCACAAGCCGTTCGCCGGTCAGCACCCCGCGGAGTTCACCGATCTCTATCGCGGCTGCGCGTTCGAGACCTGCCCGCAGGAGCAGCCTCATCCCTGGCTGCAGACCCTCGACGGCGCGCCGATCGGCGGCGAAGCCGACATCCGCGAGGCGCTGATCGGCTACTTCGCCGCGGTGACGGCGATGGACGCGGCCATCGGCCGGGTGCTCGACCGGCTGGATGCGCACGGCATCGCCGACGACACCGTGGTGGTGTTCCTCAGCGACAACGGGTTCAGCTGCGGCCAGCACGGCTTCTGGGGCAAGGGCAACGGCACCTTCCCGATGAACATGTACGACGAGTCGGTCATGGTGCCGTTCATCGTCGCAGGCCCCGGAGTGCGACCCGAGGGCGCGGTGCACGACGAGCTGCGCAGCGCGTACGACCTGCCCGCGACCCTGCTCGAGCTGCTCGGGTTCGATCCCGAGCCGTTCGAGCAGGGTCCGGGGCGCAGCTTCGCCGCGGTCCTGCGCGGGGAAGGCGCTGATGCTCCGCAGCGTCCCGTCGTCGTGCACAGCGAATACGGCCCCGTCCGCATGATCCGCACCGTGGAGCGCAAGTACGTGCACCGGCATCCGTACGGCCCGCACGAGCTGTACGACCTCGTCGCCGACCCGCGCGAGCGGGTGAATCTCGCCGACGATCCGGCGCACGCCGCCGAGCTGGCAGGGATGCGCCGGATGCTCGACGCATGGTTCACTGAACACGCGGATCCGCGCGCGGACGGCCGCGGGCTGCCGGTGTTCGGCGCCGGACAGACCCGCGCCCTCGACGACGACCCCCTCGGCGCCTTCGCGCCGCCCGGATGGGATGGAGCCCCATGACCCGCCGCCCGAACATCCTGCTGATCGTCTCGGACGACCACGGGTACGCCGATCGCTCCGCCCAGGGCACGCCCGGGGTGCGCACGCCGGTGCTCGACCGCCTGGCTGCCGAGGGGGCGACCTGCACCGACGCGTACGTGACCGCGCCGATCTGCTCGCCCTCGCGCGCCGGTCTCATCACCGGGCAGTACCAGCAGCGCTGGGGCGGACTGTGGTTCGACTCGGCGCACATCGGCAGCGCCCCCACCATCGCCGAGCGGCTTCGCGACGCGGGCTACGCGACCGGGTACTTCGGCAAGGTGCACTACGGCGACGAGACCGCCGCCGATCGCGGCGCACCGCCGCACCACGGTTTCGACGAGTCGTTCTACGGCCTCGCCGGCCAGTCGATGGGACGCCTGCACTACCTGCACCACAGCGAGGAGGCGGTCGCCGAGTACGGCGAGGCCGCAGAGGCGATGGGGGTGCAGCCGTTCTGGTCGGGCGAGGAGCCGGTCGAGTTCGACGGCTTCACGACCGACGAGATCGCCGACCGGGCAGGGGCGTTCATCGAGCGCCGCGCCGGCGAGCAGCCGTTCTTCGCGATGGTCGCCTTCAACGCCGTGCACAACTTCTGCTGGCAGCTGCCCGATGACGAACTGGCCGCTCGCGGCATGGAGAGCCCCGGCGACTGGCATCCGGGCGCGTCCGAGTATCTCGACTGGTACGACGGGGCGATCAGCCCGAACCTGCCCGACGGGCGGGCCTTCTACCTCGCGCAGCTCGAGCTGATGGATCGTGCCATCGGTCGCCTGCTCGACAGCCTCGACGCCTCAGGCGTCGCCGACGACACGATCGTCGTCTACCTCACCGACAACGGCGGCTCGCAGTGCAACTACGGCGACAACGGCGCGCTGCGCGGCACGAAGTACACGCTGTGGGAGGGCGGCATCCGCGTGCCGTTCCTCGTGCGCTGGCCCGGCGTCGCCGCGGCCCGCACCGTGGTGGGCGAGCCGGTGAGCGCACTGGATCTCGCGGCCACGTTCGCCGCCGCGGCGGGGCTCCCCGCCGACGCCGACGACGACGGACGCGACCTGCGCCCGCTGCTCGCCGATGAGGCCGGCGCCGAGACGTCCGACACCGAGACGTCCGACGACGCGACGAGCGGCGTCCGCGAGCTGCACTGGGACTGCGGCTGGCAGTGG
>NZ_DAMDLU010000101.1:0-10133 GCF_032084865.1 Microbacterium sp.
CCGCCGACCTCGCGCTGGTCGAGGCGCTCGCGCTCGAGGTCGGTGCGATGCCGCTGGAGATGACTCCCCAGGAGCACGACCGCGCCGTGGCGCTCACCTCGCACGTGCCGCAGGTGGTCGCGAGCCTGCTCGCCGGCCGTCTGGCCGAGGCCGAGGAGGGTTCGCTGCGCCTCGCCGGTCAGGGTGTGCGAGACACCACGCGCATCGCCGCGTCGGCGCCCGAGCTGTGGGTGCAGATCCTCGGGGCGAACGCCGGTCCGGTCGTCGAGCTGCTCGATGCCCTGGCGCTCGACCTCAGAGACGTCGCCGACGCCCTGCGCGAGCCGGACGCGCCGGGCGCGCGCCGGGCGGTCGCGGATGCCATCCGTCAGGGCAACGAGGGCGTCGAGCGCCTGCCGGGCAAGCACGGTCAGAACCGCCGGTTCGAGACGATGGTCGTCATGGTCGACGACACGCCCGGTCAGCTGGGCCGCCTGTTCGGCGAACTCGGCGAACTGGGCGTGAACGTGGAGGATCTGCGTCTGGAGCACTCTCCCGGCGCCCAGTTCGGTCTCGCCGAGATCAGCGTGGCGCCCGCGGCGCTGCGCGGCGCGATCGAGGGACTGGAAGAGCGCGGCTGGCGGATTGCGGGGAACACCAATGACTGATGCTTCGAAGTTCATCGCGATCGACGGGCCGGCCGGCTCCGGAAAGTCCAGCGTCTCGAAAGAGATCGCGCGCCGTGAGGGCTACGGCTACCTCGACACGGGAGCCGCGTACCGGGCGCTGGCCTGGCACGTGCTCGACCGCGGGGACGACACGGCCGACGCCGACGCGGTCCGCGCCGCGGCATCCAACTTCCCCTTCTCGCAGGGACTCGACCCCGACGATCGGAGCGTGCGCGTCGGCGACGTCGACGTGACCGCGGCGATCCGCGAGCCGCGGGTGTCGGGGGCGGTCAGCGGGGTCGCGCGCGTCCCCGAGATCCGCGTGCAGGTGAACGAGATGTTCCGCCGCATCGTCGCCGAGTCGGACTATCCGGCCGTGGTCGTCGAGGGACGAGACATCACCACCGTCGTGGCGCCGGATGCGCCTGTGCGGATCCTGCTCACCGCTGCGCCGGAGGTGCGCGCCGCCCGGCGCGCCGGCGAACTCGCGGGTGAGAACGCCGCCGCTGTCGCGGAAGCGCTGCACAAGCGCGACGCATCCGACAGCACCGTCGTCGACTTCCTCAACGCCGCCGAAGGCGTTGACGTGGTCGACTCCACCGAACTTGATTTCGCGCAGACCATCGACGCCGTGCTCACGGTGATCGCCCAGCGGCGCGACGCTGACAGAGGAGCTTGAACATGGCCGATGAAGAGTACACCGGCGCCCCCGACGATCTCGCCGAGAAGATGGCCTCGCTCGACGAGGACTTCGTCGAACAGCGCGCGACCGCGATGCGCGCGTCGCTCACCGACTACGAGCTGGAAGAGGACGACGCCGCGCTGCTGGAGGGCATCTCCCTCGGCGAGGACGGCATCGAGTACTCGCCGGCACTGCCCGTCGTGGCGATCGTCGGCCGCCCGAACGTGGGCAAGTCCGCGCTCGTGAACCGCATCCTCGGACGCCGCGAGGCTGTCGTGGAGGACACCCCCGGCGTCACCCGAGACCGCGTCACCTACAAGGCCGAGTGGAGCGACCGTCGGTTCTCGCTCGTCGACACCGGCGGGTGGGAGCCGGATGCCAAGGGCATCGACCGCTCGGTCGCCGCGCAGGCCGAGGTCGCGATCGACCTGGCAGACATGGTGCTGTTCGTCGTCGACGCGAAGGTCGGCGCCACCTCCACCGACGAGCACGTCGTGAAGCTGCTGCGCAAGAGCGGCAAGCCCGTCTTCCTCGTCGCGAACAAGATCGACGACGCGCGCCAGGATCCGGAGGCCGCGCCCCTGTGGAACCTCGGCCTCGGCGAGCCGCACCCCGTCTCGGCCATCCACGGCCGCGGCGTGGCCGACCTCCTCGACCTCGTGATCGCGAAGCTGCCCGAGGTGTCGGCTGTCGCAAAGGCTGAGATCGGCGGCCCGCGCCGCGTCGCGATCATCGGCCGCCCGAACGTCGGCAAGTCGTCGCTGCTGAACAAGGCTGCGGGTGAGGAGCGCGTGGTCGTGAACGACCTCGCCGGCACCACCCGCGACCCGGTCGACGAGATCGTCGAGCTGGGCGGGAAGATGTGGCGTCTGGTCGACACTGCGGGCATCCGCCGCCGCGTGCACCTGCAGCAGGGCGCGGACTTCTACGCGTCGCTGCGCACCTCGGCCGCGCTCGAGAAGGCCGAGGTCGCCGTCGTCGTGCTCGACGTATCGCAGTCGATCAGCGTGCAGGACCTGAACATCATCGACATGGTGCTGGAGTCGGGTCGCGCGCTCGTGCTCGCGTTCAACAAGTGGGACCGCCTGTCGGACGACGACATGGAGAACGCCGACCGTCGCCGCTACCTGGAGCGCGAGATCGAGCAGGACCTCGCGCACGTCGCGTGGGCTCCCCGGGTGAACATCTCGGCGAAGACGGGCCGCCACCTCGACAAGCTCGTGCCGGCTCTCGAGCAGGCGCTCGAGAACTGGGACCGTCGCATCCCGACCGGCAAGTTCAACGCGTTCATGACCGAGCTCGCCGCCGCCAACCCGCACCCGCTGCGCGGGGGCAAGCAGCCGCGCATCCTGTTCGGCACGCAGGTGTCGACGCGTCCGCCGACGTTCGTGCTCTTCACGACCGGGTTCCTCGACCCCGGCTACCGCCGCTTCGTGCAGCGGCGCCTGCGCGAGCTGTACTCGTTCGAGGGCACGCCGATCGTCATCAACATGCGGGTGCGTGAGCGCCGCCAGCGCTGACAGTTGGCTTCTCGAGCATCCCGAGCGGGATAATGGCCTCGGATGCCGCAACACCGCGGCATCCGACGCACCGCCCACGAGGCCCCGCACGATTCGAGGATGCAATGTCGCACAGCCTGCCCCTGCCCGATTTCACCCACGAGCGTGTGGAGGTGACGATCGGGCGACGCAGCGGGCTGTTCATCGCCGTCGCGCTGCACTCCTCGGTGCTCGGCTCCGCCCTGGGCGGCGCACGTCTGTGGACCTACCCGCACTGGAGCGACGCCCTCGGCGACGCGCTGCGGCTGTCGGCCGCGATGACGCTGAAGAACGCCGCCGCGGGGCTGGATGCCGGTGGCGGCAAGTCGGTGATCGGGTTGGCGCCCGGCGATGCCCTCGACGCCGATCGGAGGCGAGACGCGTTCCTCGACCTCGGCGACGCCGTCGAGCTGATGGGCGGCCTATACCGCACGGCGGAGGATGTCGGATCGACCACCGACGACATGCTCACCGTCAGCGAGCGCACGAAGCACGTCGTCGGCCTGCCCTCGGCCGTGGGCGGTTCCGGTGAACCGGCGGGTCCCACCAGCCTCGGAGTGTACGCGTCGCTGCAGGCGGTGCTCGAGCGTGTGACCGGATCGGCGGATGCCGCGGGCCGGCGCATCACCATCTCCGGTCTCGGACAGGTGGGCGGGCGTCTGGCATCCCGTCTCGCCGAGCAGGGCGCACAGCTGACCGTCACCGACATCAACCCCGCCCGCCGCCAGCTCGCCGACGAGATCGGCGCGACCTGGGTCGAGCCGGGCACCGAGCACCTCGTCGCGGGCGACGTGTTCGTTCCTGCCGGCATCGGCGGGGTGCTGACCGACGAGGTCATCGACGCGCTCGACGTGAAGGCCGTGTGCGGCCCCGCGAACAACCCGCTCGCCGATCGGTCGGGCGCCGACCGGCTCGCGCAGCGCGGCGTGCTGTACGCGCCGGACTTCGTCGTGAACGCCGGCGGAGTGATCTACCTCGACCTCGAGGCGAAGCACATCGGCTCGAGCGACGAGATCATGCAGCGCGTGGCCGGAATCGGCGACACCGTGCGGCGGATCCTCGACGACGCCGAGGCCCGAGGTGTGACGCCGCTGCTCGCCGCCGAGGAACTCGCCGCCTCGCGACTGCGCGCCGGAGCAGCAGTCGGCGCACGCTGACTCTTCTCGACCTCCTCGCGCCGAAGGGCGTCGTGGCATGAAAAGCTGGGGGAGTGACGATCGTTCCCCCGGCCCCCGATGAGCCGCGACGCCCGCTCGGGCCGCAGGATCCCGGTGACGCTTGGGTGGTCGCACCGACGGGGGAGAAGTACTGGGGCCGATTCGGAGCTGCGGGCGTGCTCGCCGTCGATCCCGGTCGCGGGGTGCTGCTGCAGCATCGAGTCGGATGGAGTCATTTCGGCGGCACGTGGGGCATCCCCGGGGGAGCGCTGCACGAGCACGAGTCCCCGCTCGACGGCGCTCTGCGGGAGGCGCAGGAAGAGGCTGGCATTCCCGACGGCGCGCTGCATGCGCGATTCGCGCGAGTGCTGGATCTCGAGATCTGGTCGTACACCACCGTCGTCGCGGATGTGCTCGCGCCCTTCGAGCCGGTGATCAGCGACCCCGAGAGCCTCGCCCTGGAGTGGGTGCCGGTCGACGAGGTCGATCAGCGTCCGCTGCACCCCGGCTTCGCCGCATCGTGGCCGCTGCTGCGGTCGCTGCTGAGCGTGCACCCCGCGATCGTCGTGGACGCGGCGAACGTCGTCGGCTCGGTGCCCGACGGCTGGTGGAAGGACCGTGCGGGAGCGGCGACCCGCCTGCACGACCGGCTCTCGACGTGGGCAGCGGGCGGTATCGACGCCGAGTCGCTGGGCCTCGAGGCCGACCGCTGGTTCCCGCTCGTGTCGCTGGTCGTCGAGGGCGCTGCGCGGGCGATTCCGGATGCCCAGCACCAGACCCACGGCGCCCGCGTCGCCATCGTGCGCGCAGACGGAGTCGGAGATGACGCGATCGTCGATGAGGCCCGCCGCCTCGCCGCGGACGGTTCCGAGGTGATCGCGGTGACCAGCGATCGGGGTCTCGCCGCACGACTCGACGAAGTCGATGCCCGAGTCGAGTCGGCCGGCTGGCTGCTGAGGCAGATGGACACCCGCGGCTGACCGCGCCTGTAGTCCTGCCAAGCGTCCCATCAAGCCTCCCATCCAGGAGGCATGTTCCCGGGTGAGCGCAGCCGCGCATCGAGAGTGCCGACGTGGGGGTTCGTCGTGCTGACCTGCCGACTCGTCGTGCTGCCCATGCCGACTCGTCGTGCTGACCTGCTCTCTCGTCGTGCTGCCCATGCCCACGACCCCTGCTCTCGGTCAGAATGGCGGCCGCTCTGGAGGGCCCTGATCGGCATCCGGCGTCGAACCGGGAGGCTCGGGCGGATCGACCGACGGCACGAACATCACCCGGCGGTTCGGCCGATCGCGGTAGCGCCGCCCGTTCGGGCTGATCCATTCGACCGAGCGGTCGGGGAGCTGGCGGGCGTACCACCGATGACTGTCGGGTATGTCGGGGTGCTTGATCGGATGATGCCTGCCGCAGAAGTGCGCGAGGTTGTCGATGTGCGTCTTCCCGCCCAGCGCCCAGTCCGTGTTGTGATCGGCTTCGCACCGGTGGATCGGGGCACGGCATCCGGGGAAGCGGCAGTGCTGATCTCTCGCTCGCAGGAATCGCCGCATCTGCTCGGTCGGTGTGTAGGTGTCGGTCTCGACGACCATGCCGGTGCGATCGAGGAAGAGGCGCGTCCAGCCGGTGCGGTGACCTGCGAGCGACCGAGCGACGTCGGGAAGCAGCGAGCCCAGGCCGTCGAGTTCGGCGGGGCGATCGTCGGCTCCGGCGAGGGTCGCGGCGGCGACCGTCACCTGGATGGTCGCGTGGATGTTCTCAAGCCCCGTTCCGTGCGCCTCGGTCGGGGTCGACGCGAGCAGCAGATCGGTGAAGAGGTCGGCGCGCAGCTGATCCATCGTGCGCGTGTCGGCCGGGACGTGGATGATGCACGGGCTGTCGTCGTGGAACTTCGGATCGAGCGGCAGCTCGAACGGGTCGGCCGTGAAGGTGTGCGATCCGAAGATCGCGCCGTCCGTCATATCGCCCTCGGCATCCGGCATCCCGCCATCCACCGGCAGCAGGGTCTCGGGGTCGAGACCGACCTGCTCCGGCTCCGACGGGCCGAACTCGGGATCGCGGTCTTCCGGGTGCTTCTGCATGTGTCGCGCCATCTTGGTGAGCCGGTCGAGGATGGCGACGGCGAGATGCTCGGGCAGCACCGCCTGCAGCAGCACGAGTCCGTCGCCGATGGAGCGGATCGTGACCGTGCGCTCGGCCCTCGCGCGTTCGTGCTGCTCGACGACCGTCGATCCGGCCAGCGCCGCAGCGATGCGGCGAGCCTGTGCACGAGTGCGCGCAGCGGTGTCGTTCTCGGCGGTCTCCAGGACCGCAGCCTCGTACAGCAGCAGCGTGGAGGCCTCGACCACACCCGCTTCGATCGCTGCGCGCACCGGCGCCGCCTCGCGCAGGATCTCGCGGATGTGGGCCGCGGTGACCAGCCCCGCGGCGAACGACTCACGCACCGTCTCGAACTCGGTCGCCAGCAGATGCGCGTCGGCGAACGCGAAGGTCACCGAGCTCTGCGACACGTGTCCTGCGGCCGAGTACTCGGCGAGCATCGACCGCTCGATGGCATCCCGATGCTGCGGCGCGACCGCGACCTCTTTCTGCCAGAGTTCCCACCGGCGAGCGAGCAGAGCCGACGCCTCAGCCTGAAGCACCGCGATCTCGCGCTGCTTCGCCGCCCACTCATCGAGCAGAGCGGTGCGCCGTTCGATGAGTGCGGGCCATCCGTCGTCCATGCATCCAGATTAGAACATACCTACGACATTCAGGTGGGCTGATTCAGATCTGTGGAAAACTCGTCGGAGTCACTCGTCATGCGGGTCCCGACCGCGCAGCCGGTCGATCTCGCGCCGCTCGCGCTTGGTCGGCCGTCCGGCGCCGCGGTCGCGCACGGCGAGCATGGCCGACGGCTCGCGAGGGGGAGTGCGGTCTTCGTAAGCGGTCACCGCGACGGGGGCGCCGACACGCTTCGACAGCGTCTGCTTCACGATGAGGATGCGGTCGAACCCCGACATGCGCACCCGCACCTCGTCGCCGGGCTTCACCGTCTGCGCCGCCTTCGTGCGCTCTCCGCCGACGCGCACATGACCCGCCCGGCACGCGGTCGTCGCAGCGGAACGGGTCTTGTAGATGCGGATCGCCCAGAGCCAGCTGTCGACGCGCACGGGTTTCACGGCATCCATCATCTGTTTCACTTCTCCAGAACAAGGCCGTCGATGTCGAACGGGACGGATGCCGCGGGGCATCCACTCGACGCAGGGAGCGGTCAGCCCTCGACGGTGACCTCGCCGATGCTGCCGTCGACGCCGAGGTGCACGGCGGGCCAGTATCCCTCGGGGAAGTGCCGCCCGCACGAGTCGGTGAAGTGCAGCACCGTCGCGTCGTCGGTGATCTCGAGGGTGTCGAGCACGAGGTCGTCGGCGCCCTCGTCGAGCTCGGTCGCGGATGGCGCCCTGTCGCTGAAGTGGGTGACGACGGCGTCGGATGCCCGGCGCCGGATCTCATCGAGGTCTTCGACCACAGCGTGTGCGCGGGGGACGAGCGTGCTCACGGCGTCGACGTCTGCGCCGTCGATCATCAGCTCCAGCTCGCGGCCGTCGATCGTCAGCGCGCCCGAGAACCAGTCGTGCGTGACGACGTCGCCATCGTCGAGCGTGGTCTCGGCGCGCGAGAGGGTGCCGAGTTCCGGGTCTTCGATGGTCGGATGCGTGGTGCTCATGCGGTTACCGTAGCGCCTGAGCGCCCTGGGGTCAGTCGGCCAGGCCGCGCGTCATCAGTACTCGCCCCGCGGCGAAGTCGGGGCCGCGCTGGAAACCTGCGGCGCGGAAGGTCGAGACGGTGCCGTGGTACAGGTCGTTCGATCGGTGCGAGCCGGTGGACGTGTCGACCGGATACGCCTCGATCAGGCGTGCGCCGGACTCGCGGGCGTAGTCGAGAGCGGATGCCAGCAGCTGAGCGGTCAGCCCCTTCCCTCGATGCTCCCGCCGGACGACGAAGCACGTGATCGCCCAGACCGACTCGTCGTCGAGCGGTTCGGTCGTCGCGGATGCGATGGCGCGGGTGTGCAGGATGCGCTGCTGCATGGTGCGCGGTCCGACGCGGATCCATCCCGCGGCCTCGCCGTCGATGTACGCGATGAGCCCCGGCGGAGGACCTGCCGCGATCTCGTCGCGCAGCATGTCGCGTCGCTGCTCGAGTGTCGTCGACTGCCAGACCTTGTTGCGCACGATGGGCCAGATGCACTGGCAGCCGGCACCGTCACCGCCGCCGGTGAGTGAGTGCTGCACGTCGTCCCACCGGGTGATCGTCGCCGGTTCTGTGATGATCGTCGCCATGGCGGCACGCTACGCCGGGGGCCGGACATCGGCAACGGATACTCGCTGGGGCCGGGTCCGCCACGCCCGGCGGTGCTGGTTCGCGGTGGCTGAATCCGTCGGCTACGATAGTGGAGTTGCCCGCGCTTCGGTGCGGACTGCCACGGGCTGTGGCGCAGCTTGGTAGCGCACTTGACTGGGGGTCAAGGGGTCGCAGGTTCAAATCCTGTCAGCCCGACGTAGACGCAAGGGGAGGTTATCTCGATCCGCGAGGAACGAGACAACCTCCTTTTGCGTCTACTCGCGCTCGTAAAGCGGGGCCACGCGGCGCCGAGAGGCTCCGCGCGCCGCCGTACCGCCCAACTCATGCCGATCTCGATGACGAGCGGCGCGTGGAGGGCGCCGTGGGGATGCAGCCCGACCGAGAGGTCCCGGAAACTCAAGGGCTTCCGGGAATTTTTCTGTAGGTGGATGTGATCCGGTCATCGAAGACCCATCACGTTGACGCCCTCGCGGCCCTCTCAGGCCGCCGCGCTCCGGCATGGGAGCGACCGTGCCGGTTGCTCCCGATTCGTGGGTGGAGCAGGACGCACCTGTTCGGTATGGACACCGAACACAGCCCGACGGTCAACCCCTTGGGCCCGGAGCCGCTGCTCGACGTCGGCGAGCTTGCCGCGTACCTGGGGGTGCTCGTCTCCACGGTCTACGACTGGCGCACCCGCGGCCTCGGTCCGCGCGCGTATCGCTTCGGGAAGCACCTGAAGTTTGCGCTCTCGGACGTGCGGATCTGGATCGAGCAACGCGATCCAGATCCGCCTGCCTCTCCAGAGGGAAGGTGATCCGATGAGCCGCCAGCGCCTGACCATCGGCACCTTCGGCGAGATCGGCCACCTCGTGAGTCCCAACGGCCGTGTTGTCGCACGCGCCCGCTACCGTGACTGGGACGAGAAGACCCGGCTCGTCCAGGCGACCGGAGACACACGGAAGTCCGCCGAGCGGGCGTTGAAGGCGAAGCTCGCCGACCGGAGCCTGTACCAGCCGTCGTCCTCGGCGCTCACGACGGACAGCCCGTTCCCGGACCTGGTTCGCATACTGGCTCGAAGACCTCGAGCTCGAAGTCTCCATTCGGGAAACCTGCCCACCGCGCGATCCGGGATGAGCTGGAGCGCGATGGATCGGAGTTGACGGTCGGGGATCGCGCGGGTGGACGTGGCCTTATCAAGCGGGTGTCCGAAAGCGCGGCCGAAGCAGCACGAGACATCATGGACTCGGGCACGTCCGCTAGTGCGCTGTTGGCGGAGGTCTGGCACGCGACCCATGGCCGGAACCCCGATCCGGAGGAAGCCTACGAGAAGGCGATTAAAGCGGTGGAGGAAGCAGGGGCCGCTGTAGTCACACCGAAGGACTTGAAGTCGACGCTCGGGAAGATGATCGCAGTCATGAGGTCCCAGAGCGATTGGTGTCTTCCGCTGGCATCGGTGACGGCTACAGTTCCGATTCAGATGGCCGAGGCGCTTCGGCCAGGTCAAGCGAGCCGCCATAGCGGAAATGATTACCGCAAGCCCAGCGCTGAGGAGGGTGAGTCCGCTGTGATGCTCGCGATACCACTCGTCCACCGGTTCTCATCCGGCGTAGTTGCGCGAGGCAGTTGGTTCCATTGCCCAGGTCGTGAAGCCTGTTCGCAACGAGCCGGCCATGCTCAAGACAACCTTCAGAGGACCCCGCTACGGGCATTGCACGGTGCGGGAGCGTGGACATGCGGTAATCCGGCCCGCCGAGCGCCGAGCGCCGAGCGCCGAGCGCCGAGCGCCGAGCGC
>NZ_DAMDLU010000102.1:0-10100 GCF_032084865.1 Microbacterium sp.
GGCACTGGCGTTGCTGCAAGCGCGAGGAGTCAACGTGCTCGTGCTCGACGAACCCGTTTCGGCTCTCGACCCCACGGTGCGGGGCCGGGTGCTCGACCTGCTCGCGCGCCTGCAGACCGAGCGGCAGCTCACGATGGTGTTCGTCTCGCACGACCTCGCGGTGATCGCCGCGGTGTGCGACGACGTGCTGGTGGTGCGCGACGGGGTGATCGTCGAGCAGGGACGAGTGGGTGACGTGTTCGCCGAGCCGCAGCATCCGTTCACCCGGGAGCTGCTCGCCGCCGGACGGTGAGCAGCGGAGCCGGCGCGAGAGACGCGTCGGCTCCCAGCTGAATCCCAGGTTCGCTAGGGTGGGGCGCAGCAGCGACGACGAAGCCGCTGCCGGAAGGAAGCCCACAATGACTCCCGTTCTCCTCATGACCATCGGCCTGGCGATCTTCGCCGTCGGCTACCTGTTCTACTCGCGATACCTCGCCAACCGGGTCTACCGACTCGACGCGTCGTTCGCCACCCCCGCTCACGAGCTCAACGACGGCGTGGACTACGTGCCGACGAACAAGTTCATCCTCTGGGGCCACCACTTCACCTCCGTCGCCGGCGCGGCGCCGATCGTAGGACCTGCCATCGCGGTGATCTGGGGATGGGTTCCGGCCTTCCTCTGGGTCACGCTCGGCACGGTGTTCTTCGCCGGCATGCACGATCTCGGAGCGCTGTGGGCTTCGACCCGCAACAAGGGCCGATCGATCGGCGCCCTGTCGGCGCGCTACATCGGCAAGCGCGGTGCCGGCCTGTTCCTCGTGGTGATCTTCCTGCTCCTGCTCATGGTGATCGCCGCATTCGCCGTGGTCATCAAGAACCTGCTGATCTCGACGCCCAGCGCAGTGATCCCGACCTGGGGAGCGATCGTGGTCGCCCTGCTCGTCGGCATCGCCGTGTACCGGCTGCGCTGGCCGCTGCTGCCCGTCACCATCGTCGGCGTCGTCACGCTGTACGCGCTGATCGTGCTGGGCGACCAGATGCCGGTCGTGCTGCCCGAGGACTTCCTCGGCATGGGGCCGGCCACCTTCTGGATCCTCGCGCTGTTCGTCTACGGTGCGATCGCCTCGCTGCTGCCGGTGTGGGTGCTGCTGCAGCCACGTGACTACATCAACGGCGTGCAGCTCTTCGTCGGGCTGATCCTGCTGTTCGGGTCGGTGCTCACCGCGACGCTCTTCTCGGGTGCCGCACCCGAGATCGTCGCGCCCGCGATCAACACCGCCGTTCCCGAGGGGACACCGAGCATGGTGCCTCTGCTGTTCGTCACCATCGCGTGCGGTGCGATCTCGGGATTCCACGGCATGGTCTCGTCAGGCACGAGCTCGAAGCAGCTCGACAAGGAGACCGACGCCCGGTTCGTCGGCTACTTCGGCGCGGTCGGCGAGGGGCTGCTGTCGCTCGGAACGATCCTCGCGGTGATCGCGGGGTTCCGCACCGTCGCCGAGTGGGACGAGGTGTACAGCGCGTTCGGCGCGGGCGGCGTCGGAGCATTCGTGACCGGTGGCGGTGCGCTGATGCAGGCGGGCATCGGACTGCCCGCCTCGCTCAGCGCCACGGTGCTCGCCACCATGGCGGTGCTGTTCGCGGCGACGACCATGGACACGGGCATGCGCCTGCTCCGGTTCGTGGTTCAGGAGATCGGCGACTCGGTGAAGCTGCGGATCACGAAGGTGCCCGCGACGATCGTCGTCGTCGTGGTCGGTCTCGGGCTCACCTTCTCGCAGGGGCTCGGCGGCGACGGCGGTCTGCGCATCTGGCCTCTGTTCGGAACGACGAACCAGCTGATGGCCTCGCTGACGCTGTCGATCATCGCGGTCATGCTCATCCGCAAGCGCCGCAACCCGCTGCCGGCGCTGATCCCTCTGGTGATCGTCTTCGTGCTGTCGTTCTGGGCTGCGATCGAGCAGCTCGCGTCGTTCGCTGATCCCGCGAAGGCGGACTGGCTGCTGTTCGCGCTGGATGTCATCATCATCGCGTCGAGCGTCTGGGTCGCCGTGGAGGCGGTGCTCGCGATGCGTCGGGCCGCACTCGAGGAGCCCGAGCACGAGGACGCGGACGCCCGGCTCGAGGCGGTGCGCGAGGAGGTCTGATCGATGCGTCGCACCGAGGCGGTTCAGCGGCTGCGCGCCCGCTGGGCCGCCTTCAGCCGGGGGCTCGCGGAGTACTACGCGGGTCCCTACCGCCAGATGCTCGCTCGCGAGCAGCGCGATGCAGACGACCTGTTCACGCTGATCGTCCTCGGCGAGGCGCTCGGGGTGCCTGATCCTGCCGCCTACTACAGCGTCGAGCTCATGCCGCTCGTGGCCGGCGACTTCCACCGCTGGCACCGCCGGATGGGCATGCCGCGCTCACCCCTGGATCACGTCTCGTGCTGCTAGAGATCCTGCAGCGCGATCTGCTGTTCGTGGGCGGCAAGGGCGGCGTCGGCAAGACGTCGCTCTCGAGCGCACTGGCGCTGGGTCGGGCGCGCACCGGAGCACGGGTGCTCGTGGTTTCCACCGATCCAGCGCACAGCCTGGGACATCTCTGGCGGCGCGCGATCGGTGATCAGACCGCGCAGCTCGCGCGATTCGACAACGGCGGCGCGCTGCACGGCGTGGAGATCGATCCCGCGGCGACGGTGGATCGCCACCTCGCGGCGGTGCAGCAGACCATGCTGCGTCTGCTGCCCGAATCACAGCACGGCTCGGCGCGCGCGCATCTGGAGCGGGCGCGCATCGCGCCCGGGAGCCATGAGGCCGCCTTGCTGGAGCGGATCGCTGAACTTGCCGAGCTCGGACGCCGTGACTACGACCTGGTCGTCTTCGACACCGCGCCCTCCGGGCACACCCTGCGACTGCTCGCCCTGCCCGGCCAGCTGGCGGGATGGACCGACGCGCTGCTGCGCAACCGGGATCGCTCGGAGCGATACGCGGCGGCGATGCGGGGGCTGACCGGTCGCGGTGACGCGCAGGCCGAATCCGAGGCCACCCTGCGACGCACTCTCGAGCTTCGTCGTGCGCGCTTCGATGCGCTCGGCACCGCGCTGTCCGACCCGACGCGGACGGGATTCGTCGTCGCGTTCGTCGCCGAGGCGCTGCCGGTCGCCGAAACCCTCGACGTCGTCGGCGTGCTGCGCACCCTGAGGGTCGACGTGGCTGCGCTGATCGCCAACCGTCGCTCCCCGACGGATGCGGGCCCGCTGCTCAGCGCACGACGTGCGGCCGAGGACGTGCAGTTGGAGCTGGTGCGCGGGCAGGTGCCGGACTCGCCGATCATCGAGGTTCCGTTGATTCCGGGCGAGCTCACCGGCCGGGACGCGCTGGAGAGGCTGGCCGATCTGCTGCTGGCGCCCTCGACCTGACCGCAGGTTCCGAACCCGCGGGGCAGCAGGGGCGGATGGTTGATTCGAGACGACTGCACTGCTAAATTGCTAGCATGCAAGCAAACGAGCCCAAGGTGCAGTTCAACGTGTACCTGCCGCAGGACCTCGTGCGCGCGGTGAAGCATCGTGCCGTCGACGACGGCTCGAGCCTGTCGGCTCTCGTCGAGCGCGCCCTGCGAGCACATCTGGATAAAGGAGAGTCGTGATGAGTGCAGAGCAGACCAGTGCAGAGCAGACCAGCCCGAGGGTGAACAGCACAGCGGTGACCAGTACCGTGCAGCAGATCGTGTACACCCGCGATGAGCCTCGCTGGCACGCGCTCGCCGCGGCGCTGGGGCTGGCGGCGCCGTTCCCGGCCGAAGCGGGCTGGGCCGAGTTCGACGGTGGGGGAGTGCTCGCCGTGCACGCCGAGACGCCCGACCATGCCGACGGCACGTGCGATCTGCACCTGCTCGTCGACGACCTCGATGCTGCCGAGCGGGCACTCGCGGGGCGCGAGGTAGACCGGATGAATATGGACGGCGTCGGCGACCTGCTCGTCATCCGCGCAGCATCCGGCGTCGTCATCAGCGCTTCGGCGGGCACGCGCGCGACGGCCGGGGCGGTCTCGGTGCAGCCGATCTGGTTCCAGGACGACATCGAGGAGGCGCGTGAGATCCTCACCGCGCTCGGGCTGCGCGCCGACATCGCCGCGGACCGCGGCGGGTGGATCGAGATGCGTGCCGCCGGTGGCGGCACGGTCGGCGTGCACTCGGCTTCCGGGCGCAGCGAGGGATCCGGCGCGGGCATCGGGCTGAGCTTCCTCGCCGCGGGCGATCTCGAAGGGCTCGCCGGGAGGCTGACGGATGCCGGTTTCCCGGCATCCGTCGTCGATGAGTCGTACGCGCGAACGATCCGCATCGCGGATCCGGATGCGTGGATCAACGGCACCCAGGACGACCTGTACGGATATCACCGGGTGCGCTGACGGCTCTGACGTAGACTGTACGCACAGGCGTTGATCCGGCCATCACCGGGGAGCTCTCGGAAGAACGCTTCGACAGGCTCAGCGACCCAGGGGTTGTTGAGCAGGTGAGGCTACTAGAACCGAGCGGGGCAGGCCCGTCATCGCCGCAGTGAGAGTGGTTCCCGGCCGAGCGGTCGGGGGCACGTGAGGTGGTACCGCGGTCCGCGCGTCAGCACGGGTCGTCCTCGCAGCAGCATCCGACACGATCACTGCGAGACGAACATGACCTACCCGCGCCCGTCGACAAGCTCAGGAACCCAGTCCGCCTTCGGTCCTGCCGCCGTCACCCCGAGCCCGCGCTTTCCCGAGATCGAGCGCGAGGTGCTCGACTTCTGGAAGACCGACGACACCTTCCGCGCCTCGATCGCACAGCGCGACGGCGCCGATGAATGGGTCTTCTACGACGGTCCGCCGTTCGCGAACGGACTGCCGCACTACGGGCACCTGCTCACCGGCTACGCGAAGGACGTCTTCCCGCGCTTCCAGACGATGCTCGGCAAGAAGGTCGATCGCGTCTTCGGCTGGGACACGCACGGTCTTCCCGCCGAGCTGGAGGCGATGAAGCAGCTCGGCATCACCGAGAAGAGCGAGATCGAGCAGATGGGCATCGACGTCTTCAACGCGAAGGCGCGCGACTCGGTGCTCACCTACACCCGCGAGTGGCAGGACTACGTGACCCGCCAGGCGCGCTGGGTTGACTTCGAGCGCGGCTACAAGACGCTCGACCTCGGCTACATGGAGAGCGTGCTCTGGGCGTTCAAGACCCTCTACGACAAGGGCCTCGCCTACGAGGGCTACCGCGTGCTGCCGTACTGCTGGCGCGACGAGACTCCGCTGTCGGCGCACGAGCTGCGCATGGACGACGACGTGTACAAGGACCGTCAGGACCCGTCGGTCACCGTGACCTTCCCGCTGGTCGGAGCCAAGGCCGAGGCGCTCGGCCTCACCGCCGTCCGCGCTCTCGCGTGGACGACCACCCCCTGGACGCTGCCCACCAACCTCGCCCTCGTCGTCGGCCCCGAGATCGAGTACGTGGTGCTGCCGGGCGGGCCGAACGGCGCCGCCGACATCGTGCCGGGCGACGATCCGGCCGAGAGCGACGCACACCGCTACCTGCTCGCCCGCGACCTGCTCGGCGGCTACGCCAAGGACCTCGGCTACGAGTCCGCCGACGACGCGCTCGCCGCCGTGCAGCAGAGCATGCTCGGCGCGGAGCTGGCCGACGTCGCGTACGACCGGCTCTTCGACTACTACGCGGATGCCGAGACCTGGGGCACCGAGAACGCCTGGCGCATCCTCGTCGACGACTACGTCACCACCACCGACGGCACCGGCATCGTGCACCAGGCGCCCGCCTACGGTGAGGACGACCAGCGGGTGACGAACGCCGCCGGCATCCCGACGATCATCTCCCTCGACGACGGCGGGCGCTTCCTGCCGTCGGTCACCGACGTCGCCGGTCAGCTGTGGATGGACGCGAACACGCCGCTCATCCGCCTGCTGCGCGCGGCGGGGCGGATGCTGCGCGAGCAGAGCTACGTGCACTCCTACCCGCACTGCTGGCGCTGCCGCAACCCGCTGATCTACAAGGCCGTCTCGAGCTGGTTCATCCGCGTGACCGACATCAAGGACGATCTGCTCGCGAACAACGAGCAGATCACGTGGGTGCCCGAGAACGTCAAGCACGGCCAGTTCGGAAAGTGGCTCGAGGGCGCGCGCGACTGGTCGATCAGCCGCAACCGCTACTGGGGCTCGCCCATCCCGATCTGGAAGAGCGACGACCCCGAACACCCCCGCGTCGACGCCTACGGATCGCTGGAAGAGCTCGAGCGCGACTTCGGCACCCTGCCTCGCAACCCCGAGGGTGAGGTCGACCTGCACCGGCCGTACATCGACGACCTCACGCGTCCGAACCCCGACGACCCCACCGGCAAGAGCACGATGCGCCGCATCGAGGACGTCTTCGACGTGTGGTTCGACTCGGGATCGATGCCGTACGCGCAGGTGCACTACCCGTTCGAGAACCATGACTGGTTCGACTCGCACTCGCCGGCCGACTTCATCGTCGAGTACATCGGGCAGACCCGCGGCTGGTTCTACGTGATGCACGTGCTCTCGACGGCGCTGTTCAACCGCCCCGCCTTCACCGGCGTGAGCTGCCACGGCATCGTGCTCGGCAGCGACGGCTACAAGATGTCGAAGTCGCTGCGCAACTACCCCGACGTCAGCGAGGTGCTCGACCGGGACGGGTCGGATGCCATGCGCTGGTTCCTCATGTCGAGTTCGGTGCTGCGCGGCGGAAACCTCGCAGTCACCGAGGAGGGCATCCGCTCGGGTGTGCGCGAGTTCCTGCTTCCGCTGTGGAACTCGTGGTACTTCTTCGCGACGTACGCCAATGCTTCGACAGGCTCAGCGGGGGCCGCGGCAGGGGGATACGAGGCCACCTGGCGCACCGACAGCACCGACGTGCTCGACCGGTACATCCTGGCCCGCCTGGGCGACCTGGTGCGCGAGGTGCGCACCGACCTCGAGGGCCTCGACTCGACCACGGCATCCGCGCGTCTGCGCGACTTCGCCGAGGTGCTCACGAACTGGTACATCCGCCGGTCGCGTGACCGCTTCTGGGACCCTTCGACAAGCTCAGGCACCCAGATCGACTGCTTCGACACGCTGTACACCGTGCTCGAGACGCTGACGCGCGTCGCGGCGCCGCTCGTGCCGCTGATCAGCGAGCGGATCTGGCAGGGACTCACCGGTGGGCGCAGCGTGCACCTGACCGACTGGCCGGATGCCGACGCATTCCCCGCTGCGGACGACGTGCGTGACGCGATGGACGCGGTCCGCGAGCTCTCCAGCGTCGGCAACGCGCTGCGCAAGAAGGAGAAGCTGCGCGTGCGCCTGCCGCTCGCCCGCCTCACCGTCGTGTCGCCGCTCGCCGCCGATCTCGCGCAGTTCGAGGGCATCCTCCGTGAGGAGCTCAATGTGAAGAGCGTCGAGCTCGTGCAGCTCGCCGAGACCACGGCATCCGACTACGGCATCAGCCACCGGCTGAGCGTCAACGCCCGCGCCGCCGGTCCGCGCCTCGGCAAGGAGGTGCAGAAGGTCATCCGCGCCGCGAAGGACGGCTTCTGGACCGAGGAGGACGGTGTCGTGACCGCCGACGGCATCGTGCTGGAGCCGCACGAGTACGACCTGGTGCTCGAGACCTCCGGGCGGCCCGAGGGCGAGGCTCTGGCGCTCGTGCCGGGTGGCGGATTCATGCTGCTCGACACCGCCACGACACCCGAGCTCGAGGCCGAGGGTCTCGCGCGCGACGTGATCCGAGCGGTGCAGGACACCCGAAAGAACGCCGGCTTCGACGTGAGCGACCGGATCCGCCTCACTCTGCGGTTCGACGACGCGGAAGACGGGGATGCCGTGTACGCGGCGTTCCACGTCGCGAATGTCGCGGGAGAGACCCTTGCTCTCGAGCACACCCTGCTCGGCGCGGACGATTCGCCCGCCGAGAGCGAGTTCAGTGCCGTGATCCCCAAGGGCACGTACGCCAATCGCGGCGACTTCACCGTCGCCGTGAGCAGGATCGGAGGACACCAGTGAGCGACACCCAGCGAGCCGACGTCGTCTACGAGAAGCTGCTCGAACGGGCCGGGGAGCGGTGGGTCCAGCCGCGCAAGGAGCGGGTCGCCCGCATCCTGACCCTGCTCGACGACCCGCAGCGCACCTACCGCGTGGTGCACATCACCGGCACGAACGGCAAGACCTCGACCGCGCGCATGATCGAGAGCCTGCTGCGCTCGCACGGGCTGCGCACGGGACTGTTCACCAGCCCGCACCTGAAGCGCTTCACGGAACGGATCATGATCGACGGCGAGCCGATCGCCGACGGGGCGATCGCGGATGCCTGGGATGAGATCGAGCCTTTCGTCGGCATCGTCGACGCCGAGCTCGAGACGGCAGGCGACGCCCCGCTGACCTTCTTCGAGCTGCTGACCGTGCTCGCGTTCGTCGCGGCGTCGGACGCGCCGGTCGACGTGCTCGTGCTCGAAGTCGGCATGGGCGGGTCGTGGGATTCCACCAACACCGCCGACGGCGACGTCGCGGTCTTCACGCCGGTCGACCTGGACCACGCTGACCGTCTCGGCGACACCATCGAGGCGATCGCCGAGGTGAAAGCCGGCATCATCAAGACCGGCGCCGCCGTCGTCTCGGCCGAGCAGAAGCCCGAGGTCGCCGCGGTGCTGCGTCGTGTCGCGGCGGAGCAGGGCGCGACGATCGCGTTCGAGGGCGAGGACTTCGGGCTCAGCGATCAGAAGCTCGCCGTCGGCGGTCAGCTGATCGGCATCCGCGGCCTCGCCGGCGAGTACGTCGACGAGTATCTGCCGCTGTACGGCGCGCACCAGGGCCACAACGCCGCTCTCGCCGTCGCTGCGGTCGAGTCCCTGATCGGCGGTGCATCGCAGCGCATCGTCGGCGACATCCTCGCCGACGGGCTGCAGAACGCGACGTCGCCGGGGCGCCTGCAGCTGGTCGGCGTCGCGCCGACCGTGGTCGTGGATGCCGCGCACAACCCGCACGGCGCCGTGGCCCTCGCCCGCTCGCTCGACGACAGCTTCGACTTCGACGAGTGGGGGCTCGTGCTCGGCGTCTTCGCCGACAAGGACGCGGCGGGCATCATCGATGAGCTGCTGCCGCAGGTCGCCGAGGTGTTCGCGACGGCTCCCGATTCCGACCGTGCTGCGGACGCGGATGCCATCGCCGACCTCGTCGAGCAGCGCGGCCGCCGCGCGAGCGTGCACCCCACCCTCGCCGACGCCGTCGATGCGGCGCGTGAATGGGCGGCATCGGCCGACCGCCGTGCCGTCGTCATCGCCGGCTCCATCGTGCTGGCAGGTGAAGCCCTGCTGCTCTCCGAGGAGGAGGACTGGAAGTCGGGGTGGCGCGCGTGAGCGCCGGCGCCGCGCGACCGGCCCGCCCCCCGCGCACCCTGGTTCAGAAGCTCGGGTCGATCGTGCTCGGATTCGAGGCGATCGGCGCCCTGCTCGCCGGACTCGTGATCTTCGGGCTCAGGGCGCTGCCCGCGGGCATCCCGCCGTGGTGGGGGATCGTCGCCGGTGTGGCCGTCGCGATCGCGCTCATCGCAGTCGCCGGCGCCATCGCGAAGCCGTGGGCGATCCCCGCAGGGTGGGTGCTGCAGGTCATCATCGCCCTCGGCGCGCTGCTCGTGCCGGCGATCGCGTTCGTCGTGCTGATTTTCGGCGGCATGTGGGCGTATGCGACGATCGGTGGGGCCCGCATCGACCGAAAGCGGCCGGCGGGCCCGCCGGCAGAACCTCACACAGAGAGCGAATGACATGGCCACTGAAGAAACCCTCGTCCTCGTCAAGCCCGATGGCGTCGCCCGCGGCCTGACCGGCGGCATCCTCGCCCGCATCGAGGCGAAGGGCTACTCGCTCGTCGACCTGCGTCTCGTCGAGCCTGACCGCGACCGGCTCGCCGCGCACTACGCCGAGCACGAGGGCAAGCCCTTCTACGAGCCGCTGCTCGAGTTCATGATGTCGGGGCCGTCGGTCGCGATCCGCCTCGCCGGGAACCGCGTGATCGAGGGCTTCCGCTCCCTCGCGGGTACCACCGACCCCACCACCGCCGCCCCCGGCACCATCCGCGGCGACTTCGGTCGCGACTGGGGCCTCAAGG
>NZ_DAMDLU010000103.1:0-9931 GCF_032084865.1 Microbacterium sp.
CCCGCGTCGAGTAGTTCAGCTCGCGAGCTTCTGGCGAAGGTCGGCGAGGCGGGCGGAGATGCTGCCGTCGATGACGTCATCGGCGATCTGCACACGCAGGCCCCCGACGACGGACTCGTCGATCACCTGGTTGATGGAGATCTCGCCGCCGTATCGACGGGCGAGCGCGTCGCGCAGGCGCGCCTCCTGCTCGGCCGGGAGCGGAGCGGCGGTGTACACCGTCGCGACCGATCGGCCGGCCTGTGCTGCGACGATGCGAACCGCGCGGCTGAGCACCTGGCGGACGCGACGCTCGCGCGGACGCGGAACCAGGGACGAGGCGATGAGCATGGTCGCGGGTGACACTGCGCCACCGAGCACCCGCTCGACGAGCGCGAGCTTCGCCGCGTCCCCGCCGAGGCGGCCGCCGAGCGCGAGCTCGAGCTCGGGGTTCGCCGCGACGACGCGCGAGAAGCCGAACAGCTCCGTCGCGAGGTCGTCACCGGGAGCCGCCGCAGCCGCTGCGCGGATGGCGAGCTCCTCGACACCGTCGACGAGATCGGACACCGACGACCAGCGCTGAGCCGCGACCGTGGTCAGCAGCGAGCGCACGGGAGCCGAGACACCCGCGAACACCGCCGAGACGAGCGCGCTGCGCGCCTCGGCCGGGGCTGCAGGATCGGCGAGCGCGCCGCTCAGCTGAGCCGACTCCCCGATGGCGCGGGCTGCAGCGAAGAGCTCGGCCGCGCTTTCGAGGTTCAGGCCCGACGCTGCGGCAAGCGCGTCCGTCGATGCCGCGAGTGCCTGAGTGGTCGCGCTGCCCATTACTTGGCCTTCTCGAGGTCGGCGAGGAAGCGGTCCACGACGGCCGTCGCACGAGCGTCGTCGCTGAGGGTCTCCCCGACGACGTTCCCTGCGAGGTCGATCGCGAGCGTGCCGACCTCGCTGCGCAGCGAGACGAACGCCGCCTGGCGCTCGGCCTCGATCTGCGAGTGAGCGGCTGCGGTGATGCGGCCGGCCTCGGCGACAGCGGTCTCCTTGGCCTCGGTCACGATCTTCTTGCCGTCCTCACGGGCGGCTTCGCGGATCTCACCGGCCTCGGTGCGGGCCTCGGCGAGCTGGCGGGTGTACTCCTCCAGCGCGGCCTCTGCCTCCTTCTGTGCCTCATCGGCCTTGGCGATGTTGCCTTCGATGGCGGCTGAGCGCTCGTCGAGGATCGCGGTCAGGCGAGGAAGGGCGACCTTCCACACCACGATGAGGATGATGAGGAACCACAGGCCCGACCAGATGATGTCGTACCACGCGGGGATGAGCGGGTTCTGCGCCTCGGTCTCCGCCGCGAGGTTCGTGACAAGAGCGTTCAGCATCCTGTCTCCTTCAGAAGTCGGTGCGGATTACGGGAAGGGGATGAAGGCGACGGCGATGCCGACGAATGCGAGCGCCTCGGTGAAGGCGATACCGATCCACATGAGGACCTGGAGACGGCCGGCCAGCTCGGGCTGACGGGCGACACCCTCGATGGTCTTGCCGACGACGATGCCCACGCCGATGGCCGGTCCGATGGCTGCGAGGCCGTAGCCGACCGCACCGATGTGACCGTTGATTTCAGCGAGAACCGTAGTAGCGTCCACGGGTTTTTCCTTTCGTTGGGTGGGGCGGCAGTTGCCGACCCGCTCAGTGCTCTTCTGCGACCGCGAGCTGGATGTAGATCGCGGTGAGGACGGTGAAGACGTAGGACTGCAGGACGACGACGAGGATCTCGAAGAGAGTGAACGCGCCGCCGAAGGCGAGCGTTCCGACGCCGAGCGCCGCCCAGCCGCCACCTGCGGTGAAGAAGAAGAAGTGCGTGGCTGCGAAGCACAGCACGAGGATCATGTGGCCGACGACGAGGTTCATCATCAGACGCAGGGTGAGGGTCACCGGGCGGATGATGAAGGTGGAGATGAACTCCAGCGGGGTCACGATGATGTAGACCGGCCACGGCACGCCCGACGGGAAGAGGGAGTTCTTCCAGAACCCCAGCGGGCTCTTCTTCATGCCGGCGTAGATGAAGGTCACGTAGCTGATCACGGCGAGCGTGAGGGGCACGGCGATGATCGCGGTTCCCGGCATGTTCAGGAACGGGATGATGCCCGTGATGTTCATGAACAGGATCATGAAGAACATCGTCACCAGCAGCGGGGCGAACCGCTCGCCGTCCTTGCGGCCGAGCAGGTCGTGGCCGATGCCGTTGCGCACGAAGCCGATGCCCATCTCGACGAGGCTCTGGAAGCGACCGGGCACGACGGTCATGCGACGCGTTCCGAGCCACATGATCAGCACGACGGCGATGACCGAGAGCAGCTGGATCAGGTGGATGCGATGCATCGGCACGCCGAAGACGGTGAACAGGATGTCCGGGAAGAACTCGCCCATCGACGGGCCGTGGAATTCACCGTCACCGGCGATCGGACGAAGGGTCAGGGTCGCAACGGGATTCAACAGCGCGGGCTCCAGCTTCGGGTCACCGGCGGGAACCGGGGCGACGAGGGACGTTGTGCATCAGCGCAAGCGCTCGCGAGACGAGCGGCGGGCACGGGACAACACTACCAGATTCAACGCTCGCCCTCGGTCGCGTCGGGCGCATTCCGGCCATCGGTGTCGACCTCGTCCTCGGGGTTGACCGTCGGAAGATCGATGTCGCTCACGTGCGGCAGACGCATGCGGACGAGCACGACGGCGTCGACCACCAGCGAGAGGACCACGCCGGCGACGATGGAGAGGAAGAACACGAGCGGGGATATCCACGGCTGGCCGCTGAGGACGATCATGATCACGAGGAACAGGCCAAGCTTGACCAGCCAGCCGCCCAGCACGATCGCGAAGAAGAGCTGCACATAGATCGGATCGCCGAACCAGCGGTTCGCGAACAGGATGCTGCCGGCGGTGATCCCGAGGAAGAGGAACGCGAGCAGCACGCCGATCAGGCCGCTCCACAGCCCACTCGTGCCGTCGACGGCGAAGCCGATACCGGCGGCGGCGAGGGCGAGCACCAGCGCGGCTGCGGCCGACCACGTCAGCGTGCGCCGCAGGATGGGTGTGCTGGAGACGGGGCTCGGGGTCATCGGGGCTCCATGTGCTCGGTGTCGGTGTCGGGTGGGGTCGGATCCGAGGCGGCTGCCGCCCTGCGTCGCACGCTGTGCGGCGTGCGCGTGACGATCAGGCAGGCGACGATGCCCACCACGCCGAACGCGACCGCGGCGAGATACCCGCCCGGCCAGTCCTGCCGTCCGGCGATGTACATCAGCAGCACGGTCAAAGAGATGATCGCCGTCCAGGCGTAGAAGATGAGCACGGCGTCGCGATGACGGTGGCCGAGATCCAGCATCCGATGGTGCAGATGCTTGCGATCGGGCGAGAAGGGCGATTTGCCCGCGCGCATCCGGCGCGAGACCGCGAGACCGAAGTCGAGCAGCGGAAGCATGACGATCACGAGCGGGAGCACGATGGGCAGGAACGCACCGAGCAGCTGCGAGCGGCCGAAGCGCTCGGGGTCGAACGCGTTGACGTCGCCCTGTGTGGTCAGCGCGATCGTCGAGGTCGCCATCAGCAGCCCGAGTACGAGAGCGCCCGAGTCGCCCATGAACAGCTTCGCCGGGCTCCAGTTCAGCGGCAGGAAGCCGAGGCAGGCCCCGATGAGCACGGCCGCGAGGAACGTGGCGAGGTTGAAGTAGCTGGTGGCGCCGGAGTCGCGGGTGAGGATGTACGCGTAGACGAAGAACACGCCGTTCGCGATGAGACAGACGCCCGCGACGAGCCCGTCGAGCCCGTCGATGAAGTTGACGGCGTTCATCACGACGACGATCGCGAACATCGTGACCGCGATGCTCACCCAGCTGGAGACGAGGATCATGTCGCCGACCGGCAGCGAGAGGATCTGCAGTCCGCCGCCGACCGTGATGATGCCCGCGGCGAGGAACTGCGCGGCGAGCTTGATCATCCAGTCCAGGTCGATCAGATCGTCGACGACGCCGATGACGGCGATCAGCAGCGCCGCGGCGAGGATCGCCCACAGCGTGTTCGGCGGCGACCACATCCGCTCGAAGAACGGGTTGGCGGCGGAGATGAGAACCGCGCTGGCGATGCCGATGAACATGGCGACCCCACCGAGACGCGGGGTCGGGGTCTTGTGCACATCCCGTTCACGGATGCCCGGATACAGCTTGAACCTCAGGCTCAGCCGCCACACCGCCCACGACAGCGCGAAGGTTATCGCCGCCGTGAGGATGATCGTGAACAGATACTGCTTCACTCTTCGTCGACCGGGCTCTCGTCGACAGGGCTCTCGTCGACCGGGCCGGCCACGACGTCGCCGGGCTTCTCCTCGGGCTCGAGAAGGTCGCCGAGCACCTCCGACAGCTGCTCCCTGGTCACCGCCCCCTCCCGCAGGATGCGCACCATCGGGGTCTCGCCCTCGGGGGCTGCGACGAGCGAGGTGGCGTCGACGATCGTCGAGGGCACGCCGGTCTCGCTGTACCCCTCCTCGAGGTACACCGCGACGCTGTCGCCGAGCATCGCCTCGGCGTCGGAGGCGATGATCGCGGCATCCCGGCCCGAGAGGTTCGCACTCGACACGGCGAGCGGTCCGGTCTCGGCCAGCAGCTCGAGTGCGATGCGGCGGTCGGGCATCCGCACGGCGACGGTGCCCTTCGTCTCGCCGAGGTCCCAGGTCAGCGACGGCTGGGCGGGAAGCACGATCGTGAGGCCGCCGGGCCAGAACGCGTCGACGAGGCTCTGCACGGGTGCGGGCACGGTCTCGACGAGGGCTTTGAGCATGTCCTGCCCGGCGACGAGCACGGGCGGCGGCATGTCGCGGCCGCGGCCCTTGGCGTCGAGCAGGCGCTGCACGGCGGCGGGCGAGAAGGCGTCGGCGGCGATGCCGTACACGGTGTCGGTGGGCAGCACGACGAGCTCGCCGCGGGCGATCGCCTGGCGGGCGTGGCGCATGCCGGCGAGGATCTGGGAGTCGTCGCGGCAATCGAAGACAGTTGACATGGCCTCTTAGTCTACGACGGGGTTCTCCGTGCCCACGGGTCGGGAGCGCACCCGCGCGGCCTCGTTCACGCCCGCAGAGCCGTCGTCGCCCGGTCGCGGCGGGTGAGATCCTGATGCGTCGCGGCTGCCCGCCATCCGTCCGCCGTGAGGATCTCCCGGATGGCGGCGCCCTGCAGCTCGCCGTGCTCGAGCACGAGCAGGCCGCCGCTGTGCAGCAGCTGCTGGGCCCGGGAGCTGATCACGCGCACCACGTCGAGGCCGTCCGCCCCGCCGTACAGCGCCTGGGCAGGGTCGTGCAGGCGCACCTCCGGGTCGCGCGGGATCGCGTCGTCGGGCACGTAGGGCGGGTTCGAGATGACGACGTCCACGGTGCCCCGCAGCTCATCGAACGCGGTGGCGAGATCGCCGAGCACCAGGGTGAGGTTGCCCACGCCGCGCGTGTTGCGCTCGGCCCACGCGTGTGCGTCGGCGGACCGCTCCACGGCGTGCACCCTCGCATGCGGCACCTCCGTGGCGATCGCCAGGGCGATGGCTCCGCTGCCCGTGCCGAGGTCGACGCCGATCGGCGGCGCGGACGCGCTCTCCAGGAGCGCGTCGATCGCGAACTGCACGACCGTCTCCGTCTCCGGGCGCGGCACGAAGACTCCGGGGCCCACAGCCAGCTCGAGGTGGCGGAAAGCGGCCCGACCGGTCAGATGCTGCAACGGCTCGCGGGCGGCGCGCCGCTCGACGAGGAGGGCCAATCGCTCGGCATCCGGTTCGGTGATCTGGTCCCCGCGCACCACCGCGGCCTGCAGCTCGCCACGACCGAGCCCGAGCACGTGTCCGGTGAGCAGCTCGGCGTCGACGAGCGGGTCGGGAACACCCGCATCGGCGAGCCGCTGCGCGACGGCGCGCAGCTGCGCCGAGATGAGAAGGGGCATCCTCTCAGCGTAGGCGGTGCGCGCAGCCGGTCACATTCCGTCATCATCCAGACCACGCCCCGTAGGCTGATCTCGCTGAACTCCCTCACGAGAACTCCGCTCACGAAAGGTCTGCCATGACCGGCATCCACAACGACATCACCAGCACTTTCGGCAACACGCCTCTGGTGCGGCTGAACCACCTGACCGAGGGCCTCGACGCCACCGTTCTCGTCAAGCTCGAGTCGTTCAACCCTGCCTCGAGCGTGAAGGACCGCATCGGCATCGCGATCGTCGACGCTGCGGAGGCATCGGGCGAGCTGGGGCCCGGCGGCACCATCGTGGAGGCGACCAGCGGCAACACCGGCATCGCCCTGGCGATGGTCGGCGCGGCTCGCGGCTACAAGGTGATCCTCACCATGCCCGCTTCCATGTCGAAGGAGCGCCGCGTGCTGCTGAAGGCGTTCGGCGCAGAGCTCGTGCTGACCGACCCGACGCTCGGCATGAAGGGTGCGATCGAGAAGCTGCAGGAGATCATCGAGGCCACGCCCGGGGCCGTCTGGGCCCGCCAGTTCGAGAACTCCGCGAACCCGCAGGTCCACCGCGAGACCACCGCTCAGGAGATCCTCCGCGACACCGACGGGCAGGTCGACATCTTCGTGGCCGGTGTCGGCACAGGCGGCACCATCACCGGCGTCGGCCAGGCGCTCAAGGCCGTCAAGCCCGAGGTCCACGTCGTCGCCGTCGAGCCGACCGACTCCCCCCTCCTCTCTGAGGGACGCACGGGACCCGCGAAGATCCAGGGCATCGGACCCAACTTCGTGCCCGCGATCCTCGATCGCGACGTGATCGACGAGATCATCACGGCCGGCTTCGAGGAGTCGCTCGAGACCTCACGGGCACTCGCCGCGAAGGAGGGCATCCTCGTCGGCATCTCCGCGGGTGCCGCCGTCGCGCAGGCGCTGAAGATCGCCGCCCGCCCCGAGAGCAAGGGCAAGCAGATCGTGGTCATCGGCTGCGACACCGGAGAGCGCTACCTCTCCACCGCCCTGTTCGAAGACCTGCGCGAGGACTGACCGTCTCTGTGAGCATGCTCTCCCGTGTCCGCGAGGACATCGCGGCCGCCCGCCGACGCGACCCCGCTGCCCGCAGCGGGGTCGAGGTGGCTCTGCTGTACCCCGGATTGCACGCCGTGTGGGGTCACCGCGTGTGGCATTCGATGTGGCGGCGCAGGCTGCGCTTCGTCGCCCGGATGGGATCGCAGATCACCCGGTGGTTCACCGGCATCGAGATCCACCCGGGCGCGCGCATCGGACGACGCTTCTTCATCGACCACGGAACAGGCGTCGTGATCGGCGAGACCGCCGAGATCGGGGATGACGTGATGATCTATCACGGGGTCACGCTCGGCGGGCGGACCCGGGATCACGGCAAGCGGCACCCCACGCTCGAGGACGGCGTGTCGGTGGGTGCGGGTGCGAAGATCCTCGGCCCGGTGCGCGTGGGCGCGCGGTCGGTCATCGGCGCGAACGCCGTGGTCACGAAGGACGCGCCGGCCGACAGCATCCTGGTCGGTGTGCCGGCGAAGCCGCGGCGGCGCACCGAGTCCGACGGCTCGCGGGCGCTGCTGACCGCGCCCGACTACGTGATCTGAGCTCGCCGCTCACTCGCCGCCGAGGGCGGCGAGCCTGGCCTCCTCGTCGGCGTGGATCGCCGACTCGATGATCGGCTCGAGCGCGCCGTCCATCACCTGGTCGAGGTTGTACGCCTTGTAGCCCGTGCGGTGATCGGCGATGCGGTTCTCGGGGAAGTTGTAGGTGCGGATGCGCTCGGAGCGGTCCATCCCGCGGATCTGCGAACGGCGGGCGTCGGATGCCGCGGCATCCAGCTCCTCCTGCTGCTTCGCGAGCAGCCGGGC
Organism: Microbacterium sp.; assembly: GCF_032084865.1. Lineage (GTDB taxonomy): Bacteria > Actinomycetota > Actinomycetes > Actinomycetales > Microbacteriaceae > Microbacterium. The sequence continues at coordinate 7,834 of NZ_DAMDLU010000103.1, forward strand.
GCGCAGCACGCGCATCCCCGCCTCGCGGTTCTGCAGCTGCGACTTCTCGTTCTGCATCGACACGACGATGCCGGTGGGAACGTGGGTGATGCGCACCGCGGAGTCGGTGGTGTTCACCGACTGGCCGCCGGGGCCGGATGAGCGGTAGACGTCGATCTTCAGATCGTTCGCGTCGATCTGGATCTCCTCAGGCTCATCCACCTCGGGGAAGACCAGCACCCCGGTGGTGGATGTGTGGATGCGTCCCTGCGACTCGGTGGCGGGCACCCGCTGCACGCGGTGCACGCCGCCCTCGTACTTCAGATGCGCCCAGACCCCCTGTGACGGGTCGGACGAGGAGCCCTTGATCGCGACCTGCACGTCCTTGTAGCCGCCCAGGTCGGATTCGTTGCGCTCGAGCAGCTCGGTCTTCCAGCCGCGGTGCGCCGCGTACTGCACGTACATGCGCAGCAGGTCGGCGGCGAAGAGCGCCGATTCGGCGCCGCCCTCCCCCGCCTTGATCTCCATGATCACGTCGCGCGCGTCGTCGGGATCGCGCGGGATCAGCAGACGCCGCAGCTTCTCCTGCGCGACACGCAGCTGCTCCTCGAGCGCGGGCACCTCATCGGCGAAGGCGTCATCCTCTTTGGCCAGCTCGCGAGCCGCTGCCAGATCGTCGGATGCCGCCATCCATGCCTCGTGTGCGGCGACGATGCGGTTCAGCTCGGCGTAGCGCCGGTTGACCCGCTTCGCGCGCGCGGCGTCGGCGTGCACCGCCGGGTCGGAGAGCTCCTCCTGCACCCGGCGATGCTCCTCGATGAGGGCCTGGACCGATTCGAACACGCCTCTGCTCCGCTCAGCGGTGGATCAGCGGATGCTGTTCTCGTGCGCGTGTGACGATCCGGTCGACGTGGGCGCGGGGATCGACTTCTGCATCTGGAAGAGGAACTCGACGTTCGAGCCGGTCTCCTTCAGCTTGCCGAGCACGACCTCGAGCGCCTGCTGGGTGTCCAAGCCCGCGAGGGCGCGACGCAGCTTCCAGGTGATCTTGACCTCGTCCGGCGAGAGCAGCATCTCCTCGCGGCGCGTGCTCGACGCGTTGACGTCGACGGCCGGGAAGATGCGCTTGTCGGCCAGCTGGCGCGACAGGCGCAGCTCGCTGTTGCCGGTGCCCTTGAACTCCTCGAAGATGACCTCGTCCATCTTGGAGCCGGTCTCGACGAGCGCGGTGGCGAGGATCGTGAGGGATCCGCCGTTCTCGATGTTGCGGGCGGCACCGAAGAAGCGCTTCGGCGGGTAGAGCGCGGATGCGTCGACGCCACCGGTGAGGACGCGGCCGGACGCCGGAGCGGCCAGGTTGTACGCGCGTCCGAGGCGGGTGATCGAGTCGAGCAGCACGACCACGTCGCGGCCCAGCTCGACGAGGCGCTTGGCGCGCTCGATCGCGAGCTCGGCGACCGTCGTGTGGTCTTCGGCTGGCCGGTCGAAGGTGGAGGCGATGACCTCGCCCTTCACCGTGCGCTCCATGTCGGTGACCTCTTCGGGGCGCTCGTCGACGAGCACGACCATGAGGTGCACCTCGGGGTTGTTCTGCGCGATCGCATTCGCGATCTGCTGCAGCACGATGGTCTTGCCCGCCTTGGGCGGTGCGACGATCAGGCCGCGCTGGCCCTTGCCGATCGGCGCGACCAGGTCGATGATCCGCTGGGTCAGCTTCTCGGGAGCCGTCTCCAGGCGCAGACGCTCCTGCGGGTACAGCGGGGTGAGCTTGCCGAACTCGACCCGGTTAGCCGCGTCGTCGGGCGACAGTCCGTTGATCGAGTCGACCTTGACCAGCGCGTTGTACTTCTGGCGACCCTGCTGCTCGCCCTCGCGGGGCTGCTTGATCGCGCCGACGACCGCGTCGCCCTTGCGCAGGTTGTACTTCTTCACCTGGCCGAGCGAGACGTACACGTCGCTCGAGCCGGCGAGATAGCCGGTTGTGCGCACGAAGGCGTAGTTGTCGAGCACGTCGAGGATGCCCGCGACGGGGATGAGCACGTCGTCCTCGCCGATCTCGGTCTCGAACTCGTCGGCGGTGGTGTTGCCGCTGCGGCGCTTGCTGCCCCGCTGCCGGCCA
>NZ_DAMDLU010000104.1:0-9765 GCF_032084865.1 Microbacterium sp.
CGGGCCTGCTGCCCGCCCCCGCCGCTGCGCGACAGCGCCCTGCCGAGGATGTCGACGATGACCGAGAGAAACCTGCTGCTCGAGCTCACCCGCTCACCCTAGCCGCCGGTCATCGCGAGCCGTCGGTCATCGCGCGAGGGCGTAGCCCGCCTCGCCGTGCACCGCGAGGTCGACGCCGGCGACCTCGTCGTCCTGCGTGACCCGGAACCCGATGGTCTTCTCGATGACGAACCCGATCGTGTACGCGATGACGAACGAGTAGAGCATCACTCCCCCGGCGGCGATCGCCTGCACGGCCAGCAGTCGCGCGTCGCCTCCCGTGAACAGACCCTGTCCCGTGGCGAAGAAGCCGAGGTACAGCGTGCCCAGCAGGCCGCCGACCAGGTGCAGGCCGACGACGTCCAGCGAGTCGTCGAAGCCGAGACGGAACTTCAGCTCGACAGCCAGCGCGCAGCACGCACCCGCGAGAGCCCCCAGCAGCAGCGCCCAGCCCGGAGTGAGATCGGCGCACGCGGGCGTGATCGCGACGAGACCGGCGACCAGGCCCGACACCGCGCCGACCGAGGTCGGCTTGCCGACCCGCAGCTTCTCGACGAGCACCCAGCCGAGGATGCCGGCGGCAGCGGCCCCGAGCGTGTTGATCGCGATCAGGCCCACGCCGCCCATGTCGTCCGAGAGCCACTCGGCTCCCGCGTTGAAACCGAACCAGCCGAACCACAGCAGCGCCGCGCCGAGCAGTGTCAGCGGCACGTTGTGCGGCTTGCTCAGCTCACGTCCGAAGCCGATCCGCTTGCCCAGCACGAGAGCGAGCGCGAGCGCCGCCGCCCCTGCGTTGATGTGCACCGCCGTGCCGCCGGCGTAGTCGATCACGGCGATACCGCTGTCCTCTCCGAACAGGGCGGTGCCCAGGTGCATGATCCACCCGCCGCCCCACACCCAGGCCGCGATCGGGAAATACCCGATCGTGCCGAAGACACCCACGAAGATCAGCCACGGTCCGAACCGGGCGCGATCGGCGATCGCCCCCGAGATGAGCGCGACGGTGATGATCGCGAACGTCGCGCCGTAGGCGACGCCTAGCAGGGCGACGTTGGCATCCGGTGCCGAGGCGGCCGCTGCCAGCCCGAGATCCGCGAACGGATCCCCGGCGAAGTGCGCCGGTGACGACACGCTGCTCATCGAGTACCCGTACAGCACCCAGAGCACCGCGATCAGGCCGATCGCACCGAAGCTCATCATCATCATGCTGACGACGCTCTTCGCCCGCACGAGGCCGCCGTAGAAGAACGCCACCCCCGGCGTCATCAGCAGCACGAGCGCAGTCGCGGTGATCACCCACGAGACGTTGCCTGTGGCATCCATGTCGAAACCTCCTCCGTAGAACGAACGAGGTCAGTCTGCGCGGGCGATGTTTCCGGCGACGGCGCGCTGTGTTGCCGGGGTGTTACACCCCGGCAGGCGATGTGACGATCGTGTTACCCGACGTCGTCAGGCGGCGGAGTGGGTCAGCGAGTTCAGACGCGAGATCGCGCGCAGGTACTTCTTGCGGTAGCCGCCGGCGAGCATCTCGTCGGCGAAGACCTGATCCAGCGGCACTCCCGTGGCGACGATCGGCAGCTGCTCGTCGTACACCCGGTCGACGAACGCGACGAAGCGCAGCGCCTCGGACTGGTCGGTCAGCGTGCGCACGTCGCGCAGGCCGACCAGCGAGAGCCCGTCGATCAGGCGGATGTAGCGAGACGGATGCACCTGGGCCAGGTGCCTGATGAGCGTCGCGAACTCGTCGTCCGACGCTGCGCCGGACGCCGAGGCGCTCTCGATGACGCGCGTGTAGCGCGCGTCATCCGACACGACCGCACTGCCGTCGAGTGCGCGCTGCCGGTAGTCGACGCCGTCGATGCGCAGCGTCTCGAAGCTCTCGGACATCGCGTGGATCTCGCGCAGGAAGTCCTGTGCGGCGAAGCGGCCCTCACCCAGCGCGTTGGGCGGGGTGTTCGAGGTGGCCGCCAGCTTCGTGCCCGATGACACCAGCTCGCCCAGCAGCCGCGTCATCACCATGGTGTCGCCGGGATCGTCGAGTTCGAACTCGTCGATGCACAGCAGATCCGCACCGCGCAGCAGGTCGACGGTGTTCTTGTAGCCGAGCGCGCCGACGAGGGCGGTGTACTCGATGAACGAGCCGAAGTACTTCCGGCGGGCGGGCAGAGCGTGGTAGACGGATGCCAGCAGGTGAGTCTTCCCGACGCCGAACCCGCCATCGAGGTACACGCCGGGTTTCATCGGCGTCTCCTTCGGCGCCCGGCGGAACAGGCCCGCCTTCTTCGCCGGCGCGTCCGCCTTGCCCGCGAAGCGCTGCAGCAGCTGCTTGGTCGCCTCCTGCGACGGGTAGCGGTCGTCCGAGCGGTAGCTGTCGAAGGTCGCCTCGTCGAATTGGGGAGGAGGGACGAGGCTCGCCAGCATCTCGGTTCCGGTCACGACGGGCGTGAGCTCGGTGAGGTGCACGACGCCCGTGCTGATCTGCTGGGTCATCACGTTCCTGAGGTCATAGTCTTACGATCCGGATGCGGGTGCGCGCCAGGGGATCTATCGTCATAGGGGACGGCTCAACTTTACGCCGTCGCCATGCCCACCCGAGTCCGACCCCTGAGGAGCATCCGTGGCCGTCGATCACGACACGTCATCGCCCAAGTTCGCCGAGTACGCCGCACCCGGCCGCCTCGTGACGACCGAATGGCTCGCCGCCCGGCTCGGCACCCCCGGCCTCGTGGTCGTGGAGTCCGACGAGGACGTGCTGCTCTACGAGACCGGGCACATCCCCGGTGCGGTGAAGATCGACTGGCACACCGAGCTCAACGACCCGGTCGTGCGCGACTACGTCGACGGCGAGGGCTTCGCCGAGCTGCTGAGCCGCAAGGGCATCGCGCGCGACGACACCGTTGTCATCTACGGCGACAAGAACAACTGGTGGGCCGCCTACGCCCTGTGGGTGTTCTCGCTGTTCGGCCACGAGGATGTGCGTCTGCTCGACGGCGGTCGCGACCTCTGGATCGCCGAGGGACGCGAGATCACCACCGAGAAGCCGCAGCGCCCTGCCACCGAATACCCCGTCGTCGAGCGCGACGACTCGCAGCTGCGTGCTTACAAGGACGACGTGCTGGCGTTCATCGGCACGGGGCCGCTGATCGATGTGCGCTCGCCCGAGGAGTACAACGGCGAGCGGACCACGGCGCCGGCCTACCCGGAAGAGGGCAGCCTCCGGGCCGGCCACATTCCCACCGCGCAGAGCGTGCCGTGGGGCCGGGCGGTCGCCGAGGACGGCGGCTTCAGGTCCCGCGCCGAGCTCGAGGCGATCTACCGCGACCAGGCGGGCATCGAGGATGCCGACGACGTCATCGCGTACTGCCGGATCGGTGAGCGCTCCAGCCACACCTGGTTCGTGCTGAAGCACCTGCTCGGGATCGAGAACGTGCGCAACTACGACGGCTCGTGGACCGAGTGGGGCAGCGCCGTGCGCGTGCCCATCGTCAGCGGCAGCGAGCCCGGCACGCTCTGAGCGTCCTGCCCCGCGTCGGGGTGGGATGATGGCAGGGATGACTGACACGCACGTTCCCGCCACCCTCGCCGAGTTCCGCGACGAGTTCCTCGAGCTGCCCGAGCCCGATCGACTCGAGCTGCTGCTCGAATTCGCGAACGGACTCCCTCCCGTCTCCGATGAGATCGCGGCGCATCCCGAGATGACCGAGCGTGTCGCCGAGTGCCAGTCCCCCGTCTACATCTACGTCGAGGTCGCCGACGGCGTCGTCACCATGCACGCGACGGCGCCGCCGGAGGCTCCGACGACGCGCGGCTTCGCGAGCATCCTCGCGCAGGGCCTGACCGGCCTCACCCCCGACGAGGTGCTCGCGGTGCCCAACGACTATCCGCAGAGCATCGGCTTGACGCGGCTCGTCTCGCCGCTGCGGATCGGCGGCATGACCGGGATGCTGATGCGCGCGAAGCGTCAGGTCGAAGCCAAGCGCTGACGGCGACCCTTCGCGCGGCGCCGGAGGTCAGACGAGGTTCTGCGCCGACATCCAGTCGGTGATCGCCGCCGACCAGCCGTCCTCGTCGTAGTTCCAGATCTTCGTGTGCCGTGCCACGTGGAACTCGGGCATCGTCACGAGATCGGGTCGGGCCTCCGCCAGGGCGTGCGACGCGTCCGCCGGCACGAACCCGTCGTCGTCGCTGTGCAGGATGAGGATCGGGGCGGCGAGTTCGGAGGCCCGGGCGACCATGTCGAGTCGGTCGAACGGGATCGCCTCCTCGGCGCCGCTGAGCCGGGCCAGGAACGTGTTCCCCAGCGCTCCCATCGCGAGCCCGGGCAGCGGTTCGCGCAGTCCCGCCTCACGCGCCTGGAAGCGCAGCACCGTGCGCCAGTCGACGACCGGCGATTCGAGGATGACGCCGGCGATGGCATCCCGATGCTCGGACGAGACGGCCGTCTGCAGCGCGATAGCCCCGCCCATCGACCAGCCCATCAGCACGATGCGCTGCGCGCCCTGGCGCAGCGCGTAGCCGATCGCCCCGTCGACATCGCGCCATTCCGACGCGCCGAGCGCGTAGCTCCCGCCGCGGGTGCGCGGCGCCTCGCCGTCGTTGCGGTACGACGCGACCAGGGTCGGAAGGCCCAGCGCGTTCATGACGGGGACGGCGCGCAGGCACTCCGAGCGGAGCGTGCCGCGCCCGTGCACCTGGATCACCCACGTCGACGAGTCCGCCGGGAACAGCCACGCGGGGCAGGGACCGGCGGGCGATCCGATGAGCACGTTCTCCCAGGGCAGGTGCAGTTCGCTCGGTGAGACGTGGTACCAGCCGCTGAACGCGGCGTCGCGGTCGACGCGGGCGCCGGGCTCGATCTGCGTCAGCAGCTTGCGGCGCACGCTCGTGGCGTCGGCGCTGAGCACCGCCCCGAGCTTGACGTAGCCGTAGGTTCCGGTGGTGAACAGGCCATACCGTCCCGGCAGCTCGGTGTCGGGCGTGCGCGAGAGCTCGATGGTCTGCGCACCGGTGTCGACTGCGAGGATCTGCGTGTCGTTGCGACGCATCGAGGGCATCACCACGCGGCGAGCGGTCGCCAGGACGGCGGCTGCCCCTGCCGCAGCGCCTGCGGCGATGACAGCGGGGAGGGCGAAGGCTACGGCGTGCCTGAGACTCTTCATCGCCTCCCGACTCTAGCCTGTCCACGTGAGCGCACACCCGGATGCCGCAGCGCTGTTCGATGCAGCGGCGGCAGAGCTTCGTGAGACGGCGTTCCGCACCGACATCGTCGTGCGGGAGATCCCGTCACCCGCCGGGCTCGCGCCCTTCACTCTGGCCCTCGCGGCCGACGTGCGACCCGACGATCACGGTGACTCGGTGTACGGCACCGGTCGCTTCGTGCTGCTGCACGATCCGGACGCACCGGATGCCTGGGGCGGCGCCTGGCGCATCGTCGCGTTCGCGCAGGCTCCGCTCGAGCCCGAGATCGGCACCGACCCGCTGCTGGCGGACGTCGCCTGGTCGTGGCTGGTGGACGCGCTGGATTCACGCGAGGCCGCATACCACTCGGCATCCGGCACCTCGACCAAGATGCTCTCGAAGGGGTTCGGCGCGCTCGCCGCCGAGGGCGACGGGGCGCAGATCGAGCTTCGCGCGTCGTGGACTCCGGATGCCCCGCTGCGCCCGCATGTGGAAGCATGGGCGGAGCTGGTCGGGATGCTCGCAGGGCTCCCACCCGGATCAGAGGACGTCGCCGTGTTCGGCGCGAGAAAGGGCGCACGTGGCTGAATACTCCGTGATCGACGACCGGGCGGAGTTCAAGAAGGCGGTCGAGACGCTCGCCCAGGGCTCGGGCCCGGTGGCCGTCGACGTGGAGCGGGCATCCGGATTCCGCTACTCCCAGCGCGCGTATCTGGTGCAGGTGTTCCGCCGCGATGCGGGCGTGTTCCTGTTCGATCCGCCCGCGATCGACGGCTTCCAGCCGCTTCAGGATGCCATCGGCGACACCGAATGGGTGTTCCACGCCGCGAGTCAGGACCTGCCGTCGCTGCGCGAGCTCGGGCTCGAGCCCGCGCGGATCTTCGACACCGAGCTCGCCTCCCGGCTGCTGGGCAGCGACGGCTTCGGGCTCGCCGCGGTCGTCGAGCACACCCTGGGCATCACCCTCGCGAAGGCGCATTCCGCCGCCGACTGGTCGACGCGGCCGCTGCCCGGCCCGTGGCTGGAGTACGCGGCGCTCGACGTCCTGCACCTCGTCGACGTGCGAGACGCACTCGTCGACGAGCTAGAGGCCGCCGGCAAGTCCGAGATCGCCGCGGAGGAGTTCGACGCGACGCTGCACCGCCTGCCGAAACCGCCCCGCGACGAACCGTGGCGACGACTGAGCGGCCTGCACAAGGTGCGCGGCGCCCGTCAGCTGGCCGTGGCACGGGAGCTTTGGACGGCGCGCGAGCAGTACGCCGAGCAGATCGACGTCTCCCCCGGACGTCTCGTGCCCGACCGCTCGCTGCTCGCCGCGCTGCTGGCCGCTCCGCGGTCGAAGCAGGAGCTCTCCGGCCTCAAGGAGTTCACCGGGCGTGCGAGCCGCACCCAGATCGATCGATGGTGGGCGGCGATCGAGCGCGGTCGCACCACCGAGGATCTGCCTCGCGAGCGCGTGCCGAGCGACGCCCTTCCGCCGCCGCGCTCCTGGGCGGATCGCAACCCCGATGCCGATCTGCGCCTGAAGGCGGCCCGTCCCGTGGTCGAGGCCCTCGCCGAAGAGCTGCACATGCCGACCGAGAACCTGCTGACCCCCGAGCACCTGCGCCGGGTCGCCTGGCAGCCGCCGGCCGACCTCACCGCAGAGGCGGTCGCTGCCGCGCTGCTCGAGCTCGGCGCTCGCCCCTGGCAGGTTGCGCATACCGCACAGAAGATCGTCGATGCGTTTGTAGAGGGGCCGCAAACGGCCGTCGAGGGGTTCCCGAACGCTTCGTAGGTTCGATCCAACCGATTCCGGGCGCTCGAACCCCGCTCCTAGGCTGGACGAGAACCCCAACCTATGGAGGCAGAGTGGCCGAGATCTCGGACGTCTACTTCGTCGATGGAGTGCGCACCCCCTTCGGGCGCGCCGGCGAAAAGGGCATGTACTGGAACACCCGCGCTGATGACCTCGCCGTCAAGGCGACCATCGGGCTGATGGAGCGCAACGCCGCCGTGCCGGCCGACCGCATCGACGACGTCGCGATCGCCGCGACGTCTCAGACCGGCGACCAGGGTCTCACCCTCGGCCGGTCGGTCGCCATCCTCGCCGGCCTTCCGCAGACCGTCCCCGGTCTGGCCGTCGAGCGCATGTGCGCCGGCGCGATGACCAGTGTCACCACGATGGCCGCGTCGATCGGCGTCGGCATGTACGACTTCGCCCTCGCCGGCGGCGTGGAGCACATGGGCCACCACCCGATCGGCGGCAACGCCGACCCGAACCCGCGCTTCGTCGCCGAGAAGATGGTCGACCCGGGCGCGCTCAACATGGGTGTCACCGCCGAGCGCATCTTCGACCGCTTCCCGCACCTCACCAAGGAGCGCTCCGACCGCTTCGGCATGCTCAGCCAGCACAAGGTGCAGGCAGCATACGACGCAGGCAAGATCCAGCCCGACCTCGTGTCGGTCGCGATCAAGGGCGCCGACGGCGCCTGGGGCCTGGCCACCGAGGACGAAGGCCGTCGCCCGCAGACCACGATGGAGGACCTCGCCGCGCTGAAGACGCCGTTCCGCCCGCACGGTCGCGTCACCGCAGGCACCTCCTCGCCGCTCACCGACGGCGCGACGATGTCGCTGCTGGCCGGGGGCGGCGCGGTGAAGGAGTTCGGACTCACCCCGAAGATGAAGATGGTCTCGTTCGCCTTCGCCGGCGTCCAGCCCGAGATCATGGGCATCGGCCCGATCCCGTCGACCGAGAAGGCGCTGAAGAAGGCCGGTCTCGACATCTCGGACATCGGACTGTTCGAGCTGAACGAGGCGTTCGCGATCCAGGTCATCTCCCTGCTCGATCACTTCGGCATCGCCGACGACGACCCGCGCGTCAACCAGTGGGGCGGCGCGATCGCGCTCGGACACCCGCTCGCGGCATCCGGAGTCCGACTGATGATCCAGCTCGCCGCGCAGTTCGCCGAGCGACCCGACGTGCGCTACGGCCTCACCGCCATGTGCGTCGGCCTCGGCCAGGGCGGGTCGGTCATCTGGGAGAACCCGTTCTACGACGGAAAGAAGAGGAAGTGACCGCGATGGCTGACACGATCAACGAGCAGTATGCCGGCGTCGACTTCACGCCCCTCTCCGCCCTCGCCGACGACGAGGTCGTCACGCACTCCCCGGTGCGCGACATCCGTCTCGCATCAGGCAAGGTGCTCGCCCTCATCACCCTCGACAACGGTCGCGATCACACCCGGCCGAACACGTTGGGGCCCGCCACGCTCACCGAGCTCGGCGAGACGCTCGAGACGCTGAAGGCCCGCGCGGTCGCCGGCGAGATCCAGGCGGTCGGCATCACCGGCAAGCAGTACATCCTCGCCGCCGGCGCCGACCTCTCCGACATCAGCCGGGTGGGCTCGAAGGACAACGCCCGTCTGATCGCGCAGCTCGGACACAAGGTGCTCGGCTCGCTGTCCGAGCTGGGAGTGCCGTCATTCGCGTTCGTCAACGGGCTCGCGCTCGGCGGCGGCATGGAGATCGCGCTGAACTCCACCTACCGCACGGTCGACGCATCCGCCGCGGCTCTCGCACTGCCCGAGGTCTTCCTCGGAATCATCCCCGGCTGGGGTGGCGCCTATCTCGTGCCGAACCTCATCGGCATCGAGAACGCGCTCGAGGTCGTCATCTCCAACCCGCTCAAGCAGAACCGCATGCTCAAGCCGCAGCAGGCGTTCGAGCTCGGGCTGATGGACGCCATCTTCCCGGCATCCACCTTCCTGGAGAGCTCACTGGCATGGGCCGACGCGGTACTCGGCGGAAAGAAGGTCGAGCGCAGGAACGAGCCGGGCAAGATCGAGCGCACCGTCAAGTGGCCGATCGCGATCAAGATGGCCCGCGGCATGCTGGAGTCGAAGATCGGCACCGTGCCCCGCTCGCCCTACGTCGCCCTCGAGCTGCTCGAGAAGGCGAAGAGCGGCACGAAGGCCGAAGGCTTCGCCCGCGAGGACGAGGCTCTGGCGGAGCTCGTCACCGGCGATCAGTTCGCCGCGTCGATGTACGCCTTCGACCTCGTGCAGAAGCGCGCCAAGCGCCCCGTCGGGGCACCGGACAAGGCGCTGGCGAAGAAGGTCACCAAGGTCGGCATCATCGGTGCGGGTCTGATGGCCAGCCAGTTCGCCCTCCTGTTCGTGCGCAGGCTGCAGGTGCCGGTGCTGATCACCGATCTCGACCAGGCGCGGGTCGACAAGGGCGTGGCGTACATCCACGACGAGATCGGCAAGCTCGAACAGAAGGGCCGCCTGGACGGCGACACCGCCAACAAGCTGCGCTCGCTCGTCACCGGCACGACCGACAAGAGCCAGTACGCCGACTGCGACTTCGTGATCGAGGCCGTGTTCGAGGAGGTCGGCGTCAAGCAGCAGGTGTTCGGCGAGATCGAGAAGATCATCGCCGACGACGCGATCCTCGCGACGAACACCTCATCGCTGTCGGTCGAGGAGATCGGCTCGACGCTCGCTCACCCCGAGCGTCTGGTCGGCTTCCACTTCTTCAACCCGGTCGCGGTCATGCCGCTGATCG
>NZ_DAMDLU010000105.1:0-9716 GCF_032084865.1 Microbacterium sp.
GCACGCCGGTGGACTCGACGTAGTCCTTCTCGACCTGCTCGCGCTCGCCCTTGCGCAGCAGACCGTGGTCGACGAAGACGGCGGTGAGCTGGTCGCCGATGGCCTTGTGCACGAGAGCGGTCGACACGGCGGAGTCGACGCCGCCGGAGAGAGCCGAGATGACGCTGGCGTCGCCGACCTGCTCGCGGATGCGCTCGATCTGCTCGGCGATCACGTTGTCGCTGTTCCAGTCGGCGGGAAGACCCGCGCCGCGGTGCAGGAAGTTCTCGATGATGGCCTGGCCGTGGTCGGAGTGCTTGACCTCGGGATGCCACTGCACGCCGTAGAGCTTGCGCTCCTCGTTCGCGAACGCGGCGACCTTCGTCGCCTCGGTGGTGGCGAGCACCTCGAAGCCCTCGGGAGCGCGCGACACCTGGTCGCCGTGGCTCATCCACACGTTCTGCTCGGCGGGCTGACCGGCGAGCAGCGTGCTGTCGGTGGCGGGGATGTGCGCGTCGGTCGCGCCGTACTCGCGCAGGCCCGTGTGCGCGACCTCGCCGCCCAGCGTCTGCGCCATGTACTGGAAGCCGTAGCAGATGCCCAGCGTCGGAACGCCGAGCTCGAACACGGCCGGGTCGAGCTGCGGAGCGCCGTCTTCGTACACCGACGAGGGCCCGCCCGAGAGGATGAGCGCGACCGGGTTCTTCGCCGCGATCTCCTCCGCGGTGGCGGTGTGCGGCACGATCTCGCTGTACACGCCGGCTTCGCGGACGCGGCGGGCGATCAGCTGCGCGTACTGCGCTCCGAAGTCGACGACCAGCGCGGGGCGCTGCTGGGTCTCGGTCTGCTCGGTCAACGGACACCTTCCGTGGTGGTGGGCGCAGGCGTCGCGGCGGGGTCCGCGGCCTCGCGCTGGGCGAGATAGGTCTTCACGTCGTGCGCGACGCGCACCTCCATGAAGAACGACAGCAGGGGGATGACGCCACCGAGGGCGAGCAGGATGAAGCGCACGAACGGCCAGCGCATCATGCTCCACATGCGGAAGCAGGCGAACAGGTAGACGACGTAGAACCAGCCGTGCGCGATGAGGATGCCCTGCGACACGTTGAATCCGTCGCCGGTCGACTCGAGCCCGCTGGCGGTTTCGACGACGTCGGCGAACCAGAGCGGACCACCGGATCCGCCGAGGAAGAGTTCGAGGTGGATCGGCGTGTACTTCAGCACCATCTCGGTCACGAGCAGCAGCAGCATGACGCCGGTGATGATCGAGGCGATCTGGTAGAACTTCAGTGCTCCGCGGATCGCCGGGAAGCTGGCGACTCTGGGCTCGGGCATGCCCTACATTCTAGCCGCCGCGCCGATACGGCGAAGGCCGCCGGACTCATGCCCGGCGGCCCCCGCTGTCAGGGTCGTGCTCACCAGCCGGTGATCAGGCCCCAGATCCAGTCGACGATCTGCTGGATGATGCCGCCCAGTCCGCCGGCACGGTTGACGTGCACGGTGGCGGTGGCCGCGTCGCCGTCGGCCTGCATCACGGCCAGGATGTACTTGCCCGGCTGGGTGCTCTTCGGCACCCGCACCGTCGTCGAGAACGTCCCGTCATCCGCGACCTGCACGGTGCCGACCTGCACGGCCTGCCCCTTCTTGGGCCGCAGCTCGACGGTCACGGTCTCACCCGGCGTGAAGCGCTCACCGGTCACCGCGAGGGTGCCGCCGGCGCTGACCTTCGACGCCCCGGTCTGGATGGTGCCCTCGAACGGTCCCGGCTCGGGCTCGTCGGCCGCCACCGTGAACGGCAGCGTCACCGGGGCGCCGACGTTCGGGGTCGCGACGAGCGGCTGGCCCGCCGACCCCACAGGGACCGTGAACTGGATGCTCGCCCGGCCGGCCTCGTCGGTGGCGCTCACGATGGTGGAGTCGACCGCGGCCGATCCCATCGAGACGCCGCCGAGCGACAGCTCGACCGTCGTCGGCACCTGCTCGCCCGCACTGAACGCGAGCGACGAGAGCGACACGGTGACCACATCGCCCGCCGTGTATCCCTCCGCGCCCGGCGCCGGCGTGATCGAGGCGCCCACGGCACGCTGGTCGAGGTCGGGGCTCGCCGTCTTGTTGGCGTCGAACCAGTCGACCATCGACTGCAGGTCGATCTTGCCGGTGTCCTTGGGGCTCGTGCCCTTCGCCAGGGTGGCGAAGTTGTCTCCACCGGCGGCGAGGAACGAGTTGGCGGCGACCGTGTACGAAGCGGCCGGGTCGACAGCCGCTCCGTTCAACGTGATCGAGGTGATCCGCGCGCCCTGCGCCGCGGTTGGATCGTACGTGTACGACAGCCCCTCCGAGACACCGAGCTTGAGGAACGGACGGCTTGCACCCGACGGCTGCCACTGCTCTTCGAGCACGGCCTTGAGCTGTGCACCGGTGAGCTGGGTGGTGACGAGAGTGTTGGCGAACGGCTGCACCGTCGCCGCCTCACGGTAGGTGACGTTGCCGTCGGGATCGTTCGCGTTCGACGAGGCGTAGGTGAGGTTGGCACGGATGCCGCCCGGGTTCATCAGCGCCAGATCGGCACCGGTGGCCCACTTCTGCACGTCGGCGACGAAGTTGCCGATCGTCGACTCGCCACCGCGGTTCTCGCTGCCGTCCGCCTGTCGAGCGCGGTTGAAGTTCGCCGTGACGTCGCCCACCTTGATGGCGCCGAGCACGTCGGCCTCCTTCTTGGCGGCGTCGACGATGGCCTGCACCTCGGCGACCGGCTGGTAGTTGCCCGCCAGCGGACGGATCTCGTTCGTGATCGAGATGAGCTCGTTCTTCTTCGGGTCGACCTTCAGATTCATCACGCCCATGTTCTCGCCGTACTGGCCCGCCGAGACGACCGGGCGGCCGTCGATGACGTGGTTGTAGGCGAGGTGGGTGTGCGCCGAGACGATCGCGTTCACGTCGTCGCCGACGCCGTAGACGATCTTGCCCAGTGCCGACTCGGGAGTGATGCTGTCGACGGAGACGGTGGTCGCCCCCTCGTGCACGAGCAGGATGATCACGTCGGCCTCGCCGTTGGCGTCGTCGCCGTCGCGGAGGTTCGCCGCTGCCGTGTTCACCGAGTCGACGATGTCGCGCACGTCGAGGTCGGCGATCCCGGCCGGCGACACGAGCGAGTCGAGCTCTTCGGTCACGGCCCCGACGAAGCCGACGCGCACGCCGTCGACCTCCTTCACCCACGACGGGGCGAGGGCGGTCTCATCGGTGCCCTTGAGGAACACGTTCGACGAGATGTACTCCCAGTCGGCACGCTGCTGCACGCGGTCGCGCAGGTCGGCCCAGCCCTGGTCGAACTCGTGGTTGCCCGCGGCGCTCACCTCGAGACCGGCGGCGTTGAGGGCGTCGATGGTCGGGTTGTCGTCCTGGATGAACGAGGTGAACGTCGACGCGCCGATCAGGTCGCCGGCCGCGGCGAAGATCGTGTTCGGGTTGGCATCGCGCACCGACTTCACCGCACCTGCCAGCACTGCTGCGCCGGCCGCCTTGCCGTCTGCCTCGATGCGACCGTGGAAGTCGTTGATCGTGGCGATGTCGATGCTCACCGGAGGCTCGGTCGCCGAGACGCCGACGAGGATCGGGTCGTGGTCGCTCGAGCGGTACGGGGTGCCGGTCTCGGTGGCGCCGAACGCGTAGCCGCGGTCGCTCCACTCGGGCGAGTTGATCGTCCACGCATCCGCACCGGTGATCGAGCGGGCCAGCGACGGCGAGGCGATCACGTGGTCGAGCGAGCCCAGCTCGCCGTCGAACGTGTAGGTGTAGCGGCCCGGCGAATGCGCGGGCACCGTGTCGACCCAGCCCTTCGACGTGAACACGTCGATCGGGTCCTCATGGCCGTAGGCGTTGAAGTCGCCGATCAGCAGCATGTCGTCGCCGTGGGCGCTCTTCAGCCGGTCGGTGAAGGCGAGCAGCGACTGCGCCTGCTTCACACGGTCGGCGTTGAAGAATCCCTGTCCGTCGGCCGGCTGCGTGCCGCTGCCCGACTTCGACTTGAAGTGGTTGGCGACCACGGTGACCGTGCGACCGTCGGCGTCGAAGGCCTGAGCGATCGGCTCACGGGCATTGCCCCACACCGTCTCATCGTCGATGGTCTGCGCATCGCCGACGGTCTTGACCTCTTTCGCCTTGTAGATGATCGCGTTCGTGATGAAGTCGGTGGTCGACGCGTTCTGCAGCGACTTCGGCGTGGGCACGTACGCCCACACGCCGCTGCCGGCTTCGGCGTTCAACCCGTCGACGAGGTCGGCGAGGGCGGTGTCGGCGGACTTGCCCAGCTTCACCGAGTTCTCGATCTCCATGAGCGAGACGACATCGGCATCCAGTCCGTTGATGGCCGACACGATCTTCGACTTCTGGATGGCGAACTCCGCCGCGGTCTTCGCTCCGCGCGCGTCGGCGTTCTCGCTGACCAGCGTGGTGAAGTAGTTGTAGACGTTGAACGACGCGATCTTCACGTCGCCGCCCACGGAGGGCACCTCGGGACGCGGGTTCTTCGTCGTGAAGCCGAACTTCTCGGCCGCCGGCGATGCGCTGTCGAGCGGTGTCACCGGCTGCAGACGCCAGTCGTCGAAACCGTACTGCAGCACGAGTCCCTTGCCGTCGAAGTCGACCGCGTCGCCGCCTCGCACCACGGTGTCCTTGGTGAAGTACGGCTGGTCGTTCAGGTGGTCCTTGTTGGTCACCTGGATGTTGAATCCGTCATCGAGCAGGATCCGGTCGGCGCGGTTCGACGCGGCGATGGCATCCGCCTCGGCGCCGGGTCGCTTCAACTCGGTCCCCTTGACGTTGAGCTCACCGGGGTTCAGCCACAGCGTTCCGAAGTTGAACAGCTGGTGGCTGGAGGCGACGAGGTAATCGCCGGTGGGCAGCACGAGCATGTTCTCGTACGCCTCGCGCGCCGTGCCGACGATGCTCGTGGGCAGCGGGGTGAGGGCGGGCACGCCGACCCCGGCGGTCACCACGGAGACGCCGGATGCCGACGCGGGAGCGATCTGCGTCTGGCCGAAGTACTCGTCGACGACGCCGGTGACCGACACGAGGTCGCCGATCGCGCCGGGAACGGTCTTGCCGTCGAGGAAGACGAAGACGCCGTCCGATGCGTTCGGCGTCTTGTCGTCCGCTCCGCCCGATCCTGCGGTCTGGACGACGATGCCCTTGTAGCCGCCGGTGCGGTGGTCTGCGGTGATGACTCCCTCGACGGTGACGGTCTTGCCCTTGTACGGGGAGACGTCGCCGGTGCCCTGCACATCGGCGATGGCGACCTTCTCACCGGGCTCGGGCTCCGGCTCCGGCTCCGGCTCGGGATCGGTGCTTCCGCCGGAGCCCGTGGGCGTGATCGTCGCGGAGAGCGCGAAGTCGGCCTTGTTGTCGTCGGTGTCCTTGCCATCGCCCCGGTTCAGCGACTTCACGTCGGTGTTGCCGGCCGGCGCACCGGCGACCGTGCCCTCGAACGTGTTCGAGGAGCCGTAGCCGAGCAGATCGACGATGCCCTGCGCGCCGGCGGCGTTGCCGACAGGCAGGGTCACGGCCGAGGCACCCTGCACGAGGGCGATCGTGCCGGTGGTTCCGCTCGGGTTCAGCGATGTGGTGCTCTGGTCGGGTGTCGGCAGCGCAGCCGCGGCCGGGGTCGTGCCGTTGCCGGGCGCCTGCACCAGGAAGTATCCGCCGGCCTTGATGGTGCCGGTGAGCGCGACGACGCTGTTCGACGCACCGCTGCCGGTCGCGGACCGGTACTGCAGCGACATCCCGTCGAGGACGACATCCTTGTCGGTGGGGTTGTACAGCTCGATGAACTTGTTCTTGAACGCGGCGCCGGCGCTGCCGCCGGACAGGTAGGCCTCGTTGATGACCACGCCGGTGCCGGCGGTGTTCGCGAAGGCCGGCGCGGCGATGAGCGTACCCATGCTCATCGTGAACGCCGTGGTCAGCGCGAGCGCGGCGATGCGCCCCCGCTTCCTCTCGTGGGCGACCGGAACAGCGGCGTTCCGATCGGCAGGGGTGTGCATCATGAATGCGTCTCCTCATTCTGGGTTGGCCGGACATCTTGTGGATCGGCCGTCAGACGCGCGAGCACGTGCTCGCGCATGAATGCGACCATAGGCCGCACGTGCGACATCCGGCAAGAGGATTCACCCGAGCGCCCTCGGATGGTCACCGATCCGTCGCCTCAGGCGCGCGCGTCCTCGAAGGCCTCGACCTCGCGCTCCCAGGCGTCCTTCGCCAGGCGGTACCAGAGGTAGAAGGCGAAGCCGGCGAAGATCGCCCATTCGGCCGCGTAGAAGACGTTCAGCCAGTTGACCGGCGACTTCTCCTCGGGTGCCGGGGAGTCGATGTCGACGAGTCCGGCGGGAGCGGTGAGGGATGCCAGGTATGGGCGGTACACGTCGAGCCGGTCGACATCGTGCCACTGGCTGAGAAGCGCCGCGGGAGACATCCGCGTCAGCGCGTGGATGTCGTCGGCCGGCGGCAGCTCGACACCCTCATCGTCGATCAGCCGCCCCGTGAGCTCGACGTCGGCGGCATCCTGCCGCGCGAGGGCGTCGGCAGCGGCATCCGCCTGCTCACGCGTCGGCGCCCAGCCGAGCGCGACGGCGAGCGACGTGCGATCGGTCACCCGCAGCTGCCCGGTGACCCAGTACCCCTCTTCGTCGTCGCCGTTGAACCGGGACGAGATCACGATGAAGTCCTCGGCGATCCACTCGCCGCTCGTGGTGACCTTCTGTCCGCCGAGCGGTTCGGGCAGGTACTGGCCCGGTTCGATCACGTCGCTCAGCGGGCGCACCTGCTCGGTCGCACCGGGCGGCGGCGGATCGGTGTCGATCGCGCGGGCGAGCTGCCACTGGCCGAGCCAGGCGAAGACGCCGGCGATCACCAGGCAGAGCAGGAGCACGCCGATCCAGCGCCCCCGCAGCATCACCTCGCGCAGCGTGGGCGGGAACTCCTGCGCCGCGGCGGGCTGCTGCTCGGTCATCCCAGCTCGTACGGCGCGAGCACGACCTCGACCCGCTGGAACTCCTTCAGGTCGGAGTACCCGGTGGTAGCCATCGACTTGCGCAGCGCGCCGATGAGGTTGGCCGTCCCGTCGGCGACCGGGGCCGGGCCGAACAGGATCCGCTCGAGATCCGCGACGCGGTCGACGGCGACGCGACGTCCGCGGGGAAGTTCGGGGTGGTGCGCCTCGGCGCCCCAGTGGAAGCCCTGGCCAGGGGCATCCGTCGCGCGCGACAGCGCGACACCCAGCATCACGGCATCCGCACCCATCGCGAGAGCCTTGACCATGTCGCCGGAGGTGCCGACGCCGCCGTCGGCGATGACGTGCACGTAGCGCCCGCCCGACTCGTCGAGGTAGTCGCGGCGGGCTGCGGCGACGTCCGACACGGCGGTCGCCATCGGGGCGTGGATGCCCAGGGTCACGCGCGTGGTCGACGCCGCTCCCCCGCCGAAGCCGACGAGCACGCCCGCCGCTCCGGTGCGCATGAGGTGCAGGGCCGCGGTGTAGGTGGAGGCGCCGCCGACGATGACCGGCACGTCGAGGTCGTAGATGAACTTCTTCAGGTTCAGCGGCTCGATGGCGCTGGAGACGTGCTCGGCCGACACGGTCGTGCCGCGGATGACGAACAGATCGACACCGGCGGCGACGACGGTCTCGTACAGCTCTTGAGTGCGCTGCGGGGTGAGCGAGCCGGCGACGGTGACGCCCGCCTCGCGGATCTCGGCGAGGCGCTGCTTCACGAGCTCGGGCTTGATCGGCTCGGAGTACAGCTGCTGCATCCGCACCGTCGCGCCCTCGGCGGGCAGTGCGGCGATCTCGTCGAGCAGCGGCTGCGGGTCGTCGTAGCGCGTCCACAGGCCTTCGAGGTCGAGCACGCCGAGGCCGCCGAGCCTGCCGAGCGCGATGGCGGTCGCCGGGCTGACGACGGAGTCCATCGGGGCGCCGAGCACGGGGATGTCGAACGAGAACGCGTCGATCGTCCACGCGGTCGAGACGTCGGAGGGGTTGCGGGTGCGGCGCGATGGGACCACCGCGATGTCGTCGAACGTGTACGCGCGGCGCGCGCGCTTGCCTCGGCCGATCTCGATGTCCATGCTCACCCGTCCAGCCTACCGGTGGTGCCCTGTGGCCCGGCTTATCGCCGAGGCTCAGGGGGCAGGCTCATCGGAGGTAGGCGAACACGCGGGCGTCGGTGGTCGGGAGGGTTCATCCACCTGCGTCGGCGTGTTCGCCTACGTCGGCCGAGTGCGCCGGCGGCCCACTCTTCCTGCACAACCGCCGCCGGCACGCGTTCCGTCCACATTCGCCCGCTTCCCCTCCCGTCGGATGCCCGGGCCGGGCAGGCTCGTGCGTCATGAGAACTCCCTTGCTGACGTGGCTGAAGAACCGGCACGGCGTCGCGCACAGCTCGGAGGTGCGCGCGGCGGGATACTCCGCCTGGACCGTGCGCGCCGCGATCGAGGCGGGCGCCCTCGAACGGGTGCGCCGGTCGTGGCTGGTCAGCGCCGACTGCACACCGCAGCGCCGCGCGGCCGCGCAGGCCGGCGGCCGAATCACGTGCGTCACGGCAGCACGTGAGAAGGGGCTCTGGACTCCGAATGCCGAGAAGACCCACGTCGCCGTCGCGCCGACGGCATCCCGCCACGCGCGCGAGGGTCTGCAGGTGCACTGGGCGCAGGGCCCGCTGCCGGTCGCGCGCTTCAGCACCGAGGAGCCGCTGCTGAACGTGCTCTTCCACGTCGCGAGATGCCTCGACCCCACCGAGGCGGCGACCGTGTGGGAGTCGGCGCTGCGCACCGGATCGGCGACGCTCGTGCAGCTGCAGCGCACGCAGTGGGGAGCCCTGCGACCGGCGCAGGTGCTCGAGATGGTCGGCGCGCTGTCGGACTCGGGCGTCGAGACGACGTTCGTGCGGATCGCGCTGACCTGCGGCGTCGAGGTGCGCCAGCAGGTCGTCATCGACGGGCATCCGGTGGATGCCCTGATCGGCGAGCGACTCGTCGTGCAGCTCGACGGCTTCGAGTTCCACAGCAAGGCCAAGGACAGGCGGCGCGATCTGCGCCAGGATGCCCGGCTCGCGCTGCTGGGCTACACCGTGCTCCGATTCGACTACCAGCAGATCATGTTCGACGCGCGATACGTGATGGAGACGCTCATGAATGCGATCGCGCAGGGTCTGCATCTGGCATCCCGTCGCTGAGCGACCTCTCCGGCGCCTCCGGCGCAGCCAGCGCATCCGGCGCATCCGGCGCAGGCGACACATCCGGCGCACCCGGCGCATCCGGGCGCAGGCGACATATCCGGCGTAGGCGAACGCGCCGACGTAGGCCGATCCGCCGGATATCCGCCTACCTGCGCGTGTTCGCCTACCTCGGCGCGGCGCGACAGCGCGCGGGCGCGGGCAAGGGGACCGGGATGCCGATATACGCGTCCCTGCACCCAGCAGTGCGCCGTCCGCATCTGACATCCCGGCGCTGCGCAGCGCACCCAACGTAGGCGAACACACCGACGTAGGCGGATCCGCCGGATATCCGCCTACCTGCGCGTGTTCGCCTACCCCCAGCGCAGCGCGAGCGGCGAGGGCGAGGGTGCCCACCAGCGCGCCGCGGCCGGCAGACCGATTCGTGACCGACACGGCGACGCATCCAACGTAGGCGAACACACCGACGTAGTCCGATCCGCCGGATATTCACCTACCTGCGCGCGGTCGCCT
>NZ_DAMDLU010000106.1:0-9711 GCF_032084865.1 Microbacterium sp.
TGCAGCTCACCGGCCCCGGCGTGCCTGACGTGTACCAGGGCACCGAGCTGTGGGATCTGTCGCTCGTCGACCCCGACAACCGCCGCCCCGTGGACTTCGCGCGACGCGAGCGCATGCTGGCGGAGCTCGACGCGGCCGTCGCCGAGGGCGACCTGCCCGCGATCGACGACTCGGGCGCGGCGAAGATGCTGGTGACGTCGCGCGCGCTGCGGCTGCGCCGGGATCACCCCGAGCTGTTCGCCGTGTACCGCCCGCAGACGGTCGCAGGTTCCGCCGCATCGCACGCCGTCGCGGTCGACCGAGGCGGCGTGACCGTCGTGGCCACTCGCCTGCCTGTCGGACTGCAACGACGAGGCGGGTGGGGCGAGACGATGCTGATGCGCTCGGAGATGCCGTCTGTCGATGTGCTCACCGGGCGACGCGTCGGCGGTGGTGCGGTGCGCCTGGCCGAACTGCTCGAGCACTACCCGGTCGCGGTGCTGCGGGAGGTGCGGTGAGGGAGACCGGTGCGGTGATGAAGGTCTGGGCACCCCGCGCGTCGCGGATGCGGCTGCGCCGCCTGAACGACGACGGTTCCACCGCGGACGACCGGGAGATGACGACGAGTGCCGGCGGCTGGTGGCAGGCCGATGCCGAGCTCGCCGACGGCGAGCGCTACGGGTTCGTCATCGACGACGGTGACCAGCTGCGGCCAGACCCGCGCTCTCGTCGCCAGCCCGACGGCGTGCATGCCGCATCGGCCGCGTTCGATGAGACGGCGTTCACCTGGACCGACAGCGGGTGGACGGGAAGGCAGCTCGCCGGCGGTCTCATCTACGAGCTGCACATCGGAAGCTTAACCCCGGCGGGCACCTTCGATGCGGCGATCGAGCGGCTGGGGCACCTCGTCGACCTCGGCGTCACGCACGTCGAGCTGCTGCCGGTGAACGCGTTCAACGGGCAGTGGAACTGGGGCTACGACGGCGTGCTCTGGTACGCGGTGCACGAGGGGTACGGCGGCCCGCGCGGCTACCAGCGGTTCGTCGACGCCGCGCACGCGCACGGGCTCGCCGTGATCCAGGACGTCGTCTACAACCACCTCGGACCGAGCGGCAACTACCTGCCCGAGTTCGGGCCGTACCTGCGCCAGGGCAGCCGCAACACCTGGGGCGACTCGATCGACCTCGACCAGACCTCCGTGCGCGAGTACATCATCGAGAACGCGCTGATGTGGCTGCGCGACCGGCACGTCGACGGCCTGCGCCTGGATGCCGTGCACGCGCTGCATGACGACAGCCGCGTGCACATCCTGAAGGAGCTCGCCGAGCGCGTGGACGCCCTCTCGGCGCACGAGCGCCGGCCGCTCACGCTGATCGCCGAGTCGGATCTCAATGATCCGACTCTGATCCTGCCGCGTGAAGCCGGCGGGTACGGGCTGACCGCGCAGTGGTCCGATGACTGGCACCACGCGGTGCACGTCGCCCTCACCGGCGAGACGTCGGGCTACTATGCCGATTTTGCCGCTCCGGATGCCATCGAGAAGGTCACCGACGGCGGCTTCTTCCACGACGGCACCTTCTCGTCGTTCCGCGACCGGGTGCACGGCTCGCCGATCCCGCACGAAGTGCCCGCCTGGCGTCTGGTCACCTTCGCGCAGGATCATGACCAGATAGGCAACCGAGCGACGGGCGACCGGCTCAGCGAGACGCTGTCCGACGACAGGCTCGCGGTGGCGGCGGTGTTGACGCTGACGGCGCCCGGCACGCCCATGCTCTTCATGGGCGAGGAATGGGGGGCGTCCACGCCGTGGCAGTTCTTCACCTCGCATCCCGAGCCCGAGCTCGGCCGCGCGACGGCCGAGGGACGCATCGCCGAGTTCGCCCGGATGGGGTGGGATGCGGCGGTCGTGCCCGATCCGCAGGATCCGGCCACCTTCGAGCGGTCGCACCTCGACTGGGATGAGCTGGCGGCGCCGAGTCACGCACGCCTGCTCGACCTGTACCGCCGGCTCTCGGCCTTGCGGCGCGAGCATCCGGAGCTGACCGAGCCCGGCCTCCGGGAGCCGTCCGTGCATCTCGTCGTGCCGAGCGATGAGCCGCAGCGGCGTGCTTTCCGCATCGACCGCGGCGGACTGAGCATCCTGATCAACCTGACCTCAGCCGATGTCGCGTTCGATGTCGACGGCGAGGTCCTGCTCGCCACCCGCGAGGTCGCGTCGACCGCGAGCCGCACGACTCTGCTCGGGGATTCAGCCGCGGTGATCCGGCGCTGACCGCAGCGTCAGCCGGCTGCGGTACCCAGGTACTGCCCGCCCCGGAACGTTGCACCTGCGTCCGATGTGGCGGGTCGGGCACCGTTCGTACTGTCGGTGACATGCGAAAGGCAAACCAGTGATCTCCGCCGCAGCGCTCGTCAAGCGCTACGGCTCCAGAACCGCCGTCGACAGCATCGACTTCACCGTCGAACCGGGTCAGGTGACCGGATTCCTCGGCCCGAACGGTGCCGGCAAGTCCACCACGATGCGCATGATCGTCGGCCTCGACCGGCCCACCTCCGGGTCGGTGCGCGTGAACGGGCGGACGTATCGCGAGCACGCGGCGCCCCTGCGCGAGGTGGGCGTGCTGCTCGACGCGAAGGCGGCCCACCGCGGCCGCACCGCGTACCAGCACCTGCGTGCCATCGCGGCGACGCACGGCATCGGTGCCTCCCGGGTGCGGCAGGTGCTGGAGCTCGCCGGCCTCGAGTCGGTCGCCGGCAAGCGGGTGGGCGGCTTCTCCCTCGGCATGGGCCAGCGTCTCGGCATCGCCGCGGCGCTGCTCGGCGACCCGGGCACGGTCATCCTCGACGAGCCGGTCAACGGACTCGATCCGGAGGGCGTGCGATGGGTCCGCACGCTGATGCGCACGCTCGCCGCCGAAGGCCGGACGGTGCTGCTGTCCTCCCACCTGATGAGCGAGATGTCGCAGACCGCCGACCGGCTGATCGTCCTCGGGCGTGGTCGGATCCTGGCCGATGGCACGGTCGGAGACGTCGTGGCGAAGGTCACCCGCCAGGTGGTGCGCGTGCGCACCCACGACGGACCGCGGCTGATGGCCGCGATCGCCGACGCCGATGTGTCGGTGTCGACCGTCGGAGACGACGCCTATGAGATCACCGGGCTGAGCGCCGAGCTGGTCGCCGCGGCGGCCTCGGCTGCGGGCATCGTGCTGTACGAAGTCGTGACCTCGTCGGGATCCCTCGAAGACGCCTATCTCGCCCTCACCGCCGGCGACGTCGAATACCACTCGGCCCTCACCTCGACCACCACCGACGCAGGAGCACTTCGATGACCGCCATCGACCACAAGCGCACGACCTTCATTCCCGCCCCCACGAGGCTCAGCTTCCCCGGCATCCTGCGCTCGGAGCTCATCAAGCTCTTCAGCCTGCGCTCGAATGTCGCGATGCTCGTCTCGATCGTCCTGCTCGGCATGGGAGCGGCGCTGGCCCTGGCCGTGACGATGGGCGACGCAGGCATCCCCGACCGCCCCTCGACCGGGTTCATGCTCGACCAGGTCACCGTGGGCACCGTGCTGTTCGGTCAGCTGGTGGCCGTCATCCTGGGAGTGCTGCTGGTCAGCGGCGAGTACGCCAGCGGAACCATCCAGCCGACGATGGTCGCAGTGCCCAGGCGCACCGCCGTGCTGCTGGGCAAGGCGTGCGTGGCGTTCGTCGTCGTCACGGTCACGGGCCTGCTCGCCGTGCTCGGCTCGTGGGTGGCGACCCTGCCGTTCTTCGATGCGCTCGGTCTCGGCGTCGGACTCACCGCCACGGGAGTGCTGCCGGCGTTCGCGGGCTCCGCGGTCTATCTTGGCCTCTCGGCTATTCTCGGGGTGGGCATGGGCGCGCTGCTGCGCGGAGTGGCGCCGAGCGTCGCAGGCGCCGTCACTCTGACGCTGCTGCTGCCGGTGGTGCTGTCGGCGTTGCCGGTCTCTCAGACGGTGCGCAACATGCAGCTGCTCACCATGTCGAAAGCGGGCGATGCCATGAGCAACGCCCCCGAGAACCAAGGAGTGCTCGTGGATCTGGTCGACGGATACGTCAGCTGGGGTGCCGGCGGCATCGTCGCCGCGGCCTGGGCGCTCGCGTTCCTGCTCCTCGGCCTTTTGCGTCTGCGCCGGGGGGACGTCTGAACACGGCATCGTCACGCCTGCGCGGCGCCTCCTCCGGGGCGCCGCGACCGGCGCGCCGGTTCTCGATCGCGGATGCCGTGCTGCTGGGCCTGTACCTCAGCGTGGCCGCGCCGATGGCCGTGCTCTCGCTCGAGCCGCCCTTCGACACGTCGCTGTGGCCGCTGGTCGCACTCGGTGTGGGTGGCATCGCCGTCATACTCGTGCGGCATCGGCATCCCCGAACCGCGTTCGCGGGTGCGCTGCTGCTGGCCCTGGCATCGGCCGCGGTCGGATCCGGCGCCGAGGGCATGCTCGCGATCGGCGCGATGTACCTGGTCGGCCTGCGCGCTCGAGCAGGCGTCGCCTGGTCGGCGCTGGGCGCCACCCTGCTGTGTGCGGCGGCGGCGGCACTCGCCCTCACCCTGCGCGGCACCCGGCTGCCGCACATCCTGGGCCTGCAGCCGCCGATCGAGGCGCGCGACTCGCTGCTGGACTGGCTGAACTTCTTCAGTCTGATCGCCGCGCTTCTGCTGATCGCGACTCTGCTCGGCATCAACGCCGGGCACCGTCGACGACAGCTCCGTGACCTGCGGCATCGCGCCGCACAGCTCGCCCGCGAGCGCGACCAGCAGGCCGAGACGGCGCGCGCCCGCGAGCGCGAGCGCATCGCGAGGGAGATGCACGACGTGATCGCGCACAGCCTGACGGTGATGATCGCCGTGTCCGACGGTGCACGACTGGCGGCCGACGAGAACCCGCAGCAGGCGAAGGAGGCCATGGGCCGCGTCGCGGAGACCGGGCGCCGAACGCTCGGTGAGGTGAGGCGGCTCCTCGGCACGGTGCGTGACGGAGACGACGTACCTCTGGGCGAACGGGAGGCGCAGCCGCAGCACGCGCCCCAGCCGGCTGCCGACCGGCTGCCGGCGCTCGTGCAGGAGTTCGTCGACGCAGGTCTGCCGGTGCGGCTGACCGTCACCGGGCGGCCGCCCGCCGATGCCGCACTGGGACTGACGGTGTACCGGATCGTGCAGGAGTCGCTCACCAACTCCCTCCGGCATGCCACGGATCTGCGGTCCGTGGAGGTGCACGTCGACTGGCTCGCGGAAGAAGTCGGGATCATCGTGCAGGACACGTCGGCATCCCCATCTGCACCTGCGATCACCGACACCGTCGGCCGAGGACTGCTCGGCATGCAGGAGAGGGTGGCTATGTACAACGGGACGATCGAGGCAGGTCCGCAGCGCCGCGGGTGGCGGGTCGTCGCGCGCCTGCTCTGGGATCCGAGCGAAGGGAACGAGGAATGAGCGACGACATCCGCGTGCTGCTCGTCGACGACCAAGAGCTGGTGCGCTACGGCTTCCGACTCATGCTCGATGCGACGCACGGCGTCGTGGTCGTCGGCGAGGCCGACGACGGCGAACGGGCGGTCGGCGCGGCCGAGCGACTGCAGCCTGACGTGATCCTGATGGATGTCCGGATGTCCGGCACGAACGGCATCGATGCGACCAGAAAGATCCTCGCCCGCCGACCTCGCACCCGCATCCTCGTGCTCACCACCTACGACCTCGACGAGTACGCCTTCGCGGCGCTGCGCGCAGGTGCGGCGGGCTTCCTGCTCAAGGACACTCGCCCTGAGCAGCTCATCGCGGCGATCCACGCGGTGCATGCCGGCGACGCGGTCGTCTCACCGCGGATCACCGCGCACCTGATCGCGACCGCAGCACCGCACCTCGGAGGTCGGCAGACGGACGACGTCGAGAGTACCCTCGCCGATCTCACCACCCGAGAGCGAGAGATCTTCATGCTGATAGGCCAGGGGCGGACGAACGGCGAGATCGCCGCAGCCCTGCACCTGAGCGATTCGACGGTGAAGGCTCACGTCGGCCGCGTGCTGTCGAAGCTCGAGCTGCGTAACCGCGTCGATGCCGTGATCCGCGCCTACGAGCTGGGCGTGGTCGGACGCTGACCAGCCCACCGATCAGACCCCGACGCCCGCTCCTTGATCAGGAGAGGATCGCGGTGACGCGGATCTCCACCCGCATGCTTGCCAGGCCTAGCGCCGTCACGCCGGTCTGCGTCCAGATGGGCGCTCGTTCGCCCATCCAGCGACGCAGCTGGGCGACCATGACGTCGTTGTGGCCTCTCCCGATCTCATCGGGACTGAGGGCGACGTGATAGGAGTTGACATGAACCACGTCCCTCCAGCTCGCGCCCGCCGTGGCCAGCGTTCGCTCCACGTTCTCGAAGGCGCGGACGATCTCTTCCTCAAGCGACTCGGGCAGCGACCAATCGTCGTCCCAACCGCCCTGGCCGGAGATCTCCACTCGATTCCCGATGCGCAGAGCCTGAGAGTAGTGCAGGTTCTCACGCGCCCACTCCCCGTACCCGGGGGTGGCGAAGAGCTCGGGCTGTTCGTTCGGCGCGAGGGTCATGCTGCTCCTTGTTGAGTTCGGTCGACGGCTCTTGGAGCGTAGCCGCCGAACGCTGAGCGACGTCGGGACTCCGGAACATGAGGTCCTGCCAGGGTACGAGGAGGCGCGTCAGCCGATCTCGTTCTGAAGCTTCGCGACCGTGTCGGCGTAGTTCATGCGGATGACGGGCAGCTGAAGCCGGTTCGTGCCGACCTGCACGTACCCGTGCTCGATCGTGCGCGCCATCCGGTAGCCGGCCTGCGTGACACCCTGTTCCGCCGTCGCGTTGTGGTGGCCGTAGGGATAGGCCACCACTTCCTTGCTGCCGAGGATCCGTGCGGATTCCTCCAAGTCGGCGGCCACGTCATCGGCTGACAGATTGACCATCCGGCCTCTGCCGTCGTCTCCCGCGCGATGCATGTCGTGCGTGTGCGAACGCTGCAGGACGTACGTGGACGGGGTCGGGTCCTGGCGGGCGGACGTGATGACGAAAGACGTCGCGAGCAGGCGGCGCTCGGTGAGGATCGGCACGGCGAGTTCGAGCCAGGTCGGATCGGCGTCGTCGTCGGTGATGATGAGCGAATGCCGCGGCAGGAACAGCTTGCCGTCGATGAACGCATCCAGTTCGTCCCATGTCGGCAGGTAGAAGTTCTGCGCGGCGACGTGATCCATCTGCGCCCTGAAGTCCTCGACGTACACGAAGTTGCCTCGCAGCCAGCCGGCTTCACCTTCGGGCTTGGTCGTGAACTGGTGGTACATCAGGATCGGAATCCTCGCGCCGGTCGCGAGGTTCTGCTCGGGAGTCGTCCACGCGGCGTGGAGAGCTCTCTCGTGATCGGTGCACGCGGCGACCTGCGAGCCGTTCACACGGTCGGTCTGCGCCTGAGCCAGCGCCGTCCCGGGCGTCGGATACCAGCCCGCGAACACCGCGCCGGCACGCTCGGGGATCGGCAAGCCGGCGTACAGACCCCCCTCGGTCTGCAGCATCGGCGCCAGCTCGACGCCCTCGCCGTAGAACGTCACGGCGCAGGCGGTGGCCGGATCAGCGGCGTCTTTCAGCAGAAGCTGCGCGGGAGTCAGCGGTATCGGTGCAGGCGTGGGAGAGACGGTGACCGTCGGCTGGATCGCTTCGGGCAGGTCGTGCGCACCGCCCCCGAGAGCGCGCGCGGACGCGATCACGATCACGGCGGTGAGCGCAGTCGCGAGAACCACGATCAATGCGATGACGAAGCGCCGACGATGGGAGGCCTTCGACGCGCCTCGGGCTCCGTGCCCGCTGGATGATTCCACACTCACGGAGCCTGAGTGTACCCACCGACTCGGCCACCTGCGAGACGCGCGTGCCCCCTCACGCGGCGGCGGGCCGTGCGGCCGGGCTTCGCGAGGCTCCGGTCGCCTCGTGAGAATGGGCAGTGCGGATGGTCACCGGAAATTCCGTAACCAAACCGTTGCATTCGTTACCTCGCCGTTATATGCTCATCACACGGTGAATGTTTGCTGTGGCATCCACCGCATGTGATTGCAGAACTCTCTTTGGTGCAAGGGACAAGGGCCGGCCGGAAGCCTCTCCGACCGGCCCTTACTGTTCCCTCCGACGTCGGCGCGCGACAGTACGCTGAGAGGCATGACCGACCGCGAGCTCGCCCTGCAGGCGTGGGAGAGCCTGTTCCGTGCGCAGCATCAGCTGCTGGCCGAGATGGCGGTCGACTTCGACGGAGCCGACCTCACGCAGGGCGAGTACGACGTGCTGCTCACCGTCGTGCGCGCACCCGAGATGACCTCGCGGCTGCGCGACATCACCGCGAAGTCGCTCATCAGCCAGCCCAGCGTCTCGAGGCTCATCGACCGGATGGTGGCGCGCGGGCTCATCACGAAGGCGATCGATCCCGACGACGGGCGCGGAGCGGTGATCACCGCGACGGATGCCGGAGCCAAGGCCTTTCGTCAGCTGGCGACGGTGCACGGGCGCACCATCGCCGAGAGGATGTCGCCCCTCGACGACGCCGAGCTCGCCACGCTGCTGCGGCTCACGGAAAAGCTGCGCGGGGTGTGACCGCCGAGACTCTGGCAGGGTGTACCTGAAACCTACAAGGGGGAAGGAAGGTCACCATGGAGCTTGCCGGAGCAATCGGCATCCTGGTCATCATCGGAATCGCGGTCGTCACCGCAGTCATCGTCGCACTGATCCTGCTGCTGTTCGCGCGCAGCTGGATCAAGGTCGCGCGAGCCGATGAGGCGCTCGTCATCTCGGGCCGCAAGCAGAAGGTGCAGCGGGCCGTCATCAACGCCGACGGCAGCACCAGCTCGGAGATGGCCGAGTCACCGGTCACGGTGATCGTCAACGGCAAATCGCTGGTCAACCCGATCACGCAGCGGCACGAGATCATCTCGCTGCGCTCGCGTCAGGTGTCGCTGAACGCCGAGGCGCAGTCGCTCGACAGCGTCACGCTCAACGTCGACGGCGTCGCGATCGTCAAAATCGGCTCCGACCCCCTGTACGTGCGTCGTGCCGCTGAGCGCTTCGCCTCGCAGGACAAGGCGATCGAGCAGTTCACCACCGAGCAGCTCGAAGGCGCGCTGCGCGGCATCGTCGCCACTCTGTCGGTCGTCGAGCTGATGCGCGAGCGCAAGAAGTTCTCCGATCAGATCGCCGCCGACGTCTCGCAGGAGCTCGCCGAGCAGGGCCTGATCCTCGATTCGTTCCAGATCAAGGGCATCACCGACAAGGTCGGCTACATCCAGTCGCTTGGTGCGCCCGAGATCCAGGCGAAGCGTCAGGCGGCCGAGATCTCGCAGACCAACGCCGACCGTGCCATCAACCAGAAGAACATCGCCAACAACGAGGCGAACCTCATCGAGCAGACCGCGCTCGACACGAACACGGCCAACGCCAACGCCGGCATCGGCCGCGCCCGCGCCGAAGCCGAGCAGGCCGAGCACCTCGCCCGCGCCCAGGCCGAGCAGGCCGTGCTGCAGCAGCAGGCAGAGAACAAGCAGGCGCAGCTCGACGCCGACGTCAAGCGTGTGGCCGACGCGCAGCGGTACGAGGCCGAGACCCGCGCCCAGGCCGACCTGTTCACCCGGGAGAAGGCCGCTGAGGCCGCCGCGATCGAGCAGGTCAAGCAGGCCGAGGCGCGCACCCGCATCGCCGAGCAGCAGGCCCAGGCCGAC
>NZ_DAMDLU010000107.1:0-9575 GCF_032084865.1 Microbacterium sp.
CATCAGCGCCACGCGACGCGCGGCGTCCTCCACCCGCTCGCGCGGGAGCTCGCCGCTTCGGATCGCCGCGACGATCGCGTCACGCGCCTCCCGGTAGTCGCGCTCGTCCTGGTCGGGCAGCATCGCGGCGCCGGGGTTGGTCGGATTGCCGATGCACAGCAGATCGGCGCCCGCGGCGAGCGCACGCACGGCTCCCCCGCCGATGCCGACCCGCTCGCGGATCGCCGCCATGTCGAGGGCGTCGGTGATGATCACGCCGTCGAACCCGTCGTGACGCAGCCGGCCGAGCACCTCCAGGTTGAGCGTGGCGGGCTGCTCGCCCCACTGCGGGGCGCTGATGTGCGCGGTCATGATCGAGCGCACCCCCGCTCGGATCGCCGCGGTGAACGGCGGGAGGTGCTGCTCGTCGATCTCGCGCTGCGAGAGGGTCAGCGTCGGAAGGTCGTGGTGCGAGTCGGTGTGCGTGTCGCCGTGGCCCGGATAGTGCTTGGCGCACGCGGCGACGCCCGCCCGCTGGATGCCTCGCACCGCGGCCGCCGTGTGCCGGGAGACGAGGTCGGTGCTCCCGCCGAACGAGCGCACGCCGATCACGGGGTTGCGCGGGTCGGTGTTCACATCCGCGACCGGACCGATGACCACGTCGCATCCGACAGCGTCGACACGGCGACCGATCTCGTACCCGGTCGCCTCGGTGGCGTCCACGTCGTCCACGACCCCCAGCTGCGCCGCCCCTGGAACGCTCGAGCCGGTCTCGGTCTCGAGGCGGGTGACGCTGCCGCCCTCCTCGTCGATGCCGATCAGCGCGTGCGGCGCGCGATGATGGATGTCGGCGCTCAGCGCGGCCGTGTCGCCGACGAGATTCTGTGCGAAGTAGACCACTCCGGCCAGTCCCTCATCGAGCGCCGTGCCGAGCCAGGCAGGCACCTGGGATCCGAGGAAGCCCGGCCACAGCACCCCGTTCACGAGTCGGTTCAGCTCGTCGCGCATGCCGGAGTCCTCCGTGGTCGGTTGGTGGCGGATCGGGTCCGCTGATCAGTATCCCGGATCCGGCGCCTGGATACACTGGCCGGATGAGCTCCGCGTTCCTCACCGACCGCTACGAACTGACCATGCTCGCGGCGTCGCTGCGGGACGGCACCGCATCACGGCCCAGCGTGTTCGAACTGTTCTCGCGCCGCCTCTCCGGCGGTCGCCGCTTCGGTGTCGTCGCCGGCACTGGGCGCCTGCTGACGCTGCTGCGCGATTTCCGCTTCGGCGACGACGAGCTGCGGTACCTGCGCGACAACGACGTGGTGGATGCCGAAGCCGTGGCGTACCTCGAGAACTACCGCTTCACGGGCACGATCCGCGGCTACCGCGAGGGCGAGCTGTACTTCCCCGGCTCCCCCATCCTCACCGTCGAGGGCACGTTCGCCGACGCGGTCGTGCTCGAGACGCTCGCGCTGAGCGTGCTGAACCACGACTCCGCGGTCGCCACGGCGGCCTCGCGCATGAGCATCGCCGCGGGCGAGCGTCCGATCGCCGAGATGGGCTCGCGCCCCGCCGCCGAGCAGTCGGCGGTCGCGGCGGCCCGCGCCGCGGACATCGCAGGATTCGCGTCGACGAGCAACCTGGAGGCCGGGCGGCAGTGGGGCATCCCGACGATGGGCACCGCGGCGCACTCCTGGACCCTGCTGCACGACTCGGAGGAGGACGCGTTCCGCTCGCAGATCGCCAGCCTGGGCACCGGCACCACTCTTCTCGTCGACACCTACGACATCCCGAAGGGCGTCGAGACGGCGATCCGCGTCGCGGGTACGGGTCTCGGCGGCGTGCGCCTCGACTCGGGCGACCTGCCGCTGGTCGCCGCGGCCGTGCGGCAGCAGCTCGACGAACTCGGCGCGACCGAGACGAGGATCACCGTGACGAGCGACCTCGACGAATACGCGATCGCCGCTCTCGCGGCATCCCCCGTCGACTTCTACGGGGTCGGCACGTCCGTGGTCACCGGCTCGGGATATCCGACGGCGAGCATGGTCTACAAGCTCGTGGCCAGGCAGGACTCGTCAGGCGGCTGGGTCGCGGTCGCCAAGGCATCCACCGACAAGGGCTCCAAGGGCGGACGCAAAGCCGCGTTCCGCACCCTCGCCGACGGCGTCGCGGTCGCCGAGACCGTGTCGGTCGCGGACGGATTCGAGCAGGTCGACACGTCTGCCGAGCACCCTGCCGCCCGCGCGCTGCAGGTGGTCCTCGTCGACGCCGGCGAGATCGATACGTCGCACGAGGGCGTGGCGGGAACGGCGTCCGCTCGGGAGCATCACCTGCGGGTGCGCGAGGAGCTGCCGGTGCGGGCGCTGGCGCTCAGCAAGTCGGATCCGGCGATCCCGACCCTCTTTGTGGATGCGGACTGACGCGACGCCGCGTCAGGAGACCATGCTCTCGTAGATCTCCTTGCAGGTCGGGCAGATCGGGAACTTCTCCGGGTCGCGACCCGGGGTCCACTTCTTGCCGCAGAGCGCGCGAACCGGCTTGCCGGTGATCGCCGACTCGAGAATCTTGTCCTTTTTGACGTAATGCGAGAAGCGCTCGTGGTCCCCCGGCTCGAGATGCTCTTCCTGCAGCAGCTCTTCGAGTTCGCGATCGAGCGTTGCCACGCCACCCTGATCGGGGCTGTCCAGCGGAGTACTCATGCCGAGATTCTATCCGCGTCTGCGGCGCCCGGGTCAGGTCGTCTCGACTCAGGTCGTCTCGACGAACTCCATCAGCCGCTCGCCGCTGCGCTCGAAGATCACGGCGCCGACCGCCGCACCGCCGAAGAGCACGATGGTGCCGCTGATCAGCCCGACCCAGAATGTCGTCGGCGCGTGCTGATCGCCTTCGAGGATGGTCAGTGCGAACAGCCAGATCGTGGGTGCGCTCGCGAGCAGGGCGCCCACGAACGTCAGCGCGGCGCCGTACGAGCCGTGCGCCGCCGAGCGCTGCGGCTGCTGAAACGGGCTGTCGCCGGGCCGTGAGACGGCGTACGGCCAGGTGACCGACGCGATGCTCGACATGCCCAGCGCGGTGAGCAGCAGCGCAGCCGTCACGCCGATCAGCGGCAGCATGAGATGCCAGTCCGCGATGACGGCGAGGGTGACGGAGATGCCGATGGCGAGCACCGGAAGCGCGACCAGCAGCACGGGCACGAGTCGACCGAGCCGATCGGGCAGACCGCGCACGCCGCTGGCGATGTGCATCCACAGCGCCGTCGAATCGTAGGCCGCGTCGTTGTGCGGCAGCCAGCCGAAGAACAGCGCCATGAGCGGGACGGGAACGAGGGCGGCGAGCCACAGCGGCACTCCGGCCACGAGCAGCGGGAACACGGTGAGCACGCCGGCGATCGGCACGACGATCATGTTCACGATGTAGCGCCGGTCGCGCAGCCAGTACACGAGACTGCGCGCGGCGATGGCGCCGAACGCGTTGGCGGGCAGAGATCCGAACCATCCCAGTCCCGATCGCTCGCGCGTCGCGTACGGACGCTCGGATGCGGTGAGAAGTCGCCTGACCAGCAGGTGCCACAGCAGCAGCATCCCCCCGATCGTCGCGGCGGCGACCAGCCCGCTCGCCCACGCCGCCTTGGACTCACCCGAGGCGAGGTGGAAGAGGAACGCCTGCGGGGCCGCGAGCGGCGAGAACCCGACGATGGTGGTGGCGGTGTGCACGGCGGGGGGAACCTGCCCGTCCCATCGCAGGGACGCGAAGTACGCCGCGACGGGGAAGGCGATGACGATGACCGGCAGCGCGAACAGGACGGTCAGCTCGCGCGAGCGACGCTCGGGCAGCAGGATCGCGCTGATCGCCATTCCGATCCGCGCTGCGAGTGAGATCGTGAGCACACCGATGACGCCGAAGAGCACCGCGGCCGCCCACGGCGCCCCGACCTGCACGACGACGATCACGACGCACACGGTGACGGCGATCAGGGCGAGACTGGGCACGCTGATCAGCGAGGCCAGCACGAGGGTCCAGCTGAGCCGGCGCTCGTCGAGGCCGAACGGCCAGAAGCGCCGTGGATCGAGCTGATCGGGGCTGCCCGTGAGCATGGGCCCGACGAAGAATGCCAGCATCAGCGCCGCAGCGCCGAGCACGATGACGGTCTGAGCGGTGGCCGGCGGCGCCTCGCTGAGGCCGAGGACGGCGATGCAGACGACGATGGTCGCGGCGATGGATGCCACGAGCGCGACCGCGGCGCGAACCCTGCGTTCTCCGCGCAGCGCACCGACGAGCAGCGCGAGCCTCAGGCGGAGAACGTGTGCAGCCACTCGAGCCCCTCCACTTCGCCGCCGGTGCCCGAGAGCTCGATGAACCGCTCGGTGAGCGTCTGCCCCGCGCGCACCTCGTCGATGGTGCCCTCGGCGAGGACCTCTCCGCCCACGATCACGGCCACGCGCGAGCACACCCGCTCGACGAGATCCATGCCGTGGCTGGAGAGGATGACCGTTCCGCCGTGGGCGACGTACGACCGCAGGATGTCGAGGATCACGCCCGACGAGACCGGATCGACGGCCTCGAACGGCTCGTCGAGCACGAGCACGCGCGGCGAGTGGATCAGGGCGCCGGCGAGCATCACCTTCTTGGTCATACCGGCCGAGTAGTCCGACACGACGCGGCTCAGCGCCTCGTTGAGGTCGAACGCGCGGGCGAGGTCGGCGGTGCGCTTCTCGATGACGGCGCGATCGAGTCCGCGCAGTTGACCGTAGTAGTGCAGCAGCTGGCGTCCGGTGAGCCGGTCGAAGGTGCGCAGCCGGTCGGGCAGCACGCCCATGACGCGTTTCGCCTCGAGGGGCTTCTCACGCTGATCGATTCCGCTGATGTGCACGGTGCCCGCGTCTGGCCGCAGCAGGCCCGCGATGATCGACAGCGTCGTGGTCTTGCCCGCGCCGTTCGGACCGACGAGGCCGTAGAACGACCCGGCAGGAACGGTCAGGTCGACATCGTCGACGGCGTTGTTGTCACCGAAGCGCTTCACCAGACCGCGGATGCGGATCGCGTCGCGGGCCGGCGCAGGCGCGTCCGAAGCGGTGCCGTCGGGCGAGGTCACCTCGTCCGATGCCGGAGTGCCGGTCGCCGGAGCATCGGTCGCCGAGGAATCGGCCTCCTGAGCGTCGGTCGCCGGAGCATCCGTTGCCGGAGTGTCCGTCACCGCGGTGTCCGCTGCCGGAGCATCGGTCGGGGACGTGGCCGGCGCTGACGCGCCTGGTTCGACGACGACAGCAGAACCCGTGTCTCCGCCGCGCGGCGGCCGCGCTTCCGCCAGATCTGCGCTGTTCGACGCGGCGACCATCCGGCGCACCGGTTCGGAGTCGAGGGCGATGACCGCGTCCGTCGTGATCTCGGGTGTCAGGGGGATGATGTCTGCGATCTCGTCCTCTGCCGCGGGCGCCGGAGCGGATGCCGTCTTCGATGCGGTCTTCTTCACCGGGGTCTTCACTGCGGAGGCAGACGCGTCCGCCAGGGAGAGCTTCGACGGCGAGGCTTTCGTGCTGGACGTCTTGGCCGTCTTCGTCGATGAGGTCTTCGCTGCAGTGGTCTTCGCGCCGGTGGTCTTCGCGCCGGTGGTCTTCGCCGCAGCAGCGATCGGGTCAGCAGCAGCGATCGGGTCAGCAGCAGCCTTCGTCGCGATGGTCAGCGCAGCGGTGGACTTCTTCGCGGCGCTGGACTTCGCGGCGCTGGACTTCGCGGCGCTGGACTTCGCGGCAGTCGTCTTCGCGGTAGTCGTCTTCGCGGCAGTCGTCTTCGCGGCGGTCGTCTTCGCGGCTGCAGACGTCGCCGACGCCTTCGCGGCGGGGGCCTTGGGGTCAGCAGCAGCCTTCGCGTCGATGGACTCCGCCGCAGCAGACTTCGGGCCAGCAGCAGCCTTGGTCGCCGTGGCCTTCGCCGAAGCAGTCTTCTTCGCCGCGGTCTTCTTGGCCGCAGCGGTCTTCTTCGCTGGAGTCGTGGTGCTCTCCTCGAGCGTCACGTCGCGCCCATCGACGGCGGAATCTGCTGCTGACGAATTCTCGGCGTCTGCGGCCGACTTCTTCGAGGCCGCGACGGCTGCGGCCTGCGCCTTCTTGGCGGTCTCGGCACGCTTCGCCGCTGTGGTCTTGGCCGCTGTGGTCCGAGCGGCGGTCGTGCGGTTCGCCGTCCTCGTCGCAGCGCCCGAGGCGGATGCCTTCTTCACGGCCGCCGCGCGGCCGGCATCCGCTTCCGCCGCCTTCTTCGCCGCCGCCGACTTCGAGGCCGCCGACGTCGCCGCCGCCTTCTTCACTGCGGCCGTCTTGGCAGCACCGGCGCTCGAGCCGGCGCCGCCGGCTGTCTTCCGCGGCGCCCGTGCGGGCTTCTTCAGCTCAGCTGACGGCGTGGACGCAGCGTCGCACGGCTTAGGCTCGGACGACGGTTCGGACGCGGCCTCGCTCGGGCTCGCCGTGTCGTCGGTACGGGCATCCTCAGGCTCAAGCGCAGCTGTCACCCGTCTACGGTATCAACCGCCGCTGACAGGCCCCCGGTGGGCGAAACCGGGCGACGTCGCGAATGCAACCCCCTTGCCGGACGCTGGGAGAAACGTGTGCAATCGGTCACGAAAGGACAACAGGACCGCCTTCCCCCGTCGTCATTCAGCACCTGTCGGTAACATTGCGGAGGCACGAAGAGGTGTCCCGTCGGTGAACCGACAGTGAACACAGTTCTTATTAGGAGAAATCGTGACTCTTCAGACCGTCATCCTCGCAGCCGGAATGGGCTCGCGCCTGGGCCGCGCCCTGCCGAAGCCGCTCACCGAGCTGAGCGACGGCCGCACGATCATGGGCCAGCAGCACGACAACATCCGCGCGGCCTTCGGCAAGAGCGCTCGCATCACCACCGTCGTCGGCTACCGCGCCGAGACGATCATCGAGGCCTTCCCCACCGCGAACTACGTGCACAACGAGCGCTACGACGTGACCAACACGTCGAAGAGCCTGCTGCGCGCGCTGAGCGCCACCGGCAAGGGCGGCGTGCTCTGGATGAACGGCGATGTCGTGTTCGACCCTCGCATCCTCGGCCGTGCCATCGAGTTCATCGAGCGCGACCAGTCGTTCGTCACCGTCAACACCTCGAAGGTGAGCGACGAAGAGGTCAAGTACACCGTCACCGCTGAGGGCTACATCAACGAGCTGTCGAAGACGGTCAAGGGTGGCCTCGGCGAAGCGGTCGGCATCAACTACATCTCGTCGCGCGACAAGAAGGCGTTCATGCGTCAGCTGCAGCGCGTCGAGGACCAGGACTACTTCGAGCGCGGTCTCGAGCTCGCCATCATCGAAGACGGCCTGCTGCTCGAGCCGATGGACGTCTCCGACCTGTACGCGGTCGAGATCGACTTCGCAGAGGACCTGGAACGCGCGAACCTCTTCGTGTGACCCGTCCTGAGAAAGCCGTAAGCCCTGCCCTGTCAAGGGGGTCGGGGCTTACGGCTTTCTCGCGGCCGTGGTGCATAGGATCACCCCATGCGTGAGAAGGTCCACAAGATCCACTCGCTCCCCGAGGACTCCCCCTGGGACAAGCCCGTCCCCCCGGTCGGCTCGACAGAGCATCCGCTCAGTGTGCGCAGCCTCGATCGGGTGATGGGCGTGCAGCGCCCGCTGGTCGTGGCGCACATCCGCAGCATCCGTCGCCGCCATCCCGACGCGACCCCCGAGCAGATCGTGCGCGCCCTCGAGACGCGCTATCTCGCCGCCGTCACGGCCGGCGGGGCGGCGGTCGGCGCCACGGCGGTCGTCCCTGGCATCGGCACCGGCATCACGCTGGCGCTGTCGGGCGTCGAGACGATCGGATTCATGGAGTCGACCGCGCTGTTCGCCCAGTCGGTCGCCGAGGTGCACGGCATCGCGGTCGACAACCCCGAGCGGGCGCGGGCGCTCGTGATGATGCTCATGCTCGGCAAGGAGGGCGTCGATCTCGTCTCGCAGCTCGCCCGACAGGCGGCGGGCACCGGAGGCACGCGCT
Source organism: Microbacterium sp. (assembly GCF_032084865.1). Taxonomy (GTDB): domain Bacteria; phylum Actinomycetota; class Actinomycetes; order Actinomycetales; family Microbacteriaceae; genus Microbacterium. Next base: position 7,984 of record NZ_DAMDLU010000107.1, read on the forward strand.
CGTCGTACTGGGGCGAGATGGTGACGAAGTCGCTGCCGCGCGCGGCGATGGGCCCGATCATCGATCGCCTGAAGTCGGCGTTCATCCGCCAGTTCGCGGGGCGCGGCGGGGCGTCCATCCTCGGCAAGGCGCTGCCGTTCGGCGTCGGGGCGGTCGTCGGCGGTGCCGGCAACCACCTGCTCGGACGGCGCGTGCTCACCACGTCGCGCCGTGCGTTCGGGGCGCCGCCCGCGACGCTGCCGGCGGAACTCGAGCCGTCGCCGGGAAGCGAGAAGCTCGAGACCCGGATGCTGAACGGCGCCCGGTTCATCGGATCGAAGCTCCGCCGCGCGCCGCAGGAGGTCGAACCTTCCTCTGAGATCCCGCCCTCCACAGACAGCGAGTGACACGGAGTTCTCCACCGGTCGGGAATCGTCGTCGGCTGCCGCCTGAGGGGGTCTGAGCTCGTTCCTACGGTGACGGGATGCTGCATCCCCTCGATCCTGCCGAGCCCACACCACCCGTCGCATACTGCGTGCCGTGGGTGATCACTCGACGCGACCGCACGCACCCTGTGGTGCTCAACGCCGGTCGTGAGGCCGTCGACTTCGTTCGCGTCATCCGCGACGACGTCGACCATCACCAGATGGTCGACCTGTGGGGCCAGGTGCTGCCGGGCGAGACCGTCGAGCTGTGTCTCTGCGCGTCCGACCCTGACGAGGCTGTGGTGTCCATCGCCTGGTTCCGGCAGTTCGACGGGCTGGAGTACGTGTGGCGGTTCGTCGTGTGAAAGACGGCTCCTGTGGCCCACAGCGTTGCCCACGCGCCCTCGCGCGGCAGGCTCACGCCCCCGGCAGCGCCAGCACGGTCCGCACGAAGAGGTGGGCGACGGCATCCGCATCGATGTCCAGCGCCACCTGCGAGCGCGACCACTGGTCGTCGAGGCCGTGCAGCCGATCCTCGCCGGCGAACGCCCGGCGGTCGACGACGGTCTGTCCGCGGCTGTATCCGCTGAGCTCGACGCGCACCGGCAACGATTCGAACCGCACCAGCTCAGGCGCGACCAGCGCGCACACAGCTCCCGCGTCGCCGATCAGGCCGGTGTACGTCAGCGACTCGTCCTCGCTCAGCGCCACTCGGTGGCCGAGCAGCTGCCCGACGACGCGCCCGACGCGATGCGAGCCCGACGCGAGCTCGTCGGCGCGTGACTGCGCCACCGCCACCCGGTTGAACACGTCCAGTCCGTACATGACGGTCGGCACCCCGGCATCCATCACGATCGCCGCCGTTTCCGGGTCGTGCCAGACATTGAACTCCGCCACCGCGGTCGCGTTGCCGACGCTCGCCGAGCCGCCCATGAAGACGATCCGCTCGATGCGCTCGGCGACCTCGGGGTGGGTGCGCAGCAGCAGGGCGAGGTTCGTCTGCGGCGCCAGCGCGACCAGCGTCACCGGCGTCGGATGCTGGATGATGAGACGCCGCAGCAGCGACACCGCCGACTCGACGACCGCACTGCGATCGCTCGCAGGCAGCGCCACGCCACCCAGCCCGTCCGCGCCGTGGACGTGTGACGCCGCCCGCGCCGGCGCGAGCAGCGGGCGCGACGCCCCACC
>NZ_DAMDLU010000108.1:0-1927 GCF_032084865.1 Microbacterium sp.
GATCCGCGGCGGCTCGGCCGGCGGCTGGACGGTGCTGTGCGCGCTGGTGCGCGGCGGGACGTTCACCGCCGGCATCTCGCGATACGGCGTGGCGGATCTGCGGATGCTGGCGGCCGAGACCCACGACTTCGAAGCGCACTACATCGATGGCCTGGTCGGGCCGCTGCCCGAGTCGGAGAGCGTGTACATCGAGCGGTCGCCACTCTCGCACGCCGACCGGATCGACGTGCCGGTGCTGCTGCAGCAGGGGTCGGACGACCGGGTGGTGCCGCCGTCGCAGTCGGAGGCGATCCGCGACGCGCTGGATGCCCGGGGCGTGCCGCACGAGTACCTGCTGTTCGAGGGCGAGGGCCACGGCTTCCGCGCGGCGGAGACGATCATCGCATCACTGGAAGCCGAGCTGAACTTCCTGGGTCGCACGTTCGGCTTCGAGCCACGACTGGGCCCTGAGCCTGTCGAAGGGCCCTGAGCCCCACTGGGTCCCTGAGCCTGTCGAAGGGCCTACTCCCCCACGCGGTTGCGCAGACGCATGGCGCGCGCGGCCTCGCGGGTGTCCTGGCGCTCGCGCAGGGTCTGCCGCTTGTCGTACTCCTTCTTGCCCTTCGCGAGCGCGATCTCGACCTTGGCGCGGCCGTCGGAGAAGTACAGCTTCAGCGGGATGAGGGTGTAGCCGCCGGCGGAGACGGCGTGCTCGAGCTTGCGGATCTCGTCCTTGTGCAGCAGCAGCTTGCGGATGCGCTTGGCGGAGTGGTTGGTCCAGTGCCCCTGGGAGTACTCGGGGATGTGCACGGCGTCGAGGTACGCCTCGCCGCCCTTCACGTACGCGTACCCGTCGCTGAGGTTCGCGCGCCCCTGGCGCAGCGACTTGACCTCGGTGCCGGTGAGCACGAGGCCTGCCTCGTACGACTTCTCGAGGTTGTAGTCGTGACGCGCGCGACGGTTGGTCGCGATGACCTTCTCCCCGCGTTCCCTGGGCATGTTCTTCTCCTGACGATGGACAGCCCTCAACCCTATCGGTTCCTGAGCCCGTCCCTACCGGTTCCTGAGCCTGTCGAAGGATCAGGTGCGCAGCCAGCGCCGGATCGCGAAGCCGGCAGACAGGGCCGCCAGCACGACGCCGATGCCGATCAGCACGGGCACGACGAACGCGGCATCCTGCATGTCGACCAGGGGACGCATGAACGGAACCCGCTCGGCGAGATACCCTTCGACACCGAACTTCACCCCCGCCAGCACGGCCGCGCTGGCGAACACCGATCCGAGGAACGCGGCGAACACGCCCTCGAGCACGAACGGCGTCTGGATCGATCGGTTCGACGCGCCCACCAGACGCATGATGCCGATCTCCTTGCGGCGCGCATACGCCGACAGCCGGATGGTCGTGGCGATCAGCAGCACGGCGGCGATGAGCATGAGAGCCGCGACGCCGACAGCGATGTAGGTCGCGACGGTGAGCGCCGAGAACAGCGGATCGAGCAGACGGCGCTGATCCTGCACCTCGTCGACGCCGGCGACTCCCGAGAACGCCTCGGTGAGCACGCGCGACTGCTGCGGATCCTTCATGGTGACGCGGAATGCGACACCCATGTTCTCGACGCCGAACGCGTTCGCCTGCTCCTCGCCGAAACGCTCGATCCAGTTCTGGTAGGTCGTCTCCTTGTCGTCGAAGGCGACCTCGCTGATCAGCGGCTTGAGCGCGGGACCGGCGAGGTCGTCCTTGACGGTCGTGATCTGCTCTTCGGTCGCCTCGTCCGACGTGCAGTTCTGCGACGTCGACAGCGGCGAGCACATGTAGATGGTGACCTCGGCCTTCTCGCCCCAGTAGCCGCGCATCGTCTGGATCTGCGTCTGCATGAGGATGGCCGCGCCGACGAACGTCAGCGAGACGAAGGTGACGAGCACCACCGAGATGACCATGGAGATGTTG
>NZ_DAMDLU010000108.1:1937-9545 GCF_032084865.1 Microbacterium sp.
AGTTCATGAGGGCGGGCCCACTCCCTCGTCGTCGTCACGCGAGAGGCCGAGCCGGTCAGCCATGCCGAGCTCGGCGACCTCCACCTCCGGGATCACGATCGGGGTGGTTCGCGGAGCGGCGACCTCCACCTGCTCCTCGGGCGGGGTGGCCACCGCGGGCGGGCGCTGCGCGCCCTGTGCGGTCGGCTGCACGGCGTCCGGTTTCGACGTCGTCCGGGAGACCGGTTGCGGGGCTGCCGACTGCTCGACGGGCGGCGTAGGCACGACGCCGGTGATCGTCTCGCGCTGGACCTCCTGCACCGCGGTGAGCGCCGCGGCCACGGCGGCGCCGGGCACCGCCTCGGGCATGAGGCGCGGGATGCTGGAGGTGTCGCCGTAGCCGCCGCCGACTTCGTCGCGCACCATCTCGCCGCCCTTGAGTTCGATCACGCGGCGCTGCATCTGGTCGACGAACGCCGCCTCGTGCGTGGCCATCACGACCGTCGTGCCTCCCGCGTTGATGCGGGTGAGCAGCTGCATGATGCCCACCGACGTCGCAGGGTCGAGGTTTCCGGTGGGCTCGTCGGCGAGCAGCACCTTGGGCCGGTTGACGATGGCGCGCGCGATCGCGACGCGCTGCTGCTCGCCGCCCGAGAGCTCGTGCGGCATCCGCTTGGCCTTGCCGTCGAGGCCGACGAGCGCGAGGGCCTCGGGCACCGCCTGCTGGATGAATCCGCGCGACGAGCCGATGACCTGCAGCGAGAAGGCGACGTTCTGCGCGACGGTCTTCGACGGCAGCAGACGGAAGTCCTGGAACACCGAGCCGATGTGCCGGCGGAAGTACGGCACCTTGCGGTTGGCGAGTGAGCGGAGGTCGCGACCGAGCACGGCGACGCGGCCGGTGGTGGGGACGTCCTCGCGGAGGACCAGCCGCAGGCACGTCGATTTGCCGGAGCCCGAGGCTCCGACGAGGAAGACGAACTCCCCTGCTTCGACGTTGAAGTCGACCTCTGACAGTGCGGGGCGTTTCGTGCCGCGATAGCGCTTAGTGACGTTCTCGAACCGGATCATGGCCATTCGAGCCTAGGCGCCGACCGAGCCGGGGCAGCCAGCGACACTCCCCCGAGGCGTTCCCGTCGACCGCGACTGGTATACACGTAGAGGTGCGCATGCGCCACGAGGGCAGGCCGCGCGGCTCGAGCCGGCGGCGCAGACGGAGACGAGGAGAAGGCCATGAGCGTTCCCGCAGGATGGTACGACGACGGATCGGGACGCCAGCGCTGGTGGGACGGCGAGCAGTGGACCGAGCACTATGCACCCGAGAGCGCCGCTGAGCCCGCGGAGCAGACCGCGGACACGGGTGCGGTGCCGGAGGCCGGGGCATCCGGCGATCCGCACGGCGAGTACACCCCGCCGGTCGCGCCCGGCGCCGGGGACACCGCCCAGCCGACCGAGGTCTACCCGTCCGTCACGCCGGAGGGCTATCCGCAGAGCGGGTACGGCGAGGCGCCCTACGGACAGGCCCCGTACGGACAGGCCGCGTACGGACGGCCCGACTACGGCCAGCAGGGCTACCCAGGAACCGCGAACGTCGACCCGCAGAACCCGTACGCTGCGCCCGCGCCCTACGGCGGCGCCCCGGCATACGCCGGCGCCTACCCGGCATCCGATGCCGGACCGCGCAAGACCCCGGTGCTCGGATACGTCGGGCTCGGGCTTGCCGTCGTGGGCGGCATCATCGCGTGCATCCCGAACTTCGTCACGTTCGGCATCGGCTCGTTCCTGCTCTTCGCCGCGTTCGTCGTGTCGATCATCGCGCTGTTCATCAAGAACACCGCGAAGTGGCCCGGCATCGTCGGTCTGATCCTGTCGATCGTGATGGGCATCGTCGCCACGATCGTGCTCAGCATCACTCTGTTCGCGACCATCGCCGACAGCTCATGGGAGTCATCCGCCGACCCGTACGCCTCGGAGGAGCCCTACGCCTCGGAGTCGCCGTATGCCGACGAGTCGGCCGCACCCGAGGAGTCGGCCGCGCCCGACGCGACCGGCGAGCGTCCCACCGCCGACGAGGTCGCGCTGGGACTCGAGCAGATCATGGTCCAGCAGCAGGACATGGAGTATCCCGAGGGCATGCTGCTTTGCCTCGGCGAGGAGCTCGTCGCATCGGACATGAGCGACGCCTCGCTGCAGCAGATCGCCGACGGCGACCTGGCGCTGACCGACCCCGATGACGCGATGGAGTTCGGCTCGACCCTCACCGACGCGGCCTCGACGTGCGCGACGCAGTGACCCGGCGCCCCTCGACATCGGCGTAGACGAAGAACGGCCCCGAGCTCGAGCTCGGGGCCGTTCTGCGTGGTCGGTGAGGATCAGTCCTCGTCCTTGCGCTTGCGCCAGCGGATGCCCGCCGAGATGAAGTCGTCGAGGTCGCCGTCGAAGACGCTCGCGGGGTTGCCCGACTCGTGTCCGGTGCGCAGGTCCTTGACCAGCTGCTGGCCGTAGAGGAAGTACGAGCGCATCTGATCGCCCCAGCTGGCCGTGATCGTGCCGGCGAGCTCCTTCTTCTTCGCCGCCTCCTGCTCCTTCTGCAGCAGCAGCAGCCGGGTCTGCAGCAGTCGCATCGCCGCGGCGCGGTTCTGGATCTGCGACTTCTCGTTCTGCATCGAGATGACGATCCCGGTGGGCAGGTGGGTCAGGCGCACCGCGGAGTCGGTGGTGTTCACCGACTGTCCGCCGGGGCCCGACGAGCGGAACACGTCGACGCGGATGTCGTTCTCGGGGATCTCGACCTCGGTGGCCTCTTCCATCAGCGGGATGACCTCGACCGCAGCGAACGAGGTCTGGCGCTTGTCGGCCGAGCCGAACGGGCTGATCCGGGCGAGGCGGTGGGTGCCGGCCTCGACCGACAGCGTGCCGAACGCGTAGGGCGCCGTGATCTCGAAGGTGGCCGACTTGATGCCGGCGCCCTCGGCGTACGAGGTGTCCATCACCTTCACCGGGTAGCCGTGGTGCTCTGCCCAGCGCAGGTACATGCGCATGAGCATCTCGGCGAAGTCGGTGGCGTCGTCGCCGCCGGCGCCCGAGCGGATCGTGATGATCGCGTTGCGGTCGTCGTACTCGCCGTCGAGCAGGGTCTGCACCTCGAGCTGGTTGATGGTCTGCGTGAGCGACTCGAGTTCAGCGCGCGCCTCGGCGGCCGAGTCCTCGTCCTGCATCTCGTTGGCGAGCTCGATGAGGACGTCGAGGTCGTCGAGGCGGCGCTCGACCTCGGTGATGCGCTTGAGATCGGCCTGCTTGTGGCTGAGCGCGCTGGTCACCTTCTGCGCCTGCTCGGGGTCGTCCCAGAGGTCGGGGGCGCCCGCTTCCTCGCTGAGTCGCGCGATGTCCTCGCGCAGGGAGGTGACGTCGACGACCTCGCGGATGTCGCCGAAGGTGTGTCGCAGGGCCTGTATGTCGGCGGAGAGATCGAGTTCGAACATGGCAGTCCACCCTATCGCGCCAGGTGCCGGTCTCCCTGACCGCGGTATGTCCCTGCGTCGGTCGACGTGCGGGCGCGGCTAGCGTGAACGTCGTGACTGACAGTGCCGCGAGTGTCCTGAGGCGGTTCGGACCGATGGTCTATGCGCCGACCGTGCTCTTCTCGCTGGGCGAGGGCGCGGTCATCCCCCTCATCCCCGTGATCGCGACCCGGCTCGGCGCCGACGTGTCGTTGGCCGCGCTGGTGGCCGCCGCGCTGGTGATCGGCCAGCTGTGCGGAAACCTGCCCGCCGGTGCGCTGGTCGCAAGGCTCGGCGAACGGTTCACGATGGTCGTCGCCGGCACACTGTCGATCGCGGCCGGTGCCGGGATGCTGCTCGCCGAGGACCTCACGCTGTTCGCCGCCTCGGTGTTCGTGCTCGGCTTCTGCGCGGCGGCATTCGGGCTCGCCAGGCACGCGTTCATGACGACGCGCGTGCCTCCCCGGTTCCGCGCCAGGGCGTTGTCGCTGCTGGGCGGCAGCTTCCGCTTCGGCGTCTTCATCGGGCCGTTCGTCGCGGCCGCGCTGATCGGGCTGACCGGGTCGGAGCAGTCGACGATCTGGGCGCTGATCGTGTGCTGCGCGGCGATCGTGCCGCTCGTGCTGTTCGGGCCCGACCCCGAGAAGACCAGTCCGGTGCTGCTCAAGCCCACCGGTGCCGCCGTCGCCGAAGACACCGGCGAGGTCGTGACCGGATCGATCCCGACCCGCGACCGGTACGGCGTGTTCGAGACGATCTCGTACTACCGCGGCGTGCTGATGCGCCTGGGCCTGTCGGCCGCCGCGCTGTCGGCGGTGCGCTCGGCCCGTCAGGTGATCGTGCCGCTGTGGGGCGTGTCCCTCGGGCTCGACGCCAGCACGATCGCGATCGTGGTGGGCGTCTCGGGTGCCATCGACTTCGCCCTGTTCTATGCGAGCGGCCAGGTGATGGACCGCTTCGGGCGCATCTGGGCGGCGCTGCCGGCCATGCTGCTCATGGGCGCAGGCCTCATCGCCCTCTCCGCCACGCACGACCTCGATCAGGCGACGACGTGGTTCGTGCTGATGGCGGCCGTGCTCGGCCTCGGAAACGGCCTCTCCAGCGGCATCCTGCTCACCTACGGCGCCGACCTCGCCCCCGAGCGCGATCCGGCGACCTTTCTGGGCGCGTGGCGGACTCTGACGGATGCCGGCGGCGCCGCCGCCCCGGTCGTGATCGCGTCGATCGTCGCGCTCGCCTCGCTCCCCCTCGCGACCGGTGTGATGGGCGGCGTGGCGCTGCTGGGAGCGGCGGGCTTCGCCGTGTGGACGCCGAAGTTCCTGCCACGGCGCGAGCGCTGACGGCCGGCTCAGCGCAGCGCGGTGCGACTGGTCGCGGTCGCCTCGAGCGGCACGCCGTCGGGCACGAAGGGCGAGAAGAGCGGCGGATGCCAGGCCGCGGCGACCGTGACGCGCGCCGACACCCCGTCGGGCGTTCCCGCCGAGACGAGCTCGGAGTCGCCGTCGACGGCGCTGATCACGGCCGACGCCTGCTCGCGCACGCCGTCGTCGGTGAGCTGGGCCCGTACCCCGTCACCCTCGGCCCGCAGGGTGAACCCGTCTGATCCGGCGAGCGCCGCAGCGTCGGCGAGCGAGTCGAGGCGCTTCTGCGCGATGTACAAGTCGGTGGCGCACACGCACACGAAGATCACCGCGATGGCGAGCAGCACGTAGCCGAGCACCAGCGGCAGCACGCTGCCGTCGTCATCGGCGAGCGCGGCGCGAAGCCGGGTGGGCAGGCTCATCCGCTGCCCCACAGCCTCGAGATCTTCTGTGCCGCCTGAGCCTCGACGGGAATGGCTGCCAGCTCATCGAGTCCGAAGATCGGCGGCATGAGTGGCAGCGTCACCTCGGTGCGCACCGTGACGATCACCGTCGCCCCCGCACTCGGGCACGCGGCCGATGCCGGGCGGCAGGTGATCCCCACGTCGACTGCACCCTCGTCCATCCCGTACTCGCGGATCACCCCGGCGAGCACCGCATCGCCTCGTTCGGCGGCGGCCTCGGCATCCGGCGCCTGACCGATCACCCGCGCGGTGTGGCGCGCGGCCGCCTCGGCGCCGAGCGTCTGCTCCTGCACGGCGCCCAGCACGAGCACCAGGTACACGAGCGGGACGAGCAGCAGCACTCCGGCGACGATGAACTCCAGGGCAGCGGAGCCGCACTCGTCATCGAGCAGCGACTCAGTCGTCTCCGAACGATTCGACGGGCGCACGAGCCTCCACCTCCAATCCGAACGGAACGCCGAGCAGGCCGAGCACGGGCAGCGTGGTGCGCACCCGCACGAGCACGCTGGGATGGCCCAGGCTCGTGTCCTCCCCGATCGCGACGTCGCCGGCGTACTCCGCCCCGACGGCCCGGGTGATCACCGCCTCGGTGCGCGCTGCACCCTCGCCGAGCGTCGTGTCGGCGAGCGCCGCGTGGTGCGCCCCTTCGACCGCGGCGTCGTGCACGACGTTGCGCACGTACATCGCGAGCGCGATCTGCAGCACGGCGAGGGTGAGCGCCGTCAGCAGCGCACCGACGAGCACGAACTCGACGGGACTCGAACCCCGCTCATCGGCGAGCAGCGACCGCGCACGCATCCCGAGCCACGATCAGATGCCCGAGACGCGCGAGATCGCCTGCTCGAACAGGTCGACCAGCGCGGGGCCGGCGACGGCCCAGATGACCACGACGAGCGCTGCGGTCATCAGCGTCACCAGCACCCACCCCGGCACGTCGCCCCGCTCGTCCTCCACCAGGTCGCGGCCGGCCGCGAACCAGTTCTGCAGTCTCTTCATCTCTCTTCCCTCCGGATCGTCGATCTCGTCTCAGCCGAGCCCCAGTCGCAGGATGAACAGGCCCGGATACACCGCGAAGAGCACGCTCAGCGGCAGGATCAGGAACACGAGCGGCAGCAGCATGAGGATCTCCTTCTGCCCTGCCTGCTCGATGAGCACGCGCTTCGCCTCGTCGCGCGCATCGGCGGCCTGCGAATGCAGCACCGCGGCGAGCGGTGCACCGTGCTCGAGCGCGGCGATGATCTGGTCGGTCGCGCGCGAGAGGCCGGGCAGCTGCAGCCGCGTGGCGGTCTCGCCGAGCGCATCGGCGAGCGGCGAGCCGGTGTGCACCGCGAGCACGGTCTGGCGCAGCTCTCCGGTCAGCTCGCCCGTGCCGATGGCCGACACGCGGCGCAGCGCGTCGAGCAGCGACTCCCCCGCCGAGAGGCACAGCGCGAGGAACTCGAGCGTGGTGGGCAGCTCGTCCGCGAGACGGGCCCGACGGGCGCGCGCTCGCGCCGTGAGCTGCATGTCGTACGTGATCGCGGCGCCGGCGGCGGCGATGATCGGCAGCAGCGCGGCCGGCGGACTCATGCGGCCCGAGACCGCGATGATCACCACGACGACCGCGCCGACCAGAAGACCCGCCACTCCCCAGGCGAGCTGACGCCCGCGGAAGGTCGCCGGTGTCTGGGCGGCTCCGGCCTGCGCGAGGCGCAGGCGCAGCGTGTCGCCGCCGCCGAGCATCCGGTCGCGCATCTCGCGCAGCCTGTCCCAGAGCCGTCGGCCGTGCACGGGCATGATGCTGACCGCCGGGAGGATGCCCGGCGGCAGAACCTCATCGTCGACCACATCGCGCACGTAGGGCGCGATCCGTCGATCCAGCGAGGGCGCACCCCAGCGCGGCAGGGCCGAGAGCACACCGAGCAGGCCGAGCGCGAGCGACCCGCCCAGCAGCACGGCGATCGCCGCATCGGTCACGACGGTCATCCGAACCACCGCTCCGGCTCGGGCAGACGCCCGATGCGCAGCATGATGCGAAACGCCACCACCGACACGACCGCGCCGACGAGGATCACGATCACTCCCTCGGTGCTGCCGTACGCATCGCGTCCCTCCGGGCGCATCGCGAGCAGGCCAAGGATCACCCACGGGGCGACCGCGCCGAGCACGGCGGCCCCGCGGATCCACGACTGCCGTGCCTCGACCTCCCCGCGCAGCGCGGCGTCGGCGCGCACCGACGACGACAGCGCGCGCAGCACACCGGTCAGCTCGGTGCCGCCGACCTGGCGGGCCATGCGCAGGGTCTCGACGATGCGGTCGGCGATC
>NZ_DAMDLU010000109.1:0-9526 GCF_032084865.1 Microbacterium sp.
GCCCGGTCGCCGCCTGGGCGGCCGACGCCGCTCGGCCGAGCTCGCCCGGATGCTGTCGGCGCTGCGGATGCAGAAGGACGCGTGGGAGCTCGCCGAGCTGCGCGCGGCAGTGCGGCACACGGTCGACGGATTCGCAGAGGTGCGCCGCGAGATCCCGCGGGCCGTGCAGCACGGCGGGGAACGCTGGCTGCAGGGCACCTTCGACCGGCACGCCCGCACGGTCGGCCAGGCGCCGGGATACGCGAGCATCGTCGGTTCGGGCGCGAATGCGCCCATCCTGCACTGGGTGCGCGCCGACAGCCCGGTCGATCCCGACGCGCTGCTGCTGCTCGACATGGGAGTGGAGAACCGCAGCGGGTACACCGCCGACGTCACACGCACGCTACCTGCGAGCGGCCGCTTCTCTCCCGCGCAGCGCGAGGTGCACGACCTGGTCGAGCGCTCGCACCGCGCAGGGCTTGCGGCGGTGGCGCCTGGCCGCGACTGGCGCGACTTCCACGTCGCATGCATGGAGGTGCTCGCGCAGGGGCTGTCCGACTGGGGGCTGCTGCCGGTCTCCGTCGACGAGGCGCTCTCCGCCGACGGCCAGCACCATCGGCGTTACATCGTGTGCGGCGTCGGCCACCACCTCGGACTCGACGTGCACGACTGCGGCGCATCCTCGTACGCACAGTACTTCGAGGCCGCGATGCGGCCGGGGATGGCGCTCACGGTCGAGCCCGGCCTGTACTTCCACGCGTGGGACGAGACCGTGCCGCCCGAGCTGCGGGGCATCGGCGTGCGGATCGAGGATGACGTCGTGGTCACCGACAGCGGCATCGAGGTGCTCAGCGACGCCCTTCCGATCGATGCGGCTGGCCTGGAGCACTGGATGGGATCCGTGCTGTAATATGTTACATATGACCAACGGCTTCAACGCCGCGAAAGCTGGAAAGGAACAATGATGTCTCAGAAGGCTCCCTGGCATGGCGTGATCGTCGCATCCGCCCTGCCGTTCAAGGACGACCTCTCGGTCGACTACGACCGGTTCGCCGACCATGTGCGCTTCCTCGCCGAGAACGGGTGCGACGGGATCGCGCCGAACGGCTCTCTCGGTGAGTACCAGAACCTCAGCGAGCAGGAGCGCGCTCAGGTGATCGAGGTGGCGGTGGATGCCGCTCCCGAGGGCTTCTCGGTGATGGCGGGTGTGGGTGCGTACGGTGCCCTGCAGTCGGCGCACTGGGCCGAGCAGGCGGCGAAGGCCGGCGCGGACTGCGTCATGCTGCTGCCTCCGAACACCTACCGGGCGAACCGCGAGCAGGTGAAGCACCACTACGCGACCGTCGCCGAGGTGGGCCTGCCCGTCGTCGGATACAACAACCCGATCGACACCAAGGTCGACCTCGTGCCCGACCTCATCGCCGAGATCCACGCGGCCGGCCACATGGTGGGCGTCAAGGAGTTCACCGGCGACCCGCGACGCATCTACGAGATCAAGGAGCTCGCTCCCGACATCGACATCCTCATCGGCACCGACGACAGTGTGCTCGAGATCGGCATCGCGGGCGCCGTGGGCTGGGTGGCCGGTTACCCCAACGCCATCCCGCAGGCCACGGTCGAGCTGTTCCGGCTGTCGACCTCGGGAGACGTCCGCGACCTCGAGCGCGCCAAGGTGATCTACCGCGACCTGCACAAGCTGCTGCGCTGGGACACCAAGACCGAGTTCGTCGAGTCGATCAAGCTCTCGATGGACGTGCTCGGCCTGTACGGCGGCCCGTGCCGCCCGCCGCGCCTGCCCCTCCCGAAGGACGTGGCCGATCGCATCATCGCCGACACCGAAGAGGCCGCCGCCAAGGGCTACGGCAAGTGATCCGCGCCGTGGATGCGCGGCGGCGCTGTCGCTGTGCATCCACGGCATCCGGTAGTTTCGTAGGCAGTGCCATGCCGCATGGCACTGCCTACGCTTCTTGATCGGTGGTCGTTCATGACACTCCCCTCCGTCGTCACTCCCCTGCAGCCGGTGATGAATCTTCGGGAGCGCGTGGAGGTGGCGCTCGAGGCGGCGATCCGAGCCGGCGAGATGGCTCCCGGTGAGCTGTTCTCGGCACCCGCTCTCGCCGCCCGGTTCAACGTCTCGGCCACGCCCGTGCGCGAGGCGATGCTGAACCTCGAGAAGCTGGGCTTCGTCGAGGCGGTGCGCAACAAGGGGTTCCGCGTGACCGAGGTGCACGATGACGAGGTGGCGAACATCGTCGCGGTGCGGCGGCTGCTCGAACCGCCGGTGATGCGCGAGCTGGCGGGGAAGATCCCTGCGGATGCCATCGAGAAGCTGCGCGCGACGGCGGATGCCATCGTCGAGGGCGCCTCCAGCGGAGACCTGACCACGTACCTCGAGGCCGATCGCGCCTTCCACGAGGCCATCAACGTGCACAGCGGGAACCCCCGTCTGGCCGCTCTCATCTCGCAGCTGCGCAAGGAGACCCGCCTGCCGGGCCTTGCCGGCATGCTGGCCACCGAGCAGCTGTCGCGTTCTGCGGCCGAGCACCACGAGCTGCTGGATCTGCTTGCCGAGGGCGAGGGCGAGCGCGCCGAGCGCCTCATGCACCAGCACATCGGCCACGTCATCGGCTGGTGGGCCGGGCGGCCCGAAGCAGGCAGCTGACTCTTCCCGGCTACGCGACCGGGTCATCCGTGCGAGGTACGCGGATACCTCGCACGCCCGACGCGGCGCCGATCCGCCGCCGCGAGGCTGGAAGCATGAACGCACGCACAGCCCTCGCCACTTCCGCCCTGATCGCCGCAGCGGGGTTCTCCCTGACCGGATGCGCGGTGTACGAGGAGCTCGTCCACCAGCAGTCCACACGCACCTTCGACGACCTCGCGGCGTTCCGTGCCGGGGCGGACGTGGACGCGCCGTGGATCCCCGCGGATGCCACCGACATCACCGTGCGCACCTCGACGTCGGAGAGCTCCGATGACGCGGTCATCATGCTCACCGGTGACTTCGCTCTCGCTGGCGACTGCGTGGATGTGGAGCGGCGCTCGGCTCCGGTGTGGACGCTCGACGGTGCGCCCGACCCCTACGCGGCGAAGACCGTCTTCGCCTGCGGCGAGTGGAACGTGATCACCGCCGACGACGGCTGGTTCGGCTGGACGCCGAACTCCGACGCAGAGCGCACGGACGCGCAGGGGAAGTGACGTCGGCGAAACATGCGTCGAGAGGTCGCGCTACACCCTCGGACATGCGAAAACCCCCGATCACTCGGGGGTTTTCATGGCGGTGACGGTGGGATTTGAACCCACGGTAGGGGGTTACCCTACACAACTTTTCGAGAGTTGCACCTTCGGCCGCTCGGACACGTCACCGTCGTCCAGCTTACGACATCCTTCCCCCGCTCCGCCAATCGACGAACACGCGAAGGATCACGGTTATAGCGCGTGACATATTACTAATCGGACTCTAGATTGGGATCATGCCCGACGTCATCGCCGATCTCGCCCTGGTCAACGCGCAGCTGCTTACCGAGCGGGTGAGCATGTCCGCCGCCATCGCGGCCGTGCAGAGCACGCTGCGGGACGGGTTCGACCCCGAGCACGACCTCGCGCGGCAGATCCTCGACGTCCCCAACGGGCAGCTGCTGCTCATGCCCGCCGCTGCCGGCGGCGCCGTGGGTCAGAAGTTCGCCACGGTCGCCCCGGGCAATCCCGCTCTCGGACTCGAGCGCATTCAGGGCGTCTACATCCTCGTCGACGGCGAGACCCTCGCCCCCACGGCCATCCTCGACGGAACTGCGCTGACGAGCCTGCGCACCCCCGCGGTCTCCGCCGCCTGCGCCGACATGCTCGCCGGCGAGGATGCCGCTGATCTCGTCGTCATCGGCACCGGCCCGCAGTCGGTCCGGCACGTCGAGGCGTTCGCGGCGATCCGCCCGCTGCGCTCGGTGCGCATCATCGGGCGGGACGCCGGTCGCGCGGCATCCGCCGTCGATGCCTCCCGCTCCTACGCTCCGGACGCCGACATGCGCGCAGGCACCCTCGACGACATCGCGGCCGCCGACCTCATCGTGTGCGCGACCACGGCATCCGCTCCTCTGTTCCCCTCCGCATCCGTGCGCGATGACGCGACGATCGTCGCGATCGGCTCGCACGAGCCCGACCGCACCGAACTCGACCCCGCGCTCGTCGGCCGATCGCAGGTCGTCGTGGAGAGCCGACGGGTCGCGGCATCCGAAGCCGGTGATGTGATCGTCGCCGTCGAGGCCGGGATGCTGCGCCTTGACGACGTCGTGACCATGCACGAGCTGTTCACCGGGGCGACCCCCGCGGCGACCGATCGCCCGCGGATCGTGAAGACCTGCGGCATGGGCTGGCAGGACCTCGCCGTCGCCCGGCTGGCCGTCTGAGCGCCGGACCGCGGAATCACACGAGTATCGAAGGAGAACGCATGCAGTGGAGCACCGAGGACTGGCACACCGCCGGCGAACCGTTCCGCATCGTCGAGAACGTGCCCACGCACGGCGACACAGTCGCCGAGCGCCGCGTCGAGGCGATCAGCGGTGAGGCGGATGCCATCCGGCGATTCCTCTGCCTCGAGCCGCGCGGCCACGATGACATGTACGGCGGGTTCATCACCCCGCCCGACGACGCGGACGCGGACTTCGGCGTGCTGTTCTGGCACAAGGACGGCTTCTCGACCGCCTGCGGACACGGCACGATCGCCCTCGGCGCCTGGGCCGTGCGCACCGGCCGAGTCCCGTCCGACCCCGATGGCGAGACGGCGGTGACGATCGACGTGCCGAGCGGACGCGTGCAGGCGCTGGTGCGACAGAGCGCCGGACGCATCGACGAGATCACCTTCCGCAACGTCGAATCGCGGGTGCTCGCGCGCGGCATCCCGCTGCGCACCTCGCGCGGCGACGTCGAGGTCGACCTCGTCTTCGGCGGCGCGGTCTACGCGACGCTGCCCGCCTCGGCCGTCGGGCTCGACGTCACCCCGAAGCACACCACCGATCTCATCGCGATCGGCCGCGAGATCAAGTGGGCGCTCAACGAGCATCCGGCAGCGCAGCTCGACGACACCCGCCTCTCGGGCGTCTACGGCACCATCCTGTTCGACGATCTCGGCCGCACCGACACCGGCCCGCACCAGCGCAACGTGACCGTGTTCGCCGACGGCGAGGTGGACCGCAGCCCGTGCGGATCCGGCACCGCGGCGCGCGTGGCGCTGCTCGCGGCGACCGGCGAGCTCGCCGACGACGAGACGCTCACCCACGACTCCATCATCGGCACCCGCTTCCTCGCCCGGGTCGCCGAGCGCACCCCCACGGGCGTCATCCCCGAGGTGCGCGGCACCGCGCACCGGGTCGGCGCCTGCACGTTCGAGCTCGACGAGAACGACCCCGTCGCCGACGGCTTCAGCCTGCGCTGACCCGATACCGAGCACCGAGGAGATATCGCATGTCCACTTCCTCCCCCGCGACCACACCGCTGACGGTCAGCGGTGCCCAGGTCTGGGACGGCGAGCGCTTCGAGCGCCGCGACCTGCACATTGCCGAGGGGCGGGTGTGCGAGCATCCGGCACCCGACGCAGACGTGCTCGACGGTGCCGGACTCTGGGTCATCCCCGGGCTCATCGACGCGCACTTCCACGCCTACGCCACCAGCATGGACGGGTTCGAGAACGAGCGCGGCCCGCTCAGCTACGCCGCCCTCAACGGCGCCCGACGACTCACCCGCGCCCTGCAGCGCGGATTCACGACCGTGCGTGACGTCGCGGGCGGCGACATCGGCCTCGCGCAGGCGATCGACGCCGGACTCTTCCTCTCCCCGCGGTACCACTTCACCGGCCCGGCGCTGAGTCAGACCGGCGGGCACGGCGATCCGCGTGCCGCGCACGTCGACGTGTGCTTCTCGCACGGGCACATGTGCGAGGTCGTCGACGGCGTCGACGCCCTGCGCGTCGCGGTGCGCGAGCGGCTGCGCACCGGCGCGCACGCGATCAAGGTGATGGCATCGGGCGGGGTGTTCTCGCTGACCGACCCGATCCGCATCCCGCAGTACTCCCCCGACGAGCTGCGCGCGGTGGTCGACGAGGCCACCCGTCGCGGCAGCTACGTCGCGGCGCACGCGTATTCGTCTGAGGCCGTGCAGCACGCGGTGCGAGCCGGCATCCGCTCGATCGAGCACGGCAACCTCATCGACGAGGCGACCACCGAGATGATGGCCGAGGCCGGCGCCTTCCTCGTGCCCACCCTCGCCGCGTACGACGCGATGGATCGCCGCGGCGCCGAGATCGGGTTGAACGCCGTCTCACTCGCGAAGAACGCCGAGGTGCTCTCGAAGGGGCAGGATGCCGTGCGGCTGGCCCACGCCGCCGGCGTGCGCGTCGGCTTCGGCAGCGACCTGATGGGCGACCTCGAAGACGACCAGCTGGCCGGGGTGCGTCTGCAGGTCGAGGCGAGCGGCGCGACCCGCACCCTTCAGTCGATGACGGTCGTGAACGCCGACCTGATCGGGGATGCCGCGCTGGGGCATCTGCGCCCGGGCGCATACGGGGATGCCGTACTGCTGGCATCCGATCCGATCGCCGATCCCTCGGCGCTGTGGCGCGAGGACGCGCGTCTGGGTGTGATCCGCTCCGGCGTCCGGATCTGACTACCTGTTCCTCGCGGTCGCCGACACCCCTACGTGCTGCCGAGACCCCCACGTGCGTCTGTGCACACGTGGGGGTCTCGGCAGAGGTGGGGTCTCGGCGGCGCGGCGCGGCGCGGCGAGGCCAGGCCAGGCGCGTCGGGTCAGCGGGCGAACGATCCCCACTCCTGCGAGCGACCGGCCTCGCTGTGCTGCTGCGGCACGTTCCACGGGTTGTCGTCGCGCAGCGGTGCGGGCAGCAGCTGCTGCGGCGCGCCCTGGTAGGCGACGCCGCGCAGGAAGCGGGTGATCGCGGCGGTGCCGACGCTGGTGGCATCCGTCGTGGTGGCCGGGTACGGGCCGCCGTGCTGCATGGCGGGGGTGACCGAGACGCCGGTGGGCCATCCGCCGAACAGCACGCGTCCGCTGGTCTGTGCGAGTGCGTCGACGAGCGGCGCGAGCGACCCGTCGGCGAGCTCGTCAGCACGGGCGTGCAGAGTCGAGGTGAGGTTGCCGGGGAACAGCTCGACCTGCAGCGCCGGCAGCGCGTCACGGTCGCCGTACTGCACGATCACCGAGAGCGGCCCGAACGACTCCTCGAGCAGCGCGTCGCGGTTGCCCATCAGGGTGTCGACGTCGACGGTCACCACGGTCGGGGTCGCGTAGGTCTGCCCGGCATCATCCGTGCGCACCTCGCCCTGTGCCAGCACGGTGACACCGTCGGCACCCAGCACGTCGTCGCGACGCTGCGAGAAGGCGCGTCCGATGCCGGGGTTCAGCAGCCGGTGCTCATCGACGGAGCCGGCGGCGTCGGTCACCGCGCTCAGGTCGGCCCCGTCCGGCACGAACAGGAACCCGGGCTTGGTGCACAGCTGGCCGGCCGAGCCCGCCACCGAGGCCACGAACGCCTCGAGCAGCGCCGAATCGGCGTAGGTCGCATAGACCGGGTTCACGCTGCCCAGCTCGCCGAAGAACGGGATCGGCACGGGCCGGGATGCCGCGATGTCGGCCAGCATCCGGCCGACATGCGTCGAACCGGTGAACGCCCCGGCACGGATGCGCTCGTCCTTCAGCAGGGCGACGCCGTTCTCCTGCCCGCTGATCAGCTGGAAGACGCCCGCGGGCATCCCCGCACCCTCGAGCGCGGCGGCGACGATCTCGGCGGTGCGCCGCGACAGCTCCGGATGCCCGGAATGCGCCTTCACCACCACCGGGCATCCGGCGGCGAGAGCTGCGGCCGAGTCTCCGCCGGCGACGGAGAACGCGAACGGGAAGTTCGAGGCGGCGAAGTTCAGCACGGGGCCGACCGGCTCCAGCATCCGGCGCAGATCCGGGCGCGGACCGATGACGTACTCGGGATCGGCCGCGTCGATTCGCACGTCTAGGTAGCCGCCGTCGACGATCGTGTCGGCGAACAGCCGCAGCTGCCAGGCGGTGCGCCGCAGTTCACCGGTCAGCCGGGCCTCGGTGAGGCCGGTCTCGCGCATCGCGATGTCGATGAGCTCGGGCGCAGCGGCCTCGAGCGCCTCGGCGACCGCGACCAGGGCGGCGCCGCGCTCGCGGGGGCTGGTGCGGGCGAACGGCCGGGCGGCGGCCTCGGCGTCGGCGGCGACGGTGTCGATCGGGTTCTGGGTCACTGTTCTCTCCTCGTCTCGATGTCTGTCTGTGCTGTCGGAGTGGTCCGGCGTGCGGGTCAGAACACGAACCCCTCGGGGAACGGGTCGTCCGGGTCGAGCAGATACTGCCCGAGTCCGGTCACCCACGCGCGTCCGGTGATGGTCGGCACCACGGCGGGGCGGTCGCCCACGCGCGTCTCGGCCACCAGCGTGCCGGTGAACTCGGTGCCGATGAACGACTCGTTCACGAACGGGGTGTGCAGGGCGAGCTCGCCGCGGGCGTGCAGCTCGGCCATCCGCGCGCTCGTCCCCGTGCCGCACGGCGAGCGGTCGAACCATCCCGGATGGATCGCCATGGCGTGGCGGGAGCGGACGGCATCCGATCCCGGCGCGATGAATTCGACGTGGTGCACGTGGTTCGCGCCCTCGAGCACCGGATGCACGGGCGGGGCCTGGGTGTTGATGGCGTCCATGATCGCGAGTCCCGCGGCGAGGATGTCGTCCTGCCGGGCGCGGTCGAAGGGCAGCCCGACCTGCTCGAGGTCGACGAGCGCGTAGTAGTTGCCGCCGAACGCGACCGAGTAGCTGATCTCGCCGATGCCTGGCACGTCGATGCGCTCGTCGAGACGGTCGACGAAGCTCGGCACGTTCTCGATGGTGACGTCGACGGCGCGGCCGTCCTCCACGCGCACCCGCGCGATGACGAGTCCTGCCGGCACGTCGAGGCGGATCTCGGTGACCGGCTCGGTCACCTCGACCATGCCCGTCTCGACCAGCACGGTCGCCGCCCCGATCGTGCCGTGGCCGCACATCGGCAGGAATCCGGATGCCTCGATGAAGACGATCCCCCAGTCGGCGTCATCGCGGGCGGGGGGCTGCAGCAGCACTCCCGACATCGCGGCGTGTCCGCGGGGCTCGTTCATGAGGAAGCCGCGCAGTCCGTCGAGGTGCTCCATGGCATACAGGCGGCGGTCGTTCATCGTCGCCCCGGGGACGCGTCCCACTCCCCCGGTGACGACGCGCGTGGGCATCCCCTCGGTGTGCGAGTCGACGGCCTGGATCGTTCGACGGGCGCGCATCAGATTCCTCCTGCGGATCGGTTCGTGGATGCGGACGGAGCGGCGGATGCCGGATGCCCGCTGTCGCGGCCGGCGAGCGCGGCCAGCTCGCCGATGCGCACCGACGAGAGCACCGGACGCCGGTCGACGCCGAAGCTCGTGCCGAGCACGTCCTCCACGCTGCGGCCGCAGGTGCGGCCCTGGCACGCGCCGAGTGCAGCGCGGGTGGACAGGCGCATGGCG
>NZ_DAMDLU010000110.1:0-9524 GCF_032084865.1 Microbacterium sp.
CTCGTCGCTGCGCTCCTCGCTCAATGACCGTGGGGTGAGCGGCAGTCGTGCGACACGGGCTTCACGCAGAACGGGCATTTGCTCGTCGCTGCGCTCCTCGCTCAATGACCGGGGGTGGAGGAGAGCCGGTCGACACCCGTTTCACGTGAAACGGGTGTCTGGAGGGTGTCGCAGGCATCTCGGCTGCTGGGATATGGGCGAGCGGCTTCCGGGCATTTCGACTCGTCGCTGCGCTCCTCGCTCAATGACCGTGGGGTGAGCGGCAGTCGTACGACACGGGCTTCACGTAGAAGGGGCATTTGCTCGTCGCTGCGCTCCTCGCTCAATGACCGGGGGTGGAGAGAGCCGGTCGACGCACGTTTCACGTGAAACGGGTGTCTGGAGGGCGTCGCCGGCATCTTGGCTACTGGAGTAGGGGCGTGCGGCTTCCGGGCATTTCGACTCGTCGTTGCACTCCTCGCTCAATGACCGTGGGGTGAGCGGCAGTCGTGCGACACGTGCTTCACGTGGAACGGGCATTTCGACTCGTCGCTGCGCTCCTCGCTCAATGACCGGGGCGTGGAGGCTGCTCGCTCAGTGAGCGGGGGAAGGGAGAGGCGGCGGGGGAGTGGGGGAGGGATCACGTAGAGTGGAGGACGGTCCCGAAAGGAGTCGATGTTTCACGTGAAACCATCCGACAACGCATCGCCGAACCAGGATTTCGGGATGGATACCCCGCTCGCTCGGGAACTCGCAGACCTCTCGTCGCGGCGCAAGGCGCTCAAGACGGTCGAGGTCGAGTTCAGCGGGGAGACTCGCATCTTCACCGTGTCGAACCAGAAGGGCGGTGTGGGAAAGACCACGACGGCCGTCAATCTGGCATCCGCTCTCGCTGATCTCGGCGCGAAAGTGCTCGTGGTCGACCTCGACCCGCAGGGGAACGCGTCGACGGCGCTCGGAGTGACGCACTCCGCCGACACCAAGAGCATCTACGACGTCCTGATCAACGACCTCCCGTTCGGCGAGATCGTTCAGGACAGTCCCGAGTCCGAGAACCTCCGCTGCGCACCCAGCACGATCCACCTCGCTGGGGCCGAGATCGAACTGGTCTCGCAGGTCGCACGCGAATTCCGTCTGCGTCGTGCTCTCGAGGAGTACCTGCGCGACAATCCCGTCGACTTCGTCATCATCGACTGCCCGCCTTCGCTCGGACTGCTCACCATCAACGCGTTCACCGCGGCATCCGAGGTGCTGATCCCCATCCAGTGCGAGTACTACGCTCTCGAGGGCCTGAGTCAGCTGCTCGGCAGCATCCAGATGATCCAGAAGCACCTCAACCCAGAACTTCACCTGTCGACCATCCTGCTCACGATGTACGACGCGCGCACGCGCCTCGCCCAGCAGGTCGCCGACGAGGTGCGAACCCACTTCCCGCAGCAGGTGCTCAGCGCCGTGATCCCGCGCTCTGTGCGGGTGTCCGAAGCCCCGAGCTTCGGACAGACCGTCATCTCGTACGACGGCACGTCGGCAGGGGCGGTCGCCTACCGGGAAGCAGCAGTCGAGATCGCGCAGCGCAAGGAATCCGCCGCGCAGAACAAGGGAGCATGATGGCCAAGCGCACTGGACTGGGTCGGGGAATCGGCGCACTCATCCCCACGACGGATCAGGCGGAGCGTCCGGTCGACGTCTTCTTCCCCGGCGCGACCAAGGTGAAGACGGATGCCGCGCCCGCACAGCCCGAGAAGACCGTCACCGCCACCGATGAGGCGGAGCTCTCGCAGGTGCCCGGCGTGCGGCTGATCCAGGTCGACCCGAACAGCATCGTTCCGAACCCTCGTCAACCGCGCACGCACTTCGACGAGGACCACCTGTCGGAGCTCGTGCACAGCGTGCGCGAGTTCGGCGTCCTGCAACCAGTGATCGTTCGCCAGAACGCTGACGGCGAGTACGAGCTGATCATGGGCGAGCGTCGTACCCGCGCCGCTCGTGAGGCCGGCCTCGCCACGATTCCTGCGATCCTGCGCGAGACTGCCGACGAGGATCTGCTGCGCGACGCTCTTCTCGAGAACTTGCACCGATCGCA
Organism: Microbacterium sp.; assembly: GCF_032084865.1. Classification (GTDB taxonomy): domain Bacteria; phylum Actinomycetota; class Actinomycetes; order Actinomycetales; family Microbacteriaceae; genus Microbacterium. Next base: position 2,063 of record NZ_DAMDLU010000110.1, read on the forward strand.
GCTGAACCCGCTCGAAGAGGCATCCGCGTACCAGCAGCTGCTCGAGGACTTCGGCATCACGCAGGAGCAGCTCGCCACCCGCATCGGCCGCTCGCGTCCGCAGATCAGCAACACCATCCGGCTGCTGCGTCTGCCGCTGCCCGTGCAGCAGCGGGTTGCCGCCGGAGTGATCTCGGCGGGCCATGCCCGTGCCATTCTGTCGGTCGAGACGCCCGAGCAGATGCAGCGCCTCGCCGACAAGGTCGTGAACGAAGACCTCTCGGTGCGCGCCACCGAGGCCGCGGCGAAGACCCTGCCCACCACATCGGCACCTGCGAGCAAGCCCACCGCAGGGGCGCGCCGCGCGTACCTCGACGAGGTCTCGCACAAGCTCGGGGATCGCCTCAACACACGGGTGCAGATCGCTCTTGGTGCACGAAAAGGCCAGGTCAAGATCGAGTTCGCATCGATCCAGGATCTCAACCGGATTCTCGCCGAGCTCGGCGAAGAGGAGTTCGGATCGCGCTGATCCGAGTCGATCACGACAGCCGGCGATGAGCACCGGGTACGCCCGGTGCTCATCTGCCATTCCGGGCGCACGCTCAGCCCCACCACTCCCGAAGCCGCACTACCGCTTTCCGCACCCGCACGCACGCCCCTTTCAGCCCGCGCCCTCGCTCCGCTAGCATCCGGAGCACCGGAAGAGGAGGGGCATCATGACACACCCAGCAGGCACAGGTCCGGCTGACGGCATCCGTCGACGCGTCATCGGGGTGAGCATCGCGGCGGCGCTCGGAGGGTTCCTCTTCGGCTTCGACACCGCGGTGATCAACGGAGCGGTCGACGCCCTCGCGGGGGCGTTCGGTCTCGGCGTCGGACTCAAGGGCTTCGCCGTGTCGTCGGCGCTCATCGGCTGCGCGGTCGGCGCGTGGTTCGCCGGACCGCTGGCCAACCGCTACGGCCGCATACCCACGATGATCGTCGCGGCCGTGCTGTTCCTCGTCTCGGCCGTCGGATCGGGGCTCGCGTTCGGGGTGATCGACCTCATCATCTGGCGCGTCATCGGCGGCCTCGGCGTCGGCGCCGCCTCCGTCATCGCCCCGGCCTACATCGCCGAGGTGTCACCGGCGCACGTCCGCGGCCGGCTCGGATCGCTGCAGCAGCTCGCGATCGTCACCGGCATCTTCGTCGCCCTGCTCTCGGATGCCCTTCTCGCGAACGTCGCGGGCGGCGCTGCGGAGCCGCTGTGGGGGCTGGATGCCTGGCGCTGGATGTTCATCGCCGAGGCGATCCCCGCGATCGTCTACGGAATCATGGCGATGCGCCTGCCCGAATCGCCGCGGTACCTCGTCGCACGCGGCGACGTCGACAAGGCAGCCGAGGTGCTGACCCTGGTCACCGGCACCATCGACGTGAAGGCGAAGATCACCGAGATCACCGGCACCCTCAACACCGAGCGCACCGAGTCGCTGAGCGATCTGCGCGGCCACCGCTTCGGGCTGAAGCCGATCGTCTGGGTCGGCATCCTGCTGAGCATCTTCCAGCAGTTCGTCGGCATCAACGTGATCTTCTACTATTCGACGACCCTGTGGCGGTCGGTCGGCTTCGACGAGTCGAATGCCCTGACGATCACCGTCATCACGTCGGTGACGAACATCGTCGTGACGATCATCGCGATCCTGCTGGTCGATCGTGTGGGTCGCCGGCTGATGCTGATGGTCGGCTCGATCGGCATGACGGTCACGCTGGGACTGATGGCCGTCGCCTTCTCGTTCGGGACGCTGGATGCCGAGGGCGCAGTCACCCTTCCCGACCCGTGGTCGACGATCGCGCTGATCAGCGCCAATGCGTTCGTGGTGTTCTTCGGTGCGACCTGGGGCCCGCTGGTGTGGGTGCTGCTGGGGGAGATGTTCCCGAACTCGATCCGCGCCGGCGCTCTCGCGGTGGCTGCCGCAGCGCAGTGGGCGGCGAACTTCTTCATCTCGACGACCTTCCCGGCGTTCGCCGAGATCGGACTCACCTTCGCATACGGCTTCTACGCGTTCTTCGCACTGCTGTCGTTCTTCTTCGTGTACTTCAAGGTCGCCGAGACGAAGGGGAAGGAGCTCGAGGCGATGACCGAGGATGGGAAGGTCGAGCGCCGCACACGCACTCGGCGCTCGTAGAATTGTGTGGTGATCCCCTCGTTCCCCCGCCGCGCCAGTCTCGAAGTGCTGCGCGCGGAGGCGGGGGACGAGCGCTCGGTTCTCGTGCATGAGAGGTTGCGCAGCGGGGAGGATCCCTGGGATTTCATGTCGGAGCTGCCGTCGGTCGACGAGCTCGTGGTGCTGCTGCTGCGCACCGACGTGTACGAGGATCGCGGCGGGAATCCGCGCGATCCGCGCTGGAACGACAGCGTGCTGCGCAGCATCGCGCACGAGTACCCCGAGCTCAGCACCACCGTCTGGCGGATGCTGGCCGCCTGAGACGACGAAGGGCCTGTCACCGCGGATGGTGACAGGCCCTTCGACAGGCTCAAGGACCCAACGTGGGGTCAGACCCTTCGGCAGGCTCAGCCGATGAACGGGGCGAGGTCCTGCTCGAGCGCGAACTTCGGCTTGGCGCCGATGATGGTTGTCTTGACCTCTCCGCCCTGGAACACCTTCATCGCCGGGATCGAGGTGATCTGGTACTTCATGGCCAGATCGGGGTTCTCGTCGACGTTGAGCTTGAGGATCGTGATCTTGTCGGGGTTCTCGGCCTGGATCTCGTCGAGCACGGGCGCGACCATGCGGCACGGTCCGCACCACGCGGCCCAGAAGTCGACCAGCACGGGTCCCTCGGCCTGCAGCACGTCCTGCTCCCAGGTCGCCTGAGTGGTTGCCTTGGCAGTCATGGATTGTCTCCTTGTTCGGTGTCCACCTGATCGAACGTCAGACGGCGCGATTCTGTTCCCGCGGCGGCGTGTGCCACCGCGACGAGGTGTCTCAGCCGACGATGATCTCGGCGGCGACGGCGGCCGGCTCTTCGACCGAGGCGTCTTCGAGGTCGGCGATGAAGTGCTCGGCATCGAGCGCCGCGACGACGCCCGATCCGGCGGCGGTGGCGGCCTGACGGTACGTCGGGTCGATCACGTCGCCGGCGGCGAACACACCCGGAACCGAGGTGCGCGACGAGCGCCCGTCGACCCAGATCGTGCCGGCATCGGTGAGCTGCAGCTTGTCGTGCACGAGGTGGGTGCGCGGGTCGTTGCCGATCGCGACGAACACGCCGTCGACGGCGAGCTCACGGGTCGAGTCGTCGACGGTCGAGCGCAGACGCACACCGCTGACCGAGTCGCCGCCGAGGATCTCGTCGACGGTGCTGTTCCAGATGAACTCGATCTTCTCGTTGGCGAACGCCCTCTCCTGCATGATCTTCGATGCGCGCAGGGAGTCCTTGCGGTGGATGACGTACACCTTCGAGGCGAAGCGGGTGAGGAAGGTCGCCTCTTCCATGGCCGAGTCGCCGCCGCCGACGACAGCGATCTCCTTCTCGCGGAAGAAGAAGCCGTCGCACGTCGCGCACCACGAGACGCCGTAGCCCGACAGGCGCTCTTCGCCCTCGACCCCGAGCTTGCGGTACGCCGAGCCGGTCGCGTAGATGATCGTCGACGCCTCGTGCACCGCACCGCTGCCCAGGATGACCTTCTTGACCGGTCCGTCGAGCTGAAGCTCGGTGACGTCGTCGTACAGCACCTCGGTGCCGAACTTCTCGGCCTGCGCCTGCAGCTTGGCCATCAGATCGGGGCCCTGGATGCCGTCGGGGAAGCCGGGGAAGTTCTCGACGTCGGTCGTGTTCATCAGCTCGCCGCCGACCTCGACGGTGCTGGCGACCAGCAGCGGCCTGAGATTGGCTCGCGCCGCATAGATCGCGGCGGTGAACCCGGCCGGGCCGGAGCCGATGATGATGACCTGACGCATGTGCTCTCCTAAGGCTGCGGATGTCCGGCGGGCGCGGGATGATCCGCGTCGTCTGCTTCAACCCATGGTAACCGGGCGGCATTCCCGCGCGTCGGGCGAGTCGTCGCGCAGAACGACGAGTCCGGATGCCCGATGCCGGCGAACCCGGGGCGTCTCAGCGCCCCGGCAGAACCCGCGTGACGAGTCTGCGGGCGGCGGCCATCTCGGGCGCGCGCAACACCAGCAGCACGAGCGCGTAGACGACGACGGCGACAAGGCCGATCACGCCCGTGCCGACCGCGCCGAACAGCTTGTCGATGAACGTCGAGCCGGTCTGGCCGGCGGTCCATCCCCGGTCGGCGCCGAGCAGCAGGTAGGTGCCCCACCCGGCGAGGCCGGCGGGCACGGCGGCGATCACGAAGCGGCCGAGAGAGAGCAGCGTCTGCGGCAGCTCGAGTCCGCCGAGACGGTGTCGCAGGATGAGCACGGCGATCACCGTCTGCACGAGACCGGCGATCGACTGTCCCAGGGCGACGGCCGCCGCGAGCTGGCTGAGCGGGGCGACCGCGGCGGCGAGGTACGAGAAGCCGATGATCAGACCCACCTGCACGAGCGTGAACACGAACGGGGTGCGGGTGTCGCCGAACGCGTAGAACGCGCGCTGCACGATGAACAGTACCGACAAGGGCAGAAGACCGACGAGATAGCAGACCAGCACGGGGGCCGCGGCGACGGCATCGGCGGGGCTCTCGGTGAAGATGCGCGTGGCCGGCACCGCGGCGACGGCGAGGGCGATGCCCGAGCCGACGATGAACAGCGACACGACCCGGATGCAGCGGGCGACGTCGGAGCGCACCTCGTCGCGCCGGTTCGCGTGGGCGTGCTCGGCGATCTGGGTGAAGTACGGGGTGCCGATCGAGATCGCGAAGATCGAGTACGGCAGCATGAACACCAGCCAGGCGGCCTGCATCATGAACACCGAGGGGTAATCGCCCGACGAGTCGGTGACCACGCGGGTCTGGATGAGTCCGGCGATCTGGCCGGCGATCACCATGAGGAACGTCCAGCCGGCGAGCGTGCCCACCTGAGCGAGGCCGACGCTCTTCCACCGGAAATCGGGGCGCAGGTGCAGACCCGTGCGACGCCAGGCGAAGAGCAGCAGCAGGGCCTGCACGGCGATGCCGAGCGTCGCGGTGCCGCCGAGCACCGCGATCATCGTCGGGTCCCAGACATCCACCCGCCTCTGGTTGTCGCCGAACAGGGCGATGAAGACGAGGAAGCCGGCGATGGAGACGATGTTGTTCGCCACCGGTGTCCACGTGTACGGGCCGAAGACGCGCTTGGCGTTCAGCGTCTCGCCGATCAGCGCATACAGCCCATAGAAGAAGATCTGCGGCAGGCACCAGAAGGCGAACGCGATCGCGAGCGCCATCTGCTCGGGGGTGAAGTTCGGGCCGTACAGCGCCACCAGCCAGGGGGCGGCGAGCATGGCCAGCACGGTCGCCACGAGGAAGACGACTGTGCCCAGCGTGAACAGCTTCGAGATGTACGCCTGCCCGCCGTCGCGGTGGCTGGCCGACTTCACGATCTGCGGGATGATCACCGCGGTGAGGATGCCCGTCTGGATGATCGTGAAGACGTTGTTCGGCAGCTGGTTCGCGACACCGAAGGCGTCACCCGCCTGGCCGATCGTGCCGATCGCGGCGACCAGCACGATCGTTCGCACGAGACCGGTGACGCGGGAGATCAGCGTCCCCGCCCCGAGGATGGCGCTGGCGCGGCCGAGACTTGTCACTGCTCTCCTTCTGCGGGCCCGTTCGACCCCTGAGCCTGGTGCAGGGCATCCGCTCTCCGGCGACGAGCCATCCGCACGCTGCCGACGATCAGCAGCAGCACGATCACTGCACCGAGGATGCCGAGGCCGATGCCCTCCCAGTCGGCGCGCAGCGTGACGTCGGCGACCTCCGGCTGGCCGATCGGAACGCCCGTGGGGCTCTTGAGCCAGAAGGTCACGTCGACGCGGCCGCTCGCGACGCGCGCCTCGATCGGCACGTCGACGCGGGTCGAGCTCGAGGCGAGGGCCGTAACCTCGGTCGCCGGCTGGATGTCGAGACGGTTGTCGGACGGTGTGCTGTACAGCGTGACGGTGACCGGCCAGGGCAGGTCGTTGCGCACCCAGACGGGAAGAGGTGCGGCCGAGGTGAACAGCTGCACGGGCTTCGGCTTGACCACGGTCACCGAGGTGAGGGTGGTGTTCACGCGCTTCGTGTGGGCGGCGACCTGCTCGGCGAACTCCTCGTCGGTGAGGCCGACCCCGATCACCCGCAGCGTGCGGATGCGATCCGGGACGAGCAGCACGGCCGGCTCGTCGAGGATCGTCGCGAAGGCGGTGAGCCGGTCGGCGGCGGCCAGCATGCTGTTCAGCTCTGCCACCCTCGCACCGGCAGTCGTCTCGGTGAGGGAGACGGATGCCGGATCGCCCGCGCGCAGTGTGCTGAGCGTCGCTCCCGGGCTGGCGAAGGCGACGAGCGCCTTGCGCAGCGCCTCCGGCGAGCGGGTCTCGGATCGCTCGAGCGCGACGGCGGTGAGGGCGCTGCGCTGCTGGGCGAAGAAGAGGTGCCCGGCGACTGCGGCCATCCCGGCATCCGCCGCTGCCGGATCGGTGTGCTCGACGGCGGCCGACAGGCGCGCGGACGCCGCCGCGTCGGTGATCAGCAGGTCACGCGCGTCGACCGCGCTGTGCACGGCCGCCCCCTCGCCCTGCACCGAGGTGGAGGGGAGGATCGTGGTGACCTTGTCGCCGAGGTAGGCGCCGAAGGTGGCGAGATCCTGCTCGGTCACCGACGGGCGCGGCCAGAGGATGCCGCCCTGCGCACCGCGCACGGCCGTCAGCTCACTGCTGTCGGGCAGTTCGGGCTCGGCGGTGGGGATGGGCGTGGGAGTGGGATTCGCGGTCGGCTCGAGCTTCGGATCCACGGCGGGGAAGTCGGCAGGGTCGAGAAGCGGGGTGAGATCGGGCGTGCCGAGCAGCTCGGAGCGCCCGCCCTGAGCCTGCACCGTGGCATCCGCATCGCCGAACTGCAGGGTGAACATGTCGTTCGGCAGCGCCTCGAAGCGCTCCACCCACTGGCTGGCACTGACGGGAGCGCGGTCGCCGAGCACGCGGATCGATGCGGGGATCGCCGGGTCGATCGCCAGGATCGCGCTGGTGCCGGCGACGGCGTCGATCAGCTCGGCGAGAGAGCCGCCCTCGGCGGTGAGGGTACTCAGCTCGTCGGCCGTGAGCAGTGCGCCGTTCTCGGGTGTCGCGGTCACCGGCACGATCACCGCCGTGCGGGCGTCGGAGGGCGCGGGAACGACGAGCACCGATCCGGTGGTGACGCTCAACGGCACGGTCTTGCCGGCTGCATCGGTGGTGGTCGCCCCGGTGAGCCGGGCCCGGAGCGGGTAGACGCCGGGCGCGAGCTCGCCGAGCGCGGCGGGCTCGACGGTCAGATCGACCGTTTCGTCAGACCCGTCGGCTACCGCCGGCGAGCTCTCGACGGCCACGGCGCGGAACGCAC
>NZ_DAMDLU010000111.1:0-9450 GCF_032084865.1 Microbacterium sp.
AGGTCAGAAACGTACACAAACGCGCCGCGAAACGTACGTTCTTGACCTCGCACCGCAACGCCGACGCCGACCTCGCCCCGGCATCCGCCCCACCCGACCTGCCGAGGTCAGAAACGTACACAAACGCGCCGCGAAACGTACGTTCTTGACCTCGCACCGCAACGCCGACGCCGACCTCGCCCCGGCATCCGCCCCACCCGACCTGCCGAGGTCAGAAACGTACACAAACGCGCCGCGAAACGTACGTTCTTGACCTCGCACCGGGCCAAGAAGCACACAATCCCCCAGGCACGCAGAAGGCCCCCGGCATCCGGAGATGTCGGGGGCCTGCTGGTGCGGCGAGATTACTTCGCGGCGATGACCTGAAGGGTGATCACGGCGGTGACGTCGTCGTGCAGACGAACCGTCGCCTCGTGCTCGCCCGTCGTCTTGACCGGAGCGGCGAAGTGCACCTTGCGCTTGTCGATCGAGCCGAGGCCCTCAGCGGCGACAGCGTCGGCCACGTCGGCGGTCTTCACCGAGCCGAACAGGCGACCCTCGGCGCCGGCCTTGACGGCCAGACGCACCTTGGTGCCCTCGAGCTTGTTCTTGAGTGCGGTCGCCTCGTCGAGGTCGTGGATCTGGCGGGCCTTGCGGGCTGCCTGGATCGACTCGACCTGCTTCTGGCCACCACGGGTCCACGCAACGGCGTAGCCCTTGGGGACGAGGTAGTTGCGGGCGTACCCGTTCTTGACCTCGATGACGTCACCGGCGCTACCCAGCCCGGCGACCTCGTTCGTGAGAATCAGCTTTGCCATGTCGGTACCCCTCAGCGGCCAGCGCCGGCGTAGGGCAGCAGGGCCATCTCGCGAGCGTTCTTGATCGCCTTGGCGATCAGACGCTGCTCCTGCACCGAGACACCGGTGATACGACGGGCGCGGATCTTGCCGCGCTCCGAGACGAACTTGCGAAGGGTGGCGACATCCTTGTAATCGATGACACCGACCCGGATGGACTTCGCGGGAGCGGTGGGCTTGCCACCCTTCCGCGGCTTGCGGCGGTCGCCGCTCGACTTTCCAGCCATGTTTCTTCCTTAAGAGATGAGATCGGATGCCCGAGCCTTCGACCGGCTCAGGGACCCGGAATTCAGAACGGGGTGTCGTCGCCGAAGCTGCCCGGAGTGCTCCAGGCGTCAGCGCTCGAGGAGCCGGGGGTCGACCACGGCTCGTCCGAGACCTGCTGCTGCTGCTGCGGACGCGACTGCCCACCGCCGCCGTTGGATGCGGCCCGCGTGACCTGTGCCGTCGCGTATCGCAGCGACGGACCGATCTCGTCAACCTCCAGCTCGATCGAGGTGCGCTGGTTGCCTTCGCGGTCCTGGTAGGAGCGCTGACGCAGACGACCCTGCGCGATGACGCGCATGCCCTTCGTCAGCGAACCCGCCACGTGCTCGGCGAACTCGCGCCACACCGACGCGCGGAGGAACAGCGCTTCGCCGTCCTTCCACTCGTTGGCCTGACGGTCGAACGTGCGCGGGGTCGAGGCGATGGTGAAGTTCGCCACCGGCAGGCCGTTCTGCGTGTAGCGCAGTTCGGGATCTGCGGTGAGGTTGCCCACCACGGTGATGACGGTTTCGCCGGCCATGTTCCCTAGGCCTTTGCGACCTTGGGCTTGCGGGCAGCCTTGTCGGCGGCGCGCTTGGCCTCGGCGGCGACCATGGCCTGTGCCTCTTCGGCACGCAGGACCTTGGTGCGGAACACGAGCTCGCTCAGCTTCAGCTGACGGTCGAGTTCGTCCGTGGCCTGGCTGGTCGCGGTGAAGTTGACGACGGCGTAGATGCCCTCGTTCTTCTTGTTGATCTCGTAGGCGAAACGACGCTTGCCCCAGATGTCGACCTTGTCAATCGAGCCACCATCGTTGGTGATGACCTTCAGGAACTTGTCGAGGTTGGGGGCAACCTGGCGCTCGTCCAGCTCGGGGGTCAGAATGACCATGAGCTCGTACTGGTGCGTCACTTACCCACCTCCTTCGGACTAGAACGGCTCCCGGGACTTTCCCGGAAGCAGGAGGGTGTGTAGCACGTCGTCTGTCGCGGCTTCCCGAATGGATGCCGACGGGCAGACAACCACAGCAGTCTACCGGATCGACATGGATGCCGCCGACCGGCACCGACGCGGGGTGGTCAGCGCTGGATGGCGGGCACGTCGGCCCAGATCGCCCGCTCGGCGGCGGACGGGGCTACGGGGATGCGCCCCGCGCCGTCGGGCTCGGGAATCGCCGCCAGCAGCGCCTGCGTGTACGGGTGCTGCGGGTCGGCCCAGAGCTGCGCGGTCGGCCCGGATTCGAGCACACGCCCGCCGAACATCACGAACGTCCGGTCGGCGATGCGCTGCACCACGGCGAGGTCGTGCGAGATGAACAGCATCCCGGCACCCGCCTCTTTGACGAGATCGCGCATGAGCGCGGCCACGCTCGTCTGGGTCGACGCGTCGAGAGCCGAGATCGGCTCGTCGGCGACGAGCAGCTGCGGGCGAGCGGCGAGCGCCCGCGCGATCGCGATGCGCTGCTTCTGACCGCCCGAGAACTGGTGGGGGAACTTCGAGACGGATGCCGTGGGCAGGCCGACCTTCTCGAGCCACTCCTCGACCGTCGAGCCCTCCGCACCGCGTGCTCGCGCGGTGGCGATGCCGTCGGCGACCTGGTCGCCGATCCGGCGACGGGGGTTGAGCGAGGTCGACGGATCCTGGAACACCATCTGGATGCCGGTGAGGTGCTTCGGGCGCCGGCGCACGCGCAGCGGCGTCACCTCGCCGTCGAGGAAGCGGGCTGTGCCGCCCGCGAGCTTCTCGATGCCGACGGCGGCGCGGGCGAGGCTCGACTTGCCGCTGCCGGATTCTCCGACGAGGGCGACGGTCTCACCGGCATGCACCTGAAGCGACACGTCGTCGACCGCGACGACGGGCGGATTGCCGGGGTAGCGGACGACGATGCCCTGAGCGTCGAGGACGGTCTCATGCGCCATGATCGTCGCCTCCTTCGATGCGTGAACCCGGCAGGGCGGCGAGCAGCTGCCTGGTGTACTCGTGCTGCGGGTCGCGGAACAGCGTCTCTCGATCGGCGTGCTCGACGACCCTGCCGTCCTTCATCACGGTGACGACGTCGGCGATCGCGCTCATCACCCCGAGGTCGTGCGTGACGAGCAGAACGGCGATCTGCCGCTCGTCTGCCAGTTCGCGCAGCAGCGTCAGGATGCCGGCCTGCACGGTCACGTCGAGCGCTGTCGTCGGCTCGTCGGCGAGCAGCACCTCGGGATCGCAGGCGAGAGCGCAGGCGATAGCGATGCGCTGCCTCTGGCCGCCCGAGAACTGGTGCGGGTAGCGGCGCAGCGCCTCTTCCGGGTTCGGCACCTGCACGCGCTCGAGCAGCTCGACGGCGCGCTGGCGGGCGGCCGCTGCGCGCAGCCCGAGGTGCACGCGCATGTGGTCGGTCAGCTGACGCCCGACCGGGATCTGCGGGTGCAGCGAAGACGACGGGTCCTGGAACACCATGGCGATACGCCGACCGCGGATGCGGTTCATCGCTCGCCGGCCCAGGCTGAGCAGCTCCGTGTCCCCCAGCCGGATGGAGCCGCCGGTCCGCGCATGACGCGGAAGCAGGCCCAGCACCGCCATGGCGGTCAGCGTCTTACCCGACCCGGATTCTCCGGCGAGCCCGTGGATGCGCCCGGCGTCGAGCTGCACCGAGAGGCCCTTCACGAGAGGGCGGCCGATGTCGACCGTCAGGTCGCGGATGTCGAGGATGCTCATGCGCCGCCTCCGCTCGATGCGACCAGTTCGGTCTGCTTCTCGTGCGTCACCTCGGCGGTCGGGTCGAGGATGTCGCGCAGCGCGTCGCCGAGGAAGTTGAACGCGAGCACGACCGTGAGGATGGCGAGGCCCGGGAAGACTCCGAGCCACCACGCGTCGAAGTTCTGCATCGCGGCCGAGATCATCGAACCCCATTCGGCCGTGGGCGGCTGCGCGCCCAGACCGAGGAACGACAGACCCGACAGCAGCAGGATCGCCGCACCGATGTCGAGCGTCGCGAGCACCAGCAGCGGGCCGGCGACGTTGGGGAGGATGTCGACAACGAGCGTGCGTGCCGGCGAGTGGCCGAGCAGGCGACCGGCCATCACGTAGTTCTGGTTGCGCAGCGACAGCACGATGCTGCGGGTGACGCGCGAGTACTGCGGCCACGACACGACGACCGCGGCGATCACCGCGTTGAACAGTGACGGGCCGAGCGACGCGGCGACGACCATCGCGAGGATCACGGTCGGGAACGCCATGAACAGGTCGGTGATGCGCATGAGCGTCTCATCGATCCATCCGCCGAAGTACCCGGCGAGCGCGCCGATCACGGCGCCGATGACGAGGGCGGCGACGACGAGGGTGAGTGCCAGCGGGATCGTGACGGTGGCGCCGGTCATCAGGCGCGAGAAGATGTCGCGCCCGTTGCCGTCGGTGCCCAGCAGCGTGTCGATGCCGGGGGTCTGCAGGCGGGGCAGCACCTGGGCGTTCGGCTCGAACGGCACCCACCACTGCGCGGTGAAGGCGACGAGGATCCACGCCGCGGCGACGACGGTGCCGATGACGCCCAGGGGGGTGCGCCAGGCGCGCGGCCAGCGCAGCTTGAGCCGCCCGGGCATGCGGGGTGCGCGAGAGCTCATGCGATCCTCACTCTCGGGTCGAGTACGCCGTACAGCAGGTCGACGATGAAGTTGATGACCAGGTAGATGACGCCGACGATGAGGCCGACGCCCATGATTCCGGGCAGGTCGAGGTTGGCCGCCGAGTTGTAGGCGTACGTGCCGAGGCCCGGCCAGGCGAACACCGACTCGACGAGCACGGTGCCCGAGAGCAGTGAGCCGAAGGCGACGCCGACCACGGTCAGCACCGGCAGAGCCGCTCCCCGCAGCACGTAGTCGAGCACCACGCGCATGGCCGGCAGGCCCTTCGCGCGAGCCGCGCGCACGTAGTCGCTGTCGAGCACCTCGAGCACAGACGTGCGGATGAACCGGGTCAGCAGACCGATCGTCACCAGCGACAGCACCATCACCGGCAGCGCCAGGTGCGCCATGGCGTCGGCCCAGCCCACGCCGTCGCCGTTCAGCAGATAATCGATCGTGTACAGCCCGGTCACCCGGGGCGGCGGGATGATCGACGGCGAGACGCGACCGGACCCCGGCGCGATGCGCAGGTTGAGGAAGAACACGTAGAAGCTCACCAGCGCCAGCCAGAAGGTCGGCACGCTGAGCCCGATCAGGGTGACCACACGCACGATCTGGTCTGTGACCATGCCCCGCCGGTACGCGGCGAGCGTGCCGAGCACGAGGCTGACCGCGAGGCTCAGGACGATCGCGCAGAGCGCGATCTCGATCGTGGCGGGCACCGCCGTAGCGAGATCCGCGGTCACGGGCTGCCCGGTGACGAGGGAGGTGCCGAGGTCGCCGCGCAGCAGCTTGCCCATGTAGATGAAGTACTGCACGAACAGGGGCTGGTCGAGTCCCTGCGCCTTGATGAAGGCTTCGCGCGTTTCGGGATTCTGAGAGGCCCCCTCACCCAGTGCCGCGGAGACCGGGTCTCCGGGCACCAGGTTGGTGAGGAGGAACGTCACGACCGTGACGCCGATCAGCAGCAGCACCGAGGTGCCAGCCCGGCGCAGCAGGTACCCCGCCAGGGGCGACTTCTTGCGCCTCGCCTGTGTCTGCACAGCCACTGTCGTCATCACGGTCGATCCGTTCAGCCGGCGGGCGTGATCTCGGCGATGTCCATCTCCCACACGGAGTTGTAGACAGCGCCGTCGACCTTGTCGGAGGTCGCGATGTTACGTCCGGGCACGATCAGCGGCACGAACGGGCCGCTCGCCTGCATCGTCTCCGCGAACTTCGTGAACGCGGCGGTGCGCTTGTCGGGGTCGGTCGCGCTGGCGGCATCCGCGGCGATGGAGGCGATCTCGGGGTTGGCCGACTGCTCCCAGCCCGCACGCAGGCCGACCTTCAGACCGGGACCGAAGGGCAGGAAGTTCGCGGAGTCGGCGTAGTCCGGGCCCCAGAACCAGAGGCCGAAGCCCTCGGTGCCGTTCACGTAGGCGTCGAGCTCGGTGGCGAACGGTGCGGGGGCGAGCTCGACGGTGACGCCGGCGTCCTTCAGCTGCGCCTGGATGCGCTCGGCGAGCGGCGTGAACTCCACGCCGCCGACGGGGTAGTCGTTCGGGAACTGCAGCTTCAGCGTCTGACCGGTGTAGCCTGCGGCGTCGAAGGCCGCCTTGGCCTTGCCGAGGTCCTGGGTGACGCCCTTGCCGAGTGCGCCTTCGAACCCGGGCGGGATCACACCGGTGGCCTGCTCGGCACCGGCGCCGGCGAGCTCCAGCAGAGCCGGGTAGTCGAGTGCGTACCGGATGCCTTCGGCGAGCTTCACGTTGGCCAGATCGCCGGCGACGCCGGTCGACTGGTTCAGCAGCAGGAAGATGGTCTGGCCGGACGGCACCGAGTCGACATTGAGGCCGTCACCGAGACCGCTGACCTGGTCGCCGTTGAGATCCATGGCGACCATCGAGTCGCCGCCCTTGAGGTTGGCGAGCTGGGTGGCGCTCTCGGAGACGTTGCGGATGACGACGCGGTCGTAGGCCGGCTCCTCGTCGCCGTTGTACTCGTCGTTCTTCTTCAGCACGATCTGCGAGCTGAGGTCGAGGGTGTCGAGCACGAAGGGGCCGGAACCTGCGGATGCACCGTCGAAGTACTTCTGCGCGGAGTCGGAGCCGTCGGTGCTCCCGCCGTTCTTCATCACCACGTCGGCGTTGACGATGCCGAGAGCGGGGTTGGCGAGGATGGCGGGCAGCTGCAGCAGGGGCGTCTCGGTGCTGAAGAGGATCGTCTTCTCGTCGACCTCCGTGATGGTGACGCCGGCGAGGAGGAAGTTCGGCTTGGCGTCGGCCATGCCCTGGATGCGCTGCAGCGAGAAGACGACGTCCTTCGCCTCGATCGGGGTGCCGTCCGAGAAGACGCGGCCGTCTTCGAGCGTGAAGGTGAACTCGGTGGCGGAGTCGTTGGCCTCCCACGACGCGAGCCCGGGGATCGGCGTCGAGACGTCCGAGCCCTTGAAGTCGACGAGCGTCTCGTACATCGCCTTGGCGAGCATGTTGCCGGTCGGGTCGTAGGTGTGCCCGGGGTCTGCGGTCTCGACCGAGAACGCGGTGTCGATGACCAGGGAGGCACCGGACTTCGCTCCGCCGTCGTTGTTCGCAGAGTTTCCTCCCGAGCATCCGGTCAGGGCGAGGAGCGCGACCGCTCCGAGGACGATTGCCGGCGTGCGCAGCGTCGACAGCATGGGTACCTCCATTGGCAGGGTGGATCGGGAGTCCTGGGCATCCAGCGGTGGACGACCGTGATCAGATTCCCATGGTGTGCGACGATTTGTCCAATGACATCGCGTCATGTAGACAAAGCCTGTCCGAACAATGGAGATTGGGATGCAGAATGTCCAGCACTGACGCTGAAGACAACCGGGATTCTGGACGAAGTGCCGCCGCTCTCGATCCGATCTCGTACCGGATGCTCGAGCTTCTTCGCGAGAACGGGCGAATTTCGATCGCCGCGCTGGCCGAGAAGGTCGGCATCTCCCGAGCCAACGCGTACACCCGGGTGGAGTCGCTCATGAGCGACGGCGTCATCACGGGTTTCAGCGCCCGGGTCGACCCCGCCAAGGCGGGACTCTCGATCGGGGCGCTGATCTTCGTCACGGTGTATCCGCAGGCGTGGGCGTCGTTCCGAGCGCAGATCGCCGAGATGCCCGACATCGAGTACTGCGCCGTGACGACCGGCGAGCACGACGCCATGCTGCTGATCCGCGCGACAGACGTCAGCGGCGTGCACGAGTTCTCGACCGGGGTGATCGCACAGCTTCCCGAGGTGCGCACGGTGGTCAGCGTCGTCGTGCTCGACGAGGTGATCCGCCGGCCGTTCGTGCTTCCTCCCGACCTGCCCGAGCGCAGCCTCGAGGTGCCGTTGGGCATGACCCAGTGGACGCCGGCGACGGCCGGACGAGGCGCCCTGCCGCCGCGGTGACCGCGACGACCGGATCAGGCCGCGGCGGTCTCGACGCAGACGCTGAGCTGCGCGGCACCGTGCATCTCGTAGTGCTCGACCAGGCGCAGCATCCCGTCGTCGTCGATCTCGATCTCGCTCTCGCCGTCGCCGGTCACGACCTCGCCCGTGGCCGCCAGCACGTGCACGAACGACACCCAGATGGTGTCGCCGGTGCGGGTTCCCACGAAGCGGCCGATCGTGACGGTGTCGCCGGCGTAGTCGCCCCAGATCGCACCGTCCTGCTCGAAGTAGTGGAACACGCTCGGGGCGTCGTGGTCGACGACCGACGTCGTCGACGACACCATCTTGAACGTGCGGCCGTCGAGAGTGGGCAGGGTTCGGGTCTGAGTCACCCATCGATCATGGCAGGTACCGTGGACGGATGAATCCGGCGCCGCCGCAGCACCACCCGTTCGAGACGCGGCCGCTGACGGAACCGGTCGACCCGCGCGCGGTGAACGAGTTCTGGCGTGCGGTCAAGACGCAGAGCCCGACATCGGGCGCTCAGATCGTCATCGTGGTGATCGTCGCCGCCATGTTTGCTCTGGTGTTCCTGCCGATCATCGGCTTCACCCTGTTCGCGATGATCGCCGGCCTGGCATCCGGACAGGCGGGGGTCGGTGCGCTGTTCTCGCTGCCGGCGCTGCTGCCGGTGGTGATCGCCGCGGTGGTCATCCCGCTGGTCGTCGTCTCGCGCCGCCGCGCACGCGAGAGCACCTACCGGATCGCGCGGTTCGCCGAGGCGAACGCGATGACGTTCCGTCCGTTCCTCAGCGACCCGCCGCTTCCGGGCATGATCTTCCACCGAGGGCACTCGCGCGTGGCGTCGAACCTCGTGCGCGGGCAGCATCCCCGCTTCGTCGAATTCGGCAACTACCGCTACACGACCGGATCGGGCAAGAACAAGACCACCCACAGCTGGGGGTACGTCGCCGTGAAACTCGACGTGCCGCTGCCCAACATCGTGCTCGACGCGTTGGGCAACAACTCCCTCGGCTCGAACCTGCCGTCGACGTTCTCGAAAGACCAGCGGCTCTCGCTCGAGGGCGACTTCGACCAGCACTTCACGCTGTACTGCCCGAGCGGGTACGAGGCCGACGCGCTCTACCTGTTCACGCCCGACATCATGGCGCGATTCATCGATCACGCAGCCCAGCTCGACGTCGAGATCGTCGACGACTGGCTGTTCCTCTACATGCGCCGGCCGGTGTCGACCACCGACGTGAGCACCTGGGCGTGGCTGTTCGGCACCGTCGGCGCACTGCTCGGCAAGTTCGACCAGTGGGCGCGCTGGCGGGATGACCGGCTGCGGCTGGCGCAGGAGGCGGCTGCCTCGCATCCGGCCG
>NZ_DAMDLU010000112.1:0-9407 GCF_032084865.1 Microbacterium sp.
TCCGGGTGCGTCCGGATGCCAGGCTCGACGCACGCGACGACACGACGTAGCCGAGCGAGTCCGCTGCCGCGCGCACGCGCTCGCGCGCGCCGTCCGACACGTGCCCGCGCCCGCTGAGCGCCCGCGACACGGTCGCGGTGGACACCCCCGCGAGCCGCGCGACCTCGTCGATGCTCACCACGACGTCACCCCTCCTGCCTGCGGGTTCGAGAAACCACATCCTGCATGACACACGCCGCGGGGCGTGGTTTCTCACTCAGGATGTTGTTTCTCACGGGTCGGCCCGCTCAGGCGCGTGTGAACCAGGCGGCGGTGTTCGGGGGCAGGGCGGTGCCGGCGAACGGCTCGCTCTGCACGACGAAGGTCACGTCGTCGCCGAGCTCGATCGGGGCGTCGCCGAGGTTCGCGACCACGTGCAGCTCGCCGCGGTGGAAGGCCACCGCCGAGTCGTCCACGTCGTCCCAGATGAGCGACCCGCTGCCGAGGCCCCGCGCGGCGCGCTCGCTGAGCAGCGTCTTGTACAGGTTCAGCGTCGAGTCGGGATCGCCCTCCTCCGCGTCACGGGCGAAGGTCGCCCACTCGGCCGGCTGCGGCAGCCACGAGGCGCCGGTGTCGTTGAACCCGAACGCGGGGCCCTCGGCCGTCCACGGCAGCGGCACGCGGCAGCCGTCACGGCCATAGCGCTCGCCGTTCGTGCGGAACCAGGTCGGATCCTGGCGGAACTCGTCGGGGATCTCCATCGCTTCGGGAAGCCCCAGCTCCTCGCCCTGGTAGACGTAGGCCGAACCGGGCAGGGCGAGCATGAGCGTGCTCGCCGCGCGTCCGCGGGAGAGACCGATCACCGGGTCGGGCTTGCCCTCGGAGTTCGGCCCGATGCCGTCGCCCTGCGGGCTGTCGGCGGTCAACGCGAGGCGCGAGGCGTGCCGGATCACGTCGTGGTTCGAGAGCACCCAGGTGCCCGGGGCACCGACCTTGCCGAACTCCTCGAGGGATTCGCGGATGACGAGGCGCAGCTCCTGGGCATCCCACGGCGTCATAAGGTAGGGGAAGTTGAAGGTCTGGTGCATCTCGTCGGGGCGCACCCAGAGTGCCGTCTTCTTCAGCGTCGGCAGCCATGCCTCGCCGCACAGGGCGCGGTCGCCGTCGTACTCGGCGAGCACCTTGTTCCAGTCGCGGTAGATGTCGTGCACTTCGTCCTGACCCCAGTACGGCACGTTCTCCTCGCCGCCGCCCATCGAATCGGCGTCGGCGACGGGAGCGTAGTCGGGCAGACCCGCCTCCTTCATCATCCCGTGCGCCACGTCGACGCGGAATCCGTCGACGCCGCGGTCGAGCCAGAAGCGCAGGATGCTGCGGAACTCGTCGCGCACCTCGTCGTTGGTCCAGTCGAAGTCAGGCTGCGATGCGTCGAAGATGTGCAGGTACCACTGGCCGGGCGAGCCGTCCGCCTCGACCACGCGCTGCCACATGCCGCCGCCGAACACGCTCTCCCAGTTGTTCGGAGGCAGCTCGCCGTTCTCGCCGCGGCCGTCGCGGAAGACGTAGCGGGCACGCTCGGGGCTGCCGGGAGCCGCCTTCAGCGCCTCCTGGAACCAGACGTGCTGGTCGGAGGAGTGGTTGGGGACGAGATCGACGATCACCCGGATGCCGCGGGCGTGCGCCTCGTTCAGCATCACGTCGAAGTCGTCGAGCGTGCCGAACAGCGGGTCAACGTCGCGGTAGTCAGCGACGTCGTAGCCGGCGTCCTTCTGCGGGCTGGTCATGAACGGGCTCAGCCAGATGGCGTCGATGCCCAGGCTCTTCAGATCGTCGAGCCGGCTGGTGACGCCGGACAGGTCGCCGATGCCGTCGCCGGACGCGTCCGAGAACGAGCGGGGATAGATCTGGTAGATGACGGCGGTGCGCCACCATTCCGAACCGGGGGCCGCCATCTGCTCACGCTGCTGTTCACGCTGTGCCATGAGACCAGGCTACTGCAAGCGTTTACAGCACGTTCCCGGATGGGTGTTCAGGATGCCGGGATGACGACGTTCAGCGGCGGCTCGCCGGCCAGCATCCGGTCGATCTGGCGCCGGAGCAGTCGCACCATGCGCGGGTTCATCGCGGTCGACGCGCCCCCGCCGTGCGGGGTGATGAGCAGGTTCGGCGCCGACCACAGCGGGTGCCCGGCCGGCAGCGGCTCGTCTTCGAAGACGTCGGATGCGGCGCGGATCGCGCCGGCGCTCAGTGCGTCGACCAGGGCGCCGGTGTCGATCAGCGGCCCGCGGCCGACGTTCACCAGCAGGGCGCCCTCCGCCATGCGCGCGATGCGCGCGGCGTCGAAGAGGTGATGGGTCTCATCAGTGGACGGCAGGCTCAGCACCACGATCTCGGCGTCAGGCAGCAGCGCGTCGAGCTCGTCCATGCTGTGCACGGTGATCTCGCCGACCCCCTCGACGTGCTCGGTGCGCGCGGTGCGAGCCACGGCCGTCAGCTCGACCTCGAACGGGGCCAGGCGCCGCGCGATCGCCGTGCCGACGCCGCCGTACCCGACCAGCAGCACGCGCCGGTCGGCGAGGCTCTCGGCGAACACCGGCGCCCACTCGCCGCGCTCCTGCGCTCGCACGAAGCGCGGCAGCTGCCGCTGCGCGGCAATCATCATGCCCACCGCGAGCTCGGCGGTCGAGGCCTCGTGCACGCTCGCGGCATTGGCGAACCGGATGCCGGACGGCAGCGCCTCGGCGACGCCGTCGTAGCCGATCGACTGGCCCTGCACGAGCCCCACCTCGAGCCCGTCCAGCGCCGCGAGCACGCGGTCGCCGTCCATGTACGGCGGCACGACGATGTCGATGCGCGCAGCCGGTGCGGGGGAGCGCAGATCCCAGATGCGCAGCTCGACCCCGTCGGGCAGGGCGCCGAGGTTCTCGGCGAGGCGGTCGGTGGGCACGGTGACGAGAAGGCTCACGGCTCGACCCTAGCCGGAGCGCGGTATCGGAATGGTCACAGAGCATTGACACCGCGTGTGTTCTGTATACAGAATACTAAAGATCGACTCTCCTGCCGGGGTACCGGCTCTTCCAACGATGAAAGAGGTGGCGGCATGTCCCGCTCCAAGTACCGGAAGCTTCTCGCCGGCATCGCCGTCGGCGCACTGACCATGGGCCTCGCGGCCTGCAGCGGCGGCGGCGGTCGCGGCGGCGGCGTCGACGCGGACGGGAACTCGACCGTCATCTGGTCGACCTGGGGCACGGCCGACGAGCTGACCCGCTTCGAGGAGTTCAACAAGGACTTCATGAAGCGTCACCCCGACATCAAGGTCAAGCTGCAGCCCGTGGCCGCATACGGCGACTACCACTCGAAGCTGCTCGCGCAGCTGACCAGCAACACCGCTCCCGACGTGTTCTACGTGGGTGACGACATGATCGGGCAGTTCGTCGACTCCGGCCGTCTGATGCCTCTAAAGGATCTGATGGACTCGAAGGACAGCAAGACCAAGCACGACGACTTCTTCCCCGGCCTGTTCGGCGCGGCCGAGAAGGACGACGAGGTCTTCGCGGCCCCGAACGACTCGAACCCCGACGTGCTCTGGTACGACAAGGAGGCGCTGAAGGCCGCCGGCGTCACCGAGGACCCGGCCACGCTCGCCGAGAACGGGCAGTGGACGACCGACAAGTACCTCGAGATGAACGCGAAGCTGCACGACGCGAACCTGACCGGCTCGATGTTCTGGAACTACTGGGCGACCCACTGGAGCTGGCTGTCGTCGCAGGGCATCGACGCGCCGTACGACGACGCCGGCGCTTTCGTGGCGAACAAGGACGCCGACACCGTCGCGGCGATGCAGCAGCTCGGCGATCTGTTCCAGGACGGCACCTTCGTCGTCGCCGACACCCTGCCCGACGGCGCGGGCGCCGACAGCGTCTTCGTCACTCACAAGGCGGGCTTCTTCGTGCAGGGCCGCTACACCATCGGCACCCTCACCTCGGCCGGTGTACAGGACTCGTACGACATCGTGCGCTGGCCCACCCCCGACGGCGAGCCCGCTCCCACCGGTGTCGCCGCCTCGTACCTCGCCATCAACGGCAAGACCAAGGTGAAGGATGCGGCGTTCACCTTCTGGACCGAGTTCCTGAGCGCGGAGGGGCAGGTCTTCCGCCTGCAGGGCGGCGGCAACGCCGTGCCGTCGATCAAGGGCGCCGACGAGGTCGTGCTCGAAGACGGCTACCCCGCTCACGCCCAGACCTTCCTAGACATGCGCGACGTCGGCTTCGAGGACTACGCCGCCGAGGCACGCGTCCCCGGCCTGCCCGTCGCCATCAGCGAGGAGTTCCAGAAGCTCTACGAGGGCAAGACCGACGCTCAGCAGAGCCTCGACACCGTCGCGAAGCTCGTCAAGGAACGGTCGAAGAAGTAGTCATGGCTCAGCTCACCGAGGCCGGACGGATGCCGCAGGTCACCCCTGCGGCATCCGCCCAGCCGCCGCGCAGAGAGGCGGCGTGGCGCCGCCGCGACCGACTCTGGGGCTACGTGTTCGTCGGCCCGCAGCTGATCGGCATGGGCCTGTTCGTCGTCCTGCCGTTCGCGGCGAGCCTCGTGCTCGCGTTCGCGGACTGGGACGGCCTCGGTGAGCTGACCTGGGTCGGCATCGACAACTTCGTCGACCAGCTGCAGGACCCGCTGCTGGGACGCTCGATCCTGAACACTCTGCTCATCGCGATCGTCACCGTGCCGATCGGGCTCGGTCTCGCGGTGGTCGTCGCCGTCGCGCTGGAGCGACTGAAGACGCGCGCCCTCTACCTCGTGCTCTTCTTCTCGCCCGTGGTCACCGCCACCGTCGCGATCGCCATGATCTGGCAGCAGATGTTCCGCGTCGACGGTGTGCTCTCCACGACCATCGCGAAGGTGTTCGGCGTCGACCCGCCGAACTGGCTGCAGGACCCGCGCCTCGCCCTGCTGGCCGTGTGCATCGTGACCATCTGGTCGTCGCTCGGCCTGAACGTCGTGATCTTCCTCGCCGGGCTGCAGAACATCTCTCCCTCGGTCATCGAGGCCGCCCGCATCGACGGCGCCGGAGCCGTGCGGCTGCTGCTCAGCATCCGCCTGCCGCTGCTCTCGCCGATCGTCTTCTTCTCGTCGGTGATCGCCTTCATCTCGTCGCTGCAGACGTTCGACATCGTCTACGTGCTCGTCTCGGGCGGCGGACCCGACAACGCGACCAGGACGATCGTCTACCACATCTACGATCTCGGCTTCGGCCGGTTCGAGTTCGGCCCGTCGAGCGCAGCGAGCATCATCCTGCTGGTGCTCACCCTGGTCATCACCGCGATCCAGTTCGGCGCCCAGAAGAAGTTCGTGCACTACGAGGACGATCCGGAATGAGCGGCACCATGACACCTCCGCTGACCGAGGGCCGCCAGAGCCCGGCCACCGACTCGACGGTCGCGATCGTCGCGCCGGGCACGAGACGCCGCAGGCCCGGCGGAGCGGTGAGCCGCCGAACCGGCCCGGTGCTGCTGCACGTCGTGCTGATCATCGCCGGCATCTCGATGGTCTTCCCGTTCATCTGGATGCTGCTGACCTCGCTGAAGACGCTGCCGCAGCTGCTGCAGAACCCGCTCGAGTTCCTGCCCAACCCCTGGACGGTCGACAACTACAGTGAGGCATGGAACGCGGTCCCCTTCGGACAGGCGTACCTGAACAGCCTCTACATCACCGTGCTCGTCGTCGCCGGCACGCTGGTCACCGCCTCGATGGCCGGCTACGCGTTCGCGCGGATCCGGTTCAAGGGCAGCAAGGTGCTGTTCATCGTGTTCCTCGCGACGCAGATGATCCCCGCGCAGGTGACGCTGATCCCCTTCTACCTGCTCATGTCGAACCTCGGCTGGGTCGACTCGCACCTCGCGCTGATCGTGCCGGGCATGATCGCCAACCCGTTCGCCGTGTTCCTCATGCGGCAGTTCGTGCTCTCGCTGCCGAAGGAGCTCGAGGAGGCGGCGCTGGTGGACGGCGCAGGCCGGCTGCGCACATTCTTCAGCATCGTGCTGCCCAACCTGCGGCCCGGTCTCGCTGCGCTCGCGATCATCACCGCGCTCGGCGTGTGGAACGCGTTCCTGTTCCCCCTCGTGCTGCTGAACTCGCCCGACCTGTTCACCGTCCCGCTGCTGCTCGCCTCGTTCCAGGGCCAGCACGGATCGGTCAACTACGGACTCGTGATGGCCGCCTCGGCGATCGCCACCGTCCCCATGCTGATCGTCTTCGTGATCGGGCAGCGCAAGATCCTCAACAGCATGGCCGCGTCGGGTCTGGGAGGACGATGATGACGGATGCCGTGGCGGCCGACGCCGCCGCGCTGTCGGCCCTCGCCGGGCAGCACCTCGACCTCGTCACCGCGCCGTTCACCCTGCCGCGCTCGCGTCTGCTGGTGTTCCGCACCGACGACGGCGAGGGCGTGCGGGTGCACACCTCGGAGTACGAGAAGCGGCTGGACGCGTGCCGAGTGCTGGATGCCGTGCGGGTGCGGGATGCCGCGGGCCGGGCGCTGCCCGTCTCAGACGTGCAGCCGCACCGCATCGAGTTCGGTGCGGGCGCGGATGCGCCGACGCTCACCTTCGACGGGCCGGGCGCGCTGAGCCTCGCGGGCGGCGACGGAACCCGGGTGACGCTCGTGCACGCCGACGGTCACGAGGAACAGCACGCGCTCTCGGCCACCGGCATCCGGATCAGCGTCGGCGCGGATCGCGCCGTCGAGATCGAGACGGGCGACCACGCCGGCGCGCTCGCCGAGTGCGAGCGGCAGTGGCTCGACTGGTTCGCGAGATGTCCGCTGGTGCGCGACGACCTGCAGCGGATGACCGCGTTCTGCTGGTGGGTGCTCGGCGCGAACATCGTCGAGCTGCCCTCGCTGGGCGATGCGCGCGCGGTGGTGCCGTCGAAGATCGGCTACGTCGGCCTATGGCAGTGGGATGCATACTTCATCGCCGTCGGTCTGCGCCACGGCGACCCGGAGCTCGCCCGTGAACAGCTCGACATCGCGTTCCGGTTCGCGGCCGACGACGGCCAGCTGCCGGATGTCGTGCACGAGAACGGCATCCTCGCCAGCAGCGACGACCTGCCCGAGAGCGACCGCGCGACTCTCCGCCGGGCGGGTTCGCGGATCGCCGACCCGTCGAAGCCGGTGCCGCTGACCAAGCCGCCGCTGGCGGGCTGGGCGCTGCGCAAGGTGCTCGAGGCGGAGGACGCCCCCGACTGGGCGCGCGTGCAGCTCGACCGGGTGATCCGCTCGCAGGACTGGTGGTTCGCCTCGTCCGACCTCGACGGCGACGGAATGCCCGAGTACGGGCACCCGTACTCGTCGGGCCTCGACGACAGTCCGATCTTCGACGGTCCGATCCCCACCGCGGCGCCCGACCTCGGCACCTACCTGGTCTGCCAGGACCGCGAGATCACCGATCTGCTCGGCCGGTACGTGCCGGATGCCCGGGTCGACCGGTTCGTCGAGCGCGCCGAGCGCACGCAGGCGCTGCTCGAGGCGATGTGGGATGCGGAGGCCGGACGCTTCCTCGCGCGCGGCGCGGGGGAGGACATCCGCTCCGACACCGTCGTCGGCCTCATGCCGCTGCGCACCGGCACGCTGCCGGAGGGCACCCGCGACGCCCTGTGCGCCGCGATCGACGACCCCGCCCGATACGCGCTCGAATGGGGGCTGCCGACCGTCGCCGCCTCGGACCAGGACTTCTCGGCCGAGCGCATGTGGCGCGGCCCGATCTGGATCAACACCAGCGCGCTCGTGGCCGAGGGCCTCGAGGCGTCGGGATTCCCCGAGCGTGCGCGCGAGCTGCGCGAGCAGACCGTGCGGCTCGTCGTGCACGGCGGCGGTCCGCACGAGTACTACAACCCGCACACCGGTCTGAAGGCGCAGACGGCGACGACCGCCTTCGGCTGGTCGGCGGCGCTGTTCATCGATCTCGCCGTCTCGCTCAGCTGAGGCAGTCGGTCGCGGATGCCATGGCGTCGCCCTTCGCCCCCGTGTACTGTATTCAATATTTAATAGACGTGACAAGGAGGTCATGATGAAGCGAAGCGTGATGCTGGCGGCTGCACTCACCGCCACGGCGGTCACTCTGACGGGATGCGCATTCGGAGGAGGAGCCCCGGCATCCGACGGCGCCGAGCTGAAGAAGGACGCCGCGGCATCGGGGAAGATCACCATCTGGTCGTGGGATGTCGCCGCGACCGCACTCGAACGCCTCGGTGCCGAATACGAGAAGAAGCACGACGGCGTGACGATCGATGTCGTCGACATCGGCTACGACAACGCCTACGACAAGATCTCGGTCGGCCTGCAGGCCGGCACCGGTCTGCCCGACATGATCACCCTCGAGACCGACCGCAACCAGAGCTACCTGAGTCAGTTCCCCAAAGGGTTCACCGACCTCAGCCCGGTGTTCGGCGACGCGAAGGACGACTTCGACCCGTTCAAGTGGGACACCGGAACAGACGCCGACGGCAAGCTGCGCATGGCGCCGTGGGACTCCGGCACCGTCGGCCTGTTCTACCGCACCGACTACTTCGACGCCGCCGGGGTCGACCCGGCATCCATCGTCACGTGGGACGACATGGTGACGGCGGGCGAGACGATCAAGGCCAAGACCGGCAAGACGCTGCTCACCGCCGATCTGTCCGACGGTGGGCCGTTCTTCATGCTGCAGCAGCAGCAGGGTCAGGGCCTCTTCGACGAGAACGGCGACATCACGGTGAACACCCCCGAGGCCGTGCAGACGCTGACCCTGCTGCAGAGCATGCAGCAGAAGGGACTGATCAAGAACGCCAAGGGCTGGGACGCCAGCGTCACCAGCGCGAAGGACGGCGACTCCGCCGTCACCCCCGAGGCGGTGTGGTGGATCGGCACGCTCGAGGGCGAGGCGCCCGAGCTCTCGGGAACGTACGCCGTGCGCGACCTTCCGGTCTTCTCGGAGGGGGGCGCGGCGACGTCGAACAACGGCGGGTCCGGGCTCGCGATCCCCACCCAGGCGAAGAACCCTCAGCTCGCGGCCGACTTCATGGCGTTCGTGCTCGCCGATGCCGACAACCAGTCGAGCATGATGCAGAAGGAGGGTCTGTTCCCGTCGTACCTGCCGGCGCTGAAATCCGACTACTTTCAGCAGCCCAGCGAGTACTTCGGCGGTGAGAAGGTCTTCCAGATCTTCGCTGAGCTGACCACGCAGATCCCTTCGATCACCTTCACCTCCGACCAGTCGGTGGCGACCGACGCCGTCTCGAACGCGGTGGCGGCAGCGGTGCTCAACGGCGAGGACCCCAAGAAGGTGCTCGACGACGCCGCGGCGCAGATCGCCAACTCGACAGGCCGGAAGATCGCGAACTGATGTCCGTCACCAGTCCCACCCGGGGTGTCGCCACGCGGCGCACCC
>NZ_DAMDLU010000113.1:0-9355 GCF_032084865.1 Microbacterium sp.
CCACCCGGTGGCCGGATGCCAGGCC
This sequence comes from Microbacterium sp., assembly GCF_032084865.1. Lineage (GTDB taxonomy): Bacteria > Actinomycetota > Actinomycetes > Actinomycetales > Microbacteriaceae > Microbacterium. The sequence continues at coordinate 26 of NZ_DAMDLU010000113.1, forward strand.
GGGCCGGGGCCGACGCCCTCGAACTCAGCGCCGTTCGGCATCCGGGATCTGGTCGGAAACCGGATGCCGGTCGGGACCCGGCGCCGCGTCGCGCGGCGTGGCACGCGCGTCGATCACCCGGTCGAGTGTCTGCCAAGGGTCGGCGGCGCGCAGCGCGCGCCCGATCCGCGATGCGTTCGACCGGAATGAGGGCTCGTTCAGCACACGGTGCACGGCGGCCCGGACATCCGCAGCAGCAGCGGTCTGTGTGCGCAGATCGACCCCGGCTCCCGACCACGCGACTCTTGCGCAGACTTCGACCTTGTCTTCGGTCCGCCCTGCCACGACCAGCGGGATCTCATGCCGCAGCGCCTGCTGCACCCCGCCGTAGCCGCCATTCGTCACCATCACATCGACCTTGGGCAGCAGAGCGTCGTAGGGGAGGTACTCGGCGACGCGGGCGTTCGCGGGCAGGTCGGATGACAGATCGCCGAGGGGACGACCGCCGGTGGATGCGACGACGAGCACGTCGCTGTCGCGCAGCGCGTCGATGGTCGGCTGCACGAGCTGAGAGAAGTCGCTGTTCGCAATGGTTCCCTGTGTGACGTGCACGACCGGTGCGCCGGCGTCGAGATCACCCCACCACTCGGGCAGCTCATGCGCGGAGGGCGCGGCGGGGAGCGACCCGGCGAAGTGCACGGTCGACGGCAGGTCCGAACGGGGATACTCGAACTCCTCGACGGTGAACTGCACGTACGCGTCGGCTCGTCCGGCCCAGTCGAGGATGAATCCACCGAGGCCGCGACCCGTCTCCTGGCGGGCGAGGTCTTCAGCCTCCTTCTGCACGCGACGGAAGATCACCCGCTCGGCGATCGTTCGCAGCGCGGCGTTGCGCAGCCGCCCGATCGGTCCCGCCATTGGCGCGATACCCAGGCCGAACGGTGCCGCATCGCGGCTGCCGACGCCGAGCGGGAAGATGCCCAGCGCGATCACGGGCGGGCGTTCGCCGCGGGGCAGCTGCTGCAGCAGGGCGGCGCCGAGGAAGAGGGGCTCGGCGAGCACGGAATCGATTCGCCGTTCTGCGAGCACGGTGCGCAGCGTGGCGAGCTGGGCCACTCCCGGCCTGACGAACAGGTTGCTCATGTCGAAGCGCAGCGCTGCCGTGCCGGTCAGCCCCTTGCGCTCGGGGAAGGCGCTGTCGGCGTCGTCGAGGTCGATGTCGGCAGCGGCGGGAAGGGCGACGAACCGGGCACCCGCAGCGACGACTCGCTCGGCGTAGCGGGCACTGGTGAGGAACGTCACCTCGTCACCGCGCTCGATGAGATGGCGGGCGACCTGCAGCAACGGCAGAACGTGGCCATGCGCCGGGGTGCAGGCGATCAGGTGGCTGGACATGGCACTCCTTCTCTAAGATCGATGTACCGGGATAGTATTCAACTGCCTCAGAGGAAAGTCAATGGTAGAACCTGCCACTCGCGTCTATCGATCCGAGCTCCGGGCCCGTCAGGCGCGCGAAACCCGCGCGCGGATCATCGCTGCGGCCGGCGATCTGTTCGCCCAGCACGGATATCAGGCGACCACCATCGCCGCGATCGCACGCGCGGCCGGCGTGTCCGGCGAGACCGTCAAGTCGACCGCATCCAAGGCCGAGCTGCTGATCGCCGCCTTCGAGATGGCGTTCTCGGGACGCGAAGGCGCGGCATCCCTCACCGACACCGAAGTCGCTGAGGGGGTGCTCGAGCTGCCCGACGATGTCTTCCTCGATGCGGTGCTGGCTCAGATCACCGACGCCAACGCGCGCGGGCACCGGATCTGGACCGTGCTGCTGGGCGCCGCCCTGTCGGACGGCCGGGTCGACGAAGTGCTCACCCGGATCCTGCACCGTCGCACCGACGACTACCGTCGCCTGGTCGACGAGCTCATCGCACGCGGCCTGGCGGTTGCGAAGCATGACCCTCAGACCACCGCGGCCGCACTGTCGTTCCTGCTGTCACCCGAGAGCTACCAGCAGCTCGTCACCCAGTCGGGTTGGAACCGCGACACGTACATGCAGTGGCTGCGCGCAGCCGTGGCGACGGAGCTCGGTCGCTGAGGCCGCGTTGCGGCTGCCCGCTGACGCCGAGACTTCCGCTCCAGCATGAGACAGCGCTGACGATGGCCCGTCTCATGCTGCAGGGCAAGTCTCGCGGCGAGACCGTGAAGTCGCGGCCGCGCCACGATGCAGCGGCTCAGCCGCGCGCAGCCCACCACTCGCGCAGACGCTGCTCGGCGGCATCCGGGCCGATCACTCCCTCGTCGAGCCGCACCTCGAGCAGGAACCGATAGGCCTCGCCGACGTCGCGGCCCGGCGCGATGCCGAGGATCTGCTGGATCTGGTTGCCGTCGAGTTCGGGGCGGATGCTGTCGAGCTCCTCCTGCTCGCGCAGCTCGACGATCCGCCGCTCGATGTCGTCGTAGGCGGAGGCGAGGCGAGCGGCCTTGCGCCGGTTGCGGGTGGTGACGTCGGCGCGCACGAGGATGTGCAGACGGTCGACGACATCTCCGGCGTCGCGCACGTATCGCCGGACGGCGCTGTCGGTCCAGGCGCCCTCGGCGTAGCCGAAGAAGCGCAGGTGCAGCTCGATGAGCTTCGCGACCGCCTCGATCGTGCCGCCGTCGAAGCGCAGCGCCTGCAGGCGCTTGCGCGCCATGCGCGCGCCTACCACGTCGTGGTGGTGGAAGGTGACCCCTCCCCCGTTCTCGAGCTTGCGGGTGCGCGGCTTGCCGATGTCGTGCAGCAGGGCGGCCAGGCGCAGCGGCACGTCGGGGGCGGCCTCGGGGTTGCGCGCCTTCTCGAGGTCGATCGCCTGGCGCACCACGGTGAGCGAGTGCTCGTAGACGTCTTTGTGGTGGTGGTGCTCGTCGACCTCGAGCCGCAGCGCGCTCACCTCGGGCAGGAACTCCTCGATCAGCCCGCTCTCGACCAGCAGCCGGATGCCGCGGATCGGGTCGTCGGTCTGCATGAGCCGCACGAGCTCGCCCTGCACACGCTCGGGACTGACGATCGTCAGCGTCTCGCGCAGCTTCTCGATGGCGGCGAAGGTGGCGTCGTCGATCGCGAAGTCGAGCTGCGCGCTGAAGCGCGCTGCGCGCAGCATCCGCAGCGGGTCGTCGCCGAAGCTGATCTCGGGGTCGATCGGAGTGCGCAGGATGCCCGAGACGAGGTCTTCGACGCCGCTCGTCGGATCGATCAGCTTGACGGCGGGAACCTGCAGCGCCATCGCGTTGACGGTGAAGTCGCGGCGCAGCAGATCGCCGTCGATCGTGTCGCCGAACTCGACGACCGGCTTGCGGGTGACGCCGTCGTAGCTGTCGGCGCGGTACGTGGTGATCTCGACCTGCTCACCCCGCACACGCGCGCCGATGGTGCCGAAGGCGCGGCCGATGTCCCACTGGGTGCTGGAGATCGGCGTGACGATGCGAAGGATGTCGTCGGGGCGGGCGTTCGTCGTGAAGTCGAGGTCGTGCGTCTCACGGCCGAGCAGCGCGTCGCGCACCGGGCCGCCGACGACGGCGAGGTCGAAGCCCGCATCGGCGAAGGCGGTCGCGAGGGCGGCGACGACGGGATTCGCGGCGAGCGCGCCGAGTCGGGACAGACCCTCGGCCATATTGAGCATGGATTCAAGGGTACCGGGGTCGTACCGGCGACCACGGTCAGCACGTCCCGGCTGGCGCGAAGACCTCGCCGGCCTGCGCCGACGAGGTCTTCGTGCTCAGGAGTCAGACGCGGGGTCGTCGGCTGCGGAACAGGATGCCGCCAGCGACGAGCGCGAGCACCGCGATGATGCCGAGACCGATCGTCCATGCGCCCGACGCTCCGGTGGTCGCGAGCGGGTTGCCGAGACCGGCCACGGTCGGATTCTCGTCACCGTTCGAACCGCCGGCGCCCGATCCACTCGAACCGTCAGCGCCACCCGAGCCTCCGCCACCCGAGCCTCCGTCTCCACCGTCGCCGCCGGAGCCGCCACCGGGGCCGCCCTCGTCGGGGTCGGTCGTCGCCTTGCCGTCGACGGTGAACGATCGCACCTCGGTGCTCTCGGTACCGCCGAACGGGCCGGTGGTGCGCACGTACCAGCCGTGCTCACCGGCATCCAGCTCTGCCCAGGAGACCGCCGTCTGCTCACCGCTCACCACATCCTGGACGCAGTCGATGACGTTGGTGGTGAGGATGTCGGCGCGGAACACGTCGGTCGACAGCACCTTCGTCACCGGCGCGATGCCGCCGGCGGCGTATGGGATCTCGAACTCCTGCATACCCGCCGGGTTGTTCAGCGACGCGTCGTCGGAGTCGAAGTCGTCGAGCGACGGCGAGTACGTGCGCACGATGATCCGGCCCTGCTCGTTGTCGAAGTGCAGCAGGCGCAGGTATCCCTGGCCGCCCTCCGGCAGACCCTGGTAGTCGAACAGCATCGAGTAGACCGTCCGGTCGGCCGCGCCGTCTCCGTCGTCATCGAACTCGTCGAGCCGCGTGTACGCGTCGTGGTAGTGGCCGGACCCCACCGAGACCACGTTCGCGTTGGGCGCCACGACCTCGTCGTAGATGCGCTGCGGGAACGGCCCGAGTCCACCGGTCGTGAGCATGTACTCGTGCAGGTTGATCATGACCTTGCGCTCGGGGTACTGCCGGATCACCGAGTTCATCCACGCGATGTCCTCGGAGTTCGAGGCCTCGTCGTTGGGGTCGGGCCAGCCCATGTACATCATCATCAGGTCGACACCGCCGGCGGTGATCAGGTCGTAGTGACCCCGGTTGTCCTTGTACGAGCCGCCGTACCAGGGGTTTCCGGCGAAGCGGGCCTCGCCGAAGTTCCTGCTGTACTCGGAGTAGTCGCCGTCCCAGTGCCCCACGTCGTGGTTGCCCGCCAGCACGCCGTACGGGATGCCTGCGTCGTCGAGCTTGCGGTACGCCTCGTCGGCGTTCTTCCACTGGTGCGGCTGATCGTAGTTGTCGACGATGTCGCCGGTGTGCGTCACGTACTGCAGGTTGAGCGCGTCACGCTGCGCGACAAGGAAGTCGTTCATCTTCACCTGATGCTGGTACCAGATGTCCGAGCCGCCGCTGCCGCCCAGATCTCCCTCGTTGCGGTTGTAGTACTGCGTGTCAGACAGCCACCCGAAGGTGAAGTCGTACTGATCGCGAGGCGTCGCGCCGGGATGGAACGGCGTCGTCTGGGAGTCGCGCGCACTGGTGTCGCTGCCCGCCCAGCCCTCGGAGTGCTGCACCAGCAGAGTCAGCTCCCCGTTCTTCGCGTGCCCGTCGACCGCGACCTCCGCCTCCAGCGAGAAGGAGGTGGGCGCCCCTCCGGTGGTCACGTGACGGTCGATCTCGCGCCACGACCCGTCTGTCTTCTGCACGTAGAGCAGCACCTTGGCGTCCGCGTTAGATGACCCCTCCCACGCCACTCGCACCTGCGCATCGGCACCGACGCGAGCCGGGACCCGCACGGTGAACAGCTGGTACGGCATGGCGGTGTCCGAGCTCTCGGCGACCTCGATTCCGTCGAGGTGGGCGATGCGCGCCAGCTGGTCTTCGCTGAGCCGCCTCGCCTCGGTGCGGTCGGTCGAGCGCGAGTTCGACGTCGCGCCCGACGAGACCCGCACCGCGCTATCAAGCGGCGTGTACGAGTACCCCTCGGCGAAGCACAGCTCCAGACGGTCGTCGACCTGGGAACCGGGACGCGCGACCAGGTCGACCTCGTCGCCGGTCAGCTCGGCGCCGTCGTCGGGGCTGATCAACTGCGTGCGCGGTTTCTCATCGGCCGTCGAGAACGCGGTCGTGCTCGTCGAGACGTTGCCCACCGCGTCCTTCGCCGTGATGACGGCCGTGTGGTCGCCAGGCGACAGCGCGAGTGAAGATGTCGCCAGCGGCAGCGTGATCTCCTTCTCGTCGAGCATGGCCGTCACCGATTCGAAACCCGATCCGGTGTCGGTGACCGTCGCGTCGATGGTGAACTCGCCGCGGTACTGGCGCCCGTCCACGAGCGTGGCGTCGATCTGAGGGGCCGTGTTGTCGACGAGCACCGTGCGGGTCGCGGTCCGGGCATCCGGCGCCACGGCGCGAGCCGCGTCGTTCGACTCGACAGCGGTGACGACGTGCTCGCCGTCAGCGACGGTCGTGGTGTCCCACAGGGTGGACACCGAGTCGAAGGCGTCGTCGGGGATGGTGAACGTCGCGAGGAAGTACACCAGGTTCGCGTCGCTGAAGTTGATCCGCTCGGTCGAGGTGGTGGGGCATGCTCGCGCCGTCGGCTCCTGGCCCTCGCCGGCTCCCGCGCAGGACGTCGGTCGCAGCACTCGTCCATCGGGCAGCACCAGACGCGGGTTCATCGCCGTGTAGTCGTCGTTGTTCTCGTTCGGGTCGGGCTGCGGCCAGGCCTTCGTGCCGGCGTAAACGCCGAGGGTCAGCTGCTCGCCGCGCACCACCTCCTGCACGGGAACCTCGGCGTCGACCGTGACGATGCGGTCGTAATAGCCCTCGTCGAACACCGTGAGCACGGTGTCGCCGAGCTTGAGCCCGTTGCGGAAGAAGGCGTCGGTGCTCGTCGCCTCGATGGCGAATCGGGGTGCGCGCTCGAGCGAGGCAGTCGTCTCGCCGACCGGCTCACCATCGATCGACAGGGACAGGGATGCCGGATCGCCGTCGGTCGTCGCGACGACGGGGGTCTGCCCGCCGACGTACTGCTCCTCGGCGAGATTGAGCCGCACGGGTTCGTCGGCACTGTCGTCGAGCGTGAGACGCACCGGCCCGAGCGTGACGGTCTGGCTGCCGTCACCCGCGGTGACGGAGTACTCCAGCCATCGCTTGCCGTAGACGTCGACCGACGGGATGCCGTAGACGTAGCGGCCGGCGGTGGTGAAGGTGAGCTCGCGCGTCTCGGTGGCGCCCAGATCGTCGGTCAGTGTCAGGGTCACCCGCCGCACGAGCACGTCGTCGGCGATGTCGAAGCCGAGTTCTATCCCCTCACCGCCAGGCAGCTCGGAGCCCTCGGTGAGGTCGACGATCGTCGGCGCCGTGCCGGCGGCGGGGTACGGCACGTAGGAACCCGCGACCTGTTCTTCGCTCACGGCACCCGGGGTGGGTGTCGCTAAGCCCAGCATCGTCTGGCCGGTGCCGGCGGGATCTGCCGGAACCCACAGGGCGCCGCTGACGTCAGCGGGGTTCCAGCCGTACTGGATCGCCGTGGAGGCGGTCGTCTGCGCGTCGTCGAAGTAGTACGCGCGGGAGATGTCGTGCCCGCTCTTCGTGCTCAGCTGCAGACCCCGTGATCCGCCGTTGGCCATGCCTCCGGATGCGATGGTGAGGATGCTCTCGCCGAGCACCAGCTCGGTGCCGAAGGCAGCGTTGAAGTCGGCCACCGTGTATCCGGCGCTCAGCACCGCAGGGTTCTGTACCCACAGCACGAGCGTCTCGCCCGGGGCGATGGCGGGTTCACCTGGCCCGGCCGGCCACAGCGTGGACGCGTTCGTCGTCGGCCCGGTCAGCGCGTTGTCGGTCGTGAGATAGCTGAGCGCGTAGTCGCCGAAGCCGACGGGCGCGTCCGAGGCGTTGTACACCTCGATGAACTCGAACGCGTCGGAGCCCGCGACGTTCGCCGTGTCGGGAGCGACTTCGGTGATCTGCAGGATCGGGCCCGTCGCGTCAGGGTCGGTGGGCTTCGGGGCGGGAATCAGCTCGCTGGTGACCTGATCGATCGTGATCGACCCCGGGGTCGGTGCTGCAGTCGCGCCGGTCGGGTCGAAGTCGACCAGGCGTGCGTCGGCCGAGCCGATCTGGTTCGGCACGGCGAACTGCGCGTTCCACGGGGTCGAGGTCACGCCGTCATCGGCGGGAACCCAGGCGCGCGTGAGGGGGGCGCCCTCGGCATCCGTCAGGCTGAAACCACGCGACCCGCTGTTCGCGAACCCACCCTGCGGGCCGAAGCGCAGCACCTGCACCGTCTCGGACACGCCGTAGAACGCGCGGAACTGCTCTTTCGTCAGACTGCGGCGCGCGTCGCCATCGGCGTAGTTCATCCACAGCACCGCGGTGCCGCCGGCGGGGATGACAGCCGGGCTGTCGCCCTCGCCGTCGAAGTGGATCAGCGGCTGCGCGGTGCCGGCGTTCCACTGGCTCGTGTGGTACCTGATCTGCAGACCCTCGGCGGTGAGGTCGATGGGCTCGGCAGTCGTGTTCGTGACCTCGACGAACTCATAGGTGTCGGCACCGACGTTGTCACCGTTGATCTCGGTGATCAGCAGCGGCCAGTGCTCGGCCGCGTTGCCGCTCTCGCCGGTGGCGGGCGCGTCGTCGGATGCCGCGGACGCGGCGTCTTCGGTGCTCGGAGCGATCTCGACGGGATCACGCTCGGAGGGGGCTGGTTCTGCATGGCCGGGTTCTGTCGGCGGGGAGGACGACGGATCCGGAGCAGGAGTCACCGTCTCTTCGGGCGCGGCGGACTCCTCCGGCGGCGAGGTCTGCTGCGGGGCGGTGGGCTGCGGGGCGGTGGGCTCGGGCTGCGCGGCGGCAGTGCTGTTCTCGGGTGCCGGCGTCAGGGCGCCGTCTGCGGCGTACGCGGCCGGTGTCATCTGCGGAACGGCACCGGACACCAGCGCGGTGGCGACGACCACCGCAGCGAGCGCTCCGGCTCCGGCACGGCGGAGTGAGGAGTGGGGCATGGAGAAAGAACCTCTTCAGGAAGGGAGACGGCGAATGCCGCTTCTCTTCGTAGTCACCCGATGTGTCGCCCAGGTGTCTGGATTCCTGCTTCTTCGACGGTTGTGTGAACCCTCGGTGAACTCCGGCCCGCCGCAGCAGATCGGCGAAGACCCCGCGCCGCTGCGCATCCGACACGTCGTCTTGAGCAGATCCTCAGGCTAAGCGGTTGCCCGCCTGAGCAGATCCTGCGACAGCTCCAGCACCATTACGAGTGGAATGCAGTGGCGCATCGCTTCACCCGGGCGACGCTCTCGGTCACACTCCCCTTTCCGGAGGATGTCTGCGACGCGCAGCGGCTGACAGTCACTGCTGAAGAACTGGATATTGGGGAGGGGACCATGACGATGTTTCGTCATGCACGGTTCGAGGACGGAGAAGGGCCGGACTCGCTCGGCTCGTTCGGCGAGCCCTCGACCGATGCGGGCCCGCTCACCCTGCAGTCCGCTGCGACCTCCGAAGCGATCTGGCACGCTCTGCTCACCGGCGCTCCCGTCGATCAGGTCGGCAGCGAGCGACCGGCCTCCGCCGCCGACGAACCGCTGTCGCGCCGCTCGCGCCGTCGCGCCGAGCGCCAGCGGCTCGCGACCGAGCAGCTGCTCACGGCCGGGCAGCTGGAC
>NZ_DAMDLU010000114.1:0-9315 GCF_032084865.1 Microbacterium sp.
GGCATGCGCCACACCGCGCCGTCCACACGGGCGACCTCGGCAGGCCGTGCGCGCAGCGCCGTCCACCGCGGGTCGTGCGGCGCCACGAGGCCGGCGACCCGGTCGTCGGGCTGCCAGCTTCGCGCGGGGGCCGCTTCGGTCGCCCAGGGCGCTGCGATCTCGCGGGGCAGCCGCCCCTCACCGGGAGCGAAGACGGGCCAGCCGTCCTCCCAGCCGACCGGGCAGAGGAAGGTCTCGCGCCCGAGCGGGTAGTGGTGTCCGTCGGCGGCTCGCATCGCGAGCATCAGCGCCTGCCACGAGCCGTCCGGCGCCTGCACGAGATCGGCGTGCCCAGCGCCGATCACGTCCGCGCTGCGGCCGAGGTGTCGGTGCGTGAAGACCGGATTCGCCCGGTTTCCCCGGTACGGACCCGTCACCGCATCCGCGCGGGCCACGCTCACGGCGTGGTGGAACTCGGTGCCGCCCTCGGCGGCGACGAGGTGCCACTCGCCGTCGATCCGGTACAGGTGCGGGCCTTCCGCCCAGACAGCTCCGTGCACGGCTCCACGCCAGATCACGTGCTCGTCGCCGACCAGCGCGCGCTGCGCGGGCGAGTACTCCCGCACCCACACCTCGGTCTGGTCGTGCCAAGCGGGGTCGGCGGCAAGGCGCGTGCCGTGCATCCACACCCGACCGTCCTCGTCGAAGGCCAGCGACGGGTCGATACCGTCGACGTCGAGCATCACCGGGTCGCTCCAGGGTCCCTGCGGCTGCTCGGCGGTGACGACGAAGTTGCCTCCTCGGCTCGGGTCGTCGCGGTCGACGAGCGTGCACACCACCCAGAACCGGCCCAGGCCGTGACGGATGGTGGGCGCGTACAGGCCACCAGAGGAGCGGATGCCGTCGAACTCGAGCATCCCCGGCCGGTCGATGACGTGACCGATCGTCTGCCACCGCAGCAGGTCTCGGGAGCGCATCACGGGCAGCCCGGGGAGGTACTCGAAGGTCGAGGTGACCAGGTAGTACCACTCCCCGACCCGGCACACCGACGGGTCGGGATGACAGCCGGGCAGCACCGGGTTGGAGGCGGTCACGCCCGCACGCTCGGAGACACCTCGACCGTCACGACGCGCCCGTCCGCACCCGACACCCGGTGCACGTCACCGGTGAGCACCATGCTGCGTGGAGCGGTGGCAGCGCCCGGCAGCACCACCTGCTCCCGCGTGCGCTCGTTCGAGATCGCGCCGCCGGTCGTGCCGGCGAGATCGGCGGTGGGTGCGGATGCCGCTGCGTGCGCAGCCGCCCACACCAGCACCTCACCGGGCTCGACGACGCGGGTCAGCGCGCGATCCGTGAACGCGAAGCGGCCGGCCGGGACGTCGAAGCTCACCCGCCGGCTCTCCCCGGGTTCGAGTGCCACCCGCGCGTAGCCGAGCAGCTGCGCGACCGGCCTCGTCACCGTCGCGACGACGTCGCGGCCGTACAGCTGCACGACCTCGTCGCCGGGCAGCTCACCCGTGTTGGTCACGGTGACAGAGGCGGTGAAGCGACCTCCCGTGCTCGCCTCGGCGGGCACCTCGAGGTCGGTGTACGCGAAGCTCGTGTACGACAGGCCGAATCCGAACGGCCGCAGCGGCGTCGGGTCGGTCGCGGTCACCTCCGACGGCCCGCCGAGGATGGGATGCAGGTAGCTGTACGGCTGCACGCCGGAGAAGCGCGGCAGGCTCACCGGCATCCGGCCCGACGGGGTTACCTCTCCGGTCAGCACCCGAGCGAGCGCCGTGCTGCCGGCCTCGCCGGGGAAGAACGACTGCAGCACGGCTGCCGGTCGCACGACGCCCTCGAGCGCCCAGGCGATCGCGTACGGACGGCCGGTCAGCAGGACCATGATCACCGGTGTCCCGGTCTCGACGATCCGCTCGACGAGCTCGCGCTGCACGCCGGGCAGGTCGAGCGACTGCACGTCGTTGCCCTCGCCCACCGTGCCGCGGCCGAACAGACCCGCCTGATCGCCGACGACCACGACCGCCAGGTCGGCGTCCGCCGCCGCCAGAGCCGCGTCGTCGAACCCCGACCGGTCGTCGCCCTCGACGTCGCATCCGCTCAGGTGCACGATCTCGGCATCCGGCATCGCCACGGCGAGCGCCTCGCGCACGGTGGGGATCTCGAATCCGACCTCGTGGTCGGGATGATGGGCCAGCACGTGGTTGGCGAAGGAGTAGCAGCCCTGCAGCGCGGCGGAGCGGTCGGCGTTCGGGCCGATCAGGGCGATGCGCGCGGCGCGGTCGGCGATCGGCAGCACGCCGTCGTTCGCGAGCAGCACGATCGACTCGGCCGCGAGACGCAGCGCGGCCGCTCGGTGCTCTGCGGTGTCGAGATCGACGACAGCCGGCGGCGCCCCCTGGAACGCGTCCGGGTCGAGCAGTCCGAGCTCCTCCTTCTGCGCGAGGACGCGGATGACCGCCCGGTCGAGGTAGGCCTCGTCGAGCTGCCCCGTGCGCACCCGCTCCACGAGCGGTGCGAGGTAGGCGTCTCCGGAGGGCAGCTCGACATCGATGCCGGCCGTGAGCGCCAGTTCGGCTGCCTCGCCGCGGTCGCGCGCGACGGCGTGCATGACCTCGAGGAAGGCGACGGCGAAGTAGTCGGCGACGACGACGCCGTCGAAGCCGAGCTCGTCGCGCAGCAGGTCGGTGAGCAGCGTCGGGTCGGCTGCCACGGGCACCCCGTCGATCTCGGAGTAGCTGTTCATCACGCTGCGTGCGCCGCCGTCGCGGATCGCCATCTCGAACGGCGGCAGGAAGACGTCGGCGACCTCGCGCGGTCCGGCCGAGACCGGGGCGTGGTTGCGCCCGGCGCGCGATCCGGAGTAGCCGAGGAAGTGCTTCAGTGTGGCGTGCACGCCCTGCGACTGCAGCCCCTGCACGTAGGCGGTGCCGATGGTGCCGACCAGGTAGGGGTCCTCGCCGATGCACTCGTCGACCCGCCCCCACCGCGGATCGCGGACGACGTCGAGCACCGGGGCGAGGCCCTGATGGATGCCGAGCTCGCGCATCGACCGCCCGATCAGCGCGCCCATCTCGGCCACGAGCTCGGGGTCGAACGAGGCGCCCCAGGCGAGCGGTGTGGGGAATGTCGCCGCCTTCCACGCGGCGAGCCCGGTCAGGCACTCCTCGTGCACGATGGCCGGGATGCCCAGGCGGGTCTCGCGCTGCAGGCGGCGCTGCTCGTCCCACAGCCACGCCGCGCGTTCCGCGGGATCGACGGGGCGGGTGCCGTACACGCGGGTGTAGTGGCCGATACCGTGGCGGGTGATCTCGCTCAGCGTGCGGGATGCGCCCGCCGTGGCCATCTCGTTCTGCATCGGCGCGACCACGTCGCCGCCCTGGTCGAGCCAGTAGCCGACGAGCTGCGCGGCCTTTTCGTCGAGGGTCATCTCCGCGAGGATCCGGGAGACGCGCGCCGAGGCGGTCGGGAAGGCGGCAACGCCGTGGGGCGTCGCCGGGGATGAGGTGCGCTCGAACATGTCAGCCCTTCACGGCTCCGGTCAGTCCGCCGACGATGCGGCGCTCGAACAGGCTGAAGAAGACCAGTGCGGGCAGCATCGACAGCGAGGTGTAGGCCAGCACGCGGGCGGTGTCGACCGAGTACTGGGAGGCGAAGTTCTGCACACCCAGCGGCAGGGTGAACAGGCTCTGGTCGCTCAGGATGAACAGCGGCAGCATGTAGCCGTTCCACGCCCCCACGAACGCCAGGATGCCGACGGTGATCACACCGGGAAGGCTCAGCGGCAGCACCATGCGCCAGAAGAAACCCAGTCGTGAGGCGCCGTCGATCGACGCCGCTTCCTCGAGCTCCTTCGGGATGGCCCGCAGGAACGGGACGAGGATGATGATGGTCATCGGCAGCGCGAAGGCTATCTGCGGGAGGATGATGCCGGCGAGGCTGTTCACCAGTCCGAGGTTGCGGATCAGGATGTACAGCGGGGTGATGGCGACCGTCACCGGGAACATCAGTCCGGCGGCGAACAGCGAGTACATCAGACCCCGCCCGCCGAAGTCGTACCGTGCGATCACGTAGCTGGCCATGAGCCCGAGCAGCACGGCGCCCACGGTGGTGCCGACCGCCGAGATGGTGGAGTTCACCATGGCGACCCAGAACTCGGAGCTCGCCAGCACGTCACCGTAGTTGGCGAACTGCCACGGTGCGGGGAACCCCGACGGGTCGAGGGTGATCTGGGAGTTCGTGCGGAATCCGCCGATGATGATGTACAGCACCGGAGTGATGCAGATGGCGATCAGCACGAGCGCGACCAGGTAGACCGCGGGGCTGCCCCACTTGACGCCGGAGTCGCGCACCCGCCGGCGCGAGCCGTTCGGCGTGACCGCCTGGATGGCGACCCGGGTGTTCAGGCTGTCGGCACTCACTTGCGCTTCCTTCCGCCGTCGCCGGTCAGTGCGCCCTCGGTGTCGCGGCGCAGGACGAAGCGCTGGTACAGCAGCGCGACGATGAGCGTGATGATGAACAGCATCACGGCGACGGCGTTGCCGAAGCCGTAGCTGCCGGCCAGGTGGCCGTTCTGGTACATGTAGGTCGCCATCGTGGAGGTCCCCGCGGTGGCGGCGATGTACTGACCCCAGATGATGTTGACCAGATCGAAGAGCTGCAGCGATCCGATGATCGACAGGAACGCCCAGATCCGGATGGTGGGCCCCAGCAGCGGGACGGTGATCGCCCACTGCGTCTTCCAGAAGCCGGCGCCGTCGATGGCGGCCGCTTCGTAGAGCTCCTCGGGGATGGACTGCATGCCCGCGAGCATGAGGATGACGGCGAAGCCGATGTACTTCCAGGTGATGATGATCATCAGCGACGTCATCGCGATCGCCGGATCGGCGATCCACGACTGCTGGAGGTCGCTCATGCCCCACTTCTCGAGCAGGGAGTTCAGCGCCCCAGCATCCTGCAGCATCAGGCTCCAGCCGATGCCGACGATCACCTCGGAGATGACGTACGGGACGAAGATCAGGATGCGGATGATCGAGCGCCCGCGGATCTTCTGGTTCATCAGCAGCGCGAACAGGATCGCGATGGGGCCCTGCAGCACCAGCGACAGCACCAGGATGATGCCGTTGTGCATGACGGCCTGACGGAACGTGTCGTCCTGCCAGATCATGACGTAGTTGTCGAGCCCGATGAACTCGGTCGGCCAGCCGAAGCCGTTCCACTTGAAGAAGCCGTAGAACGCGGCCATCGCCACCGGCAGGATGACGAAGCCGAGGAACATGATCAGCGCGGGGCCCGCGAGCAGCGCTATCTCGCCGCGCTTGCGCCAGTCGACCCGCCGCGGCCGCCGTTCCGGGGCGGGCGTCGAGCCCGCCCCGGTGAGGGCATCCTTCTCAGGCACCGTGGTGCGCTGCCGTGCCTGGGTGTCGTGCATGGTTCGGTCAGCCTCGCGCCTGCGCCTTGGCGACCGTGTCGACGAGCTTCTCGGGGCTGCCCTGTCCTGCCAGCATCTCGACGACGCTGGTGTTCAGCGCGTTGCCCACGTTCTGCCCGAGCGCGGTGTCGAGCCAGAGCGCGACGTACGGGGCCTTCTGGTAGGCCTCCATCAGCGGCTTCAGCGACGGATCGGTGACCGCGCCCGTGGCCTCCTGCGAGGCGGGGATGGTCTGGAACGCGACCGCGTACTTCTCCTGCCACTCCTTCGACGACACGAAGTTCAGGAACTTCTCGCACGACGCCGGGGAGGCCTTGGCGCACGAGTAGCCGTCGACGCCGCCCATCATGGCGCCCGCTCCGCCGTCGCCGCCGGCGACCTCGGGGAAGGGGAACCAGCCGAGGTCGGGCAGAGGCTTCTGGTCGGGGGTCAGGCTGGCGATCACGCCGACGTCCCACGCGCCCATGAGCTCCATCGCGGCCTTGTGGTTGGCGAGCAGACCGGCCGACGAGTTCGCACCCTCCTGGGGGGAGGTGGTCAGGAAGCCCTTGTTGAACGGCTCGGTCGCGGCGAACTCCTGAAGGTTCTTCGCGGCGTCCAGCCAGCACGGGTTGGTGAAGTCCGCCTCGCTGACGAGGTTCTCGATCACGTCCTGATCGCAGGCGCGCACGGCGAAGAAGTAGTACCAGTGCGCTGCCGGCCACGCCGCCTTCGCTCCGAGGGCGATCGGCTCGACACCCGAGACCTTGAGCTTCGAGACGGCGTCGTTCAGCTCGTCGAAGGTGGTGGGCTCGGACGTGATGCCGGCCTGCTCGAAGAGGTCCTTGCTGTAGAACATGCCACCGGGCAGCACGGCGCTGGGCATGCCGTAGATCTTGCCGTCGATGGTGAACGCGCCGAACGGAGCGTCTCCCATGGCCTCCTTGACATCGTCGTCGATGAGGTCGGTGAGGTCCTTCACCTTGTCGGCGCTGACGATGTCGGCCAGCTTGCCGCCACCGCGTGCCATGAAGATGTCGGGCATGTCACCGGAGTTGACGGCGGTCTGCAGCTTGCCGTCCATGTCCTCGTTCTGGATCGACGTGACCTTGATGGTCACGCCCTCGTTCTCCTCCTGGAATGCGGCCGCCGCGTCCTCCCAGTACTGCTTGCCCTCGCCGGTGGTGGAGTTGTGCCACATGGTCAGCGTCTCGCCGCCACCTTCTCCACCGGTCGAGCCCGAGCAGCCACTCAGGCCGAGCGCTCCCACGGCGACGACGGCGGTTGCCGCGAGCCAGGTCTTCCGGATCTTCATGCTGTGTCTCCTCATCGTTGAGTGGCTGGGCGCGGTATTTGTTGCCAACGACACCCAATCTCGTCGGCACCACTCTGACACCTGCTCTGCATCATGTCAATCGTTATCGATAACGTTTTCGCTCACTAGGCTGTGACCATGGCCGCCCGCCCCACCATCCACGATGTCGCCAAGGCCGCCGGCGTGTCGGTCGCGACGGTCTCGAAAGCGATCAACGGCCGCCACGGCGTCGCGCCCGCCACGCTCTCCCATGTGATGAGCGTGGTCGAGGAGCTGGGTTACGCGAGCTCGCTGGTGGCGACGTCGATGCGCCGCCGGCAGACGAACGTGATCGGAGTGCTCGTCGCCGAGTTCGAGCCGTTCGCCGTGCAGCTGCTGCAGGGCGTCTCGGCGGCACTGCAGAACACGCAGTACGACGTCCTGGCGTACGCGGGCAGCGTGTCCGCCGGCGAGCACGCGGGGTGGGAGCGCCGATCTCTGTCCCGCCTCGGGGGAACGCTCATCGACGGCGCCATCATCGTCACCCCCACCACGACCCCGGCGCACGCCACCGTGCCGATCGTGGCCGTCGACCCGCACGCCGGCCCGCAGGGCACCTCGACCGTGAGCGTGCACAACCACGACGGCGCGCACGCGGCCGTGGCGCACCTGATCGGCCTCGGCCACCGGCGCATCGGACACCTGCGCGGTCGCACCGATCTCGAGTCCGCCCTGCAGCGCGAGGCCGGCTACCGTCGGGCGCTGGCCGAGTCGGGCATCCCCTTCGACCCCGCCCTGGTCGTCGACGGCGGATACCGCGCCGCCGACTCCACCGCCGGCGCGCATCGGCTGCTCGACCTCGCCGATCGCCCCACCGCGGTCTTCGCCGCGAACGACCTGTCGGCGATCGAGATGATGCGCGTCGCCGCGGAGCGCGGGGTGCACGTGCCTCAGGACCTGTCGGTGGTCGGCTTCGACGACGTGCCCGAGGCCGCCTCGCACGACCCGCAGCTCACCACGGTGCGCCAGCCCCTGCACGAGATGGGGATGATCGCCGTGCGCGTGCTGCTCGCCATGCTCGATGAGGGCTCGCAGGAGGACGTGCGGCTGCCCGCCGAGCTCGTCGTGCGCGCGTCCACCGCCCCGCTCGCACGCTGAGCGCCACCCGCCGGCGCCGGGCGCCGGCGCATCCCGGCGTTGCATCTTCGGCATCCCGTTGATATGTTCGCCTCTACAACATTTCACCGACGTCGCTGAAGGCGGATCACATGTCTCTCACCCCCACCAAGGCCGACCGATTCTCGTTCGGGCTCTGGACCATCGGCTACAACGGCACCGACCCCTTCGGCGGCCCGACCCGACCGGCCCTCGACGTCGTGCACGCGGTCGAGAAGCTCGACGAGCTCGGCGCGTACGGCCTCACCTTCCACGACGACGACCTGTTCGCCTTCGGATCGACCGACGCCGAGCGGCAGAAGCAGATCGACCGGCTGAAGGGCGCGCTGGACGCGACCGGCCTCATCGTGCCGATGGTCACCACCAACCTGTTCAGCGCCCCCGTGTTCAAGGACGGCGGGTTCACCTCCAACGACCGTCAGGTGCGTCGCTTCGCCCTGCGCAAGGTGCTGCGCAACATCGATCTCGCCGCCGAGCTGGGGGCATCGACCTTCGTCATGTGGGGCGGCCGCGAGGGCGCCGAGTACGACTCCGCGAAGGACATCCAGGCCGCGCTCGAGCGCTACCGCGAGGCGGTCAACCTGCTCGGCGACTACGTCACCGACAAGGGCTACGACATCCGCTTCGCGATCGAGCCGAAGCCCAACGAGCCCCGCGGCGACATCCTGCTGCCCACGCTCGGCCACGCGATCGCCTTCATCGACTCGCTCGAGCGCCCCGAGCTGGTGGGCCTGAACCCCGAGGTCGGCCACGAGCAGATGGCGGGCCTGAACTTCACCGCCGGCATCGCGCAGGCGCTGTACCACGGCAAGCTGTTCCACATCGACCTGAACGGCCAGCGCGGCATCAAGTACGACCAGGACCTCGTGTTCGGGCACGGCGACCTGAACAACGCGTTCTCGCTGGTCGACCTCCTCGAGCACGGGGGCCCGAACGGCGGCGCGGCATACGACGGCCCGCGCCACTTCGACTACAAGCCCAGCCGCACCGAGGACGAGACCGGCGTCTGGGACTCGGCCGCCGCCAACATGCGCATGTACCTGCTGCTCAAGGAGCGCGCCGCGGCCTTCCGCGCCGACCCCGAGGTGCAGGAGGCACTGGCCGCGGCGAAGGTCGCCGAGCTCGCGCAGCCCACCCTCGGTGAGGGCGAGTCGTACGACGACCTGCTCGCCGACCGCAGCGCGTTCGAGGACTTCGACTCGGCGGCGTACCTGGGCGGTCACGGCTTCGGGTTCGTGCGCCTGCAGCAGCTGGCCACCGAGCACCTGATGGGCGCCCGCTGAGCCGACTCCTCCCCCGCGCCGAGGGATCTGACGGAAGGATGCCGTGATGGCACTCGTGTTGGGGGTCGACTCGTCGACCCAGTCCTGCAAGGTCGTGGTGCGGGATGCCGTGACGGGCGCCGTGCTGCGCACCGGCCGCGCGTCCCACCCCGACGGCACCGAGGTCGATC
>NZ_DAMDLU010000115.1:0-395 GCF_032084865.1 Microbacterium sp.
GCGGCACGCCCACCCGCCGCAGACCCGCGCCGACGGCCTCGCCGCGCCCTTCCTCGGTGAGGCGTGCCTCGCGCAGTTCAAGGGCCGTGTCGCACACGTCATCGAGGTGACCGAAGAAGACATGGTGATCGCCATGTCGCAGATCATGCACGCGATGAAACAGGTCATCGAACCTGCCTCGGCCGCTGCAGTCAGCGCGGCCATGCAGTGCGCCGCTGCCGCCCCCGGGCAGAACATCGGCGTGATCCTCTCCGGCGGCAACGCCGGTCCCGAAGCCCTCGCGCTCGCCGCCGGGGGCTTGAGCTCCCTCACCTGGAACGGAACCACGTCATGACTCCCACCGCCCAGCTGGTTACCCCGAACACCGACCCCGCCGCCCTCTCCGACATCCGCGC
>NZ_DAMDLU010000115.1:405-9257 GCF_032084865.1 Microbacterium sp.
GATCTGCGGCGTTCACGGTGCGCCTGCCGCACTCGCCGGAAGCGACGCTTCCCTGCCCGGCGCACTGCGCACGGCGATCGCCGCGCTCACCGACGCGGGCGTCGCCACGGCCGAGGCGGGCACAGTGACCACGAGCTTCGCCACCCTCGACGGCGCGCTCGTGCGTGTGCTGCTGGTCGGACTGGGCGACGGCGACGACGCCGAGCAGGTGCGCGAGGCCTTCGGGGCCGCGGTCGCGACCGTGCCGGCCGGTGACCACACGGCCGTTCTTCTGCCGTC
The DNA here is from genome assembly GCF_032084865.1 of Microbacterium sp. Lineage (GTDB taxonomy): Bacteria > Actinomycetota > Actinomycetes > Actinomycetales > Microbacteriaceae > Microbacterium. The sequence goes on from NZ_DAMDLU010000115.1 coordinate 685, forward strand.
TGAGGCGCCCGAGATGCAGCGCGCCGCCATCGAAGGCGTGCTGCTGGGCGACTACACCGTCCCCACCCAGAACTCCCAGGTTCCCGCGTCGAGCCCCCGCATTGTCTCGGTGCTCTCCGACGTGCAGGACGACACGGCTCTGCGCGCCGGCATCGCACAGGCATCCGTGCTCGCCCGAGCTGTGGGGATCGCCCGTGACCTCGGCAATGCCGCCCCGTCAGACCTCACCCCCGCGACGTTCGCGCAGCGGGTGAGCACCGAAGGCGCAGAACTCGGACTGGCCGTCACCGTGCTCGACGAGGAGCAGTTGGAGCAGGCCGGCTGCGGCGGAATCCTGGGTGTCGGCCGCGGCTCGGCCACCCCGCCTCGTCTCGTGCGGGTTGCGCACGAGCCTGCTGACGCGAAACTGCACATCGCGCTCGTCGGAAAGGGCATCACCTTCGACTCGGGCGGTCTGGGGATCAAGGACCGCGCCGGGATGCTCTGGATGAAATGCGACATGGGCGGGGCTGCCGCCGTGTACGCCGCCGTCGCCGCGATCAGCGCGCTGCGTCTGCCCGTGCGGGTCACCGGTTGGCTGGCGCTGGCCGAGAACATGCCCTCCGGCACCGCGACCAAGCCCGGAGACGTGCTGCGCATGCGCAACGGCAAGACGGTCGAGGTGACCGACACCGACGCCGAAGGGCGCCTGGTGCTGGCCGACGGCCTGGCATCGGCCGCCGCGGAAGACCCGGATCTGCTCATCGACGTCGCCACCCTCACCGGCGCGCAGATCATCGCGCTCGGCCACCGCACCTCGGCGGTCATGGCCCGTCAGGCAACCGCCGCCGAGCAGGTGCTCGCCGCAGCCTCCGCCAGCGGTGAGCGCATGTGGCGTCTGCCCATGCCGCAGCACCTGCGCGAGCACCTGCGCTCATCGGTCGCGGACCTCGCGAATATGGGCGGCAAGGACGGCGGGGTGATCGTCGGAGCGCACTTCCTGGAGGAGTTCGTCCCGCAAGGAACGCCGTGGGTGCACGTCGACATCGCCGGTCCGGCGATCAACACCGAGGGGCGTCACGGGTACACCCCGCACGGCGCCACCGGCGCGGGCGTGCGGATGCTCGTGCAACTCGCCATGGACGCAGCAGACGCGGGCTGACCGCGCTTCCCTCAAGCCATCCGCGCCCCTGCCGCATGCCGGAGGCGCCGCTGGCTTGAGGGCCTTTGTCGCCGGTCAGGACGACTGGGCGAGCACGCGCTGCAGCGGCGCGTAGTGCTCGATCACCGCTCGGCGATACGCCTCGACGTCTCCGGCGCGCACCGCGTCGAGCATGTCGCCGTGTGCTTTCGCGGTGCTCTCGATGTCGGCCGGGGGAGCGATCTGCAGCTGCGGCAGAACCGCCGTGTGCACGTCCCAGAAAGCGCCGACGAGCTGGCCGACCAGATGGTTGCCGGTGCGGGCGAACAGCTGCGTGTGGAAGGCGCGGTCGGCTTCGAGGAAGTTCTCGCCGCGGCCGGCCTTGTCGACCATCTCGTCGACGAGATCGGCGAGCGCCGGATGCTCGCTCTCGGCCGTGCCGGCTTCGACGACCCGCTCGGCCATCGACAGGTCGAGGGCGAGGCGCACCTCGACGACCTCGCGCAGCGCCCGCAGCGACCCCTCGGGCGAGAGCACACCGCGGAACACCAGGGCCTCCACCATCGGGTCGAGCGACATCTCGCCGACGAAGGTGCCGTGTCCGTGGCGCACATCGACGATGTCGAGCGTCGACAGGGTGCGGATCGCTTCGCGCACCGACGAGCGCGAGACATCGAGCGTCTCGCACAGCTCTGATTCGGTCGGCAGCGGGTCACCGGGCCGCAGGCTGCGGGTGAGGATGAGCTGTTTGATCTGATCCGCCGTCGTAGCGCGGCGCATGCGGGACGCACGAGATCGGGTCGGGATCAACTCGCACTTCCTCTCACGTCACGTCGATCATCTCATTGTCACGAACGGGTGACTGCTGTTGAGAACATCGCCCATCTGTGTTTATAGTACATCAGACATCTGATGTCCCGACGATGTCGTCCCTCCCAAAACTGGAGCATCACATGACCCGTTACATCCCTCGCAGGCGCGGGACCCGATTCGGGGCGGCGCTGGCCGGCTCGATCGCCGTCGCCGTCGCGCTCTCCGGCTGCGGTGCCGGAGCTCCCGAAAAGAATGACGCCGGCGCCGAGCCCGGCAAGGTCGACCCCAACGCGACCATCGAGGCGGGCATCTCGTACTCGCTCAGCGGCAGCTTCGACCCGATGGTCGCCTCCGGCGCCGTCACCGTCTCGGCCAACTGGCACATCTTCGAGGGTCTGGTCGACCTCGACCCGGTGAGCCAGAAGCCCGCGCCGGCGCTCGCCGCCGACCTCCCCAAGAAGGTCGACGACACCACGTACGAGATCGACCTCCGCGAGGGTGCGACGTTCCAGAACGGTGACCCGGTCACCTCGGACGACGTCGTCTTCAGCTACCAGCGCGTGCTCGACCCGGCGAACAACTCGCTGTTCCGCTCGTTCATCGACTTCATCGACACGGTCACCGCCGTCGATGAGGACACCGTGCAGATCACCACCGACTACCCGTTCTCGCTGATCAACGACCGCCTCGGCGTCGTGAAGATCGTGCCGAAGGCCGTCGTCGAGGCCGACCCCGAGGCGTTCGCCTCGAAGCCCGTCGGCTCGGGCCCCTACGCCCTCGTCTCGGCCGTGCCCGAGGACAAGATCGTCTTCGAGCGCTACGACGACTACAACGGCCCGCACCCGGCCCTCGCCGCCGGCATGAACTGGAACCTGCTGGCCGACCCGTCGGCCCGCGTGACGGCCATGTCGACCGGCACCATCCAGGCCATGGAGGACGTGCCCTACATCGACGTCGACTCGCTCGCATCGGCCGCCGAGGTCGAGAGCGTGCAGTCGTTCGGTCTGCTGTTCATGATGTTCAACACCCAGGCGAAGCCGTTCGACGACCCGCGGGTGCGTCAGGCGCTGCACTACGCGCTCGACATGGACAAGATCATCGAGACCGGCATGCTCGGCAACGCCACCGCCGCCACGTCGTTCCTGCCTGAGAACTACAAGAACTACAACAAGGCGTCGACGGTCTACACCTACGACCCCAAGAAGGCGAAGTCGCTGCTGGCCGACGCCGGCGCCTCGGACCTGTCGATCACGCTCCTCACCACCGACACCGGCTGGGTCAAGGAGGTCGCGCCGCTGATCAAGGAATCGCTGGATGCTGTCGGCGTCAAGACCACGCTCGAGATCGGCCAGTCCGCGGCCATGTACGAGAAGGTCGACTCCGGCAACTACACGGTCGCCGTCGCCCCCGGAGACCCCTCGGTCTTCGGCGTCGACCCCGACCTGCTGATGAACTGGTGGTACGGCGACAACGTGTGGTCGAAGACCCGCACCGCATGGGCTGACTCACCCGAGTACGCCGAGCTGACCGGTCTGCTCGACCAGGCCGTCCAGCAGACCGGCGACGAGCAGCAGAAGACCTGGGACAAGGCCTTCGACCTGCTCTCCGAGCAGGCCGTGCTCTACCCGCTGTTCCACCGCAAGCTGCCCACCGCGTGGAGCAGCCAGCAGCTGGTCGGCTTCAAGCCGGTCCCGACCACCGGACTGTCGTTCCTCGACGTCGGGGTCGCAGCCAAGTGATCCCCCTCCGGGCGGCGCGCTCTCCGCGCCGCCCGGAGATCTCCCTCGAACAAGAAGGCCCCCGTGTCAAGCACGCTCAGTCTCATCGGCCGCAGGCTTCTGCAGCTGCCCGTGATGATCCTGGGCATCACGTTCCTCGTGTTCTTCGTGATGTCCTTCTCGCCCATCGACCAGGCCCGGGTCGCGCTCGGGGAGACCGCCTCGCCCGAGGCCCTCGAGGCCTACCGTGAGCAGCACGGCCTCAACCTGCCCCTGCTCGCCCGCTACCTCGGCTTCCTCGCCGGGCTGTTCCGCGGCGACCTCGGCACGTACTCCGCGCGCAGCCTCCCCGTCATCGACGAGGTGTCGCGTGCCTTCCCCGTCACCCTCTCGCTGACGTTCTTCGGCCTCATCATCGCCGTCGTGCTCGCCTTCGCGATCGGCGTCATCGCCGCTGTGTACCGCGACCGCTGGCCTGACCAGGTGATCCGCTTCTTCGGTGTGGCGGCGCTCTCGACGCCGTCGTTCTGGCTGGCCATCCTGCTCATCCAGGTCTTCACCCTCGGACTCGGCGTGCTGCCGGCATCCGGCCCGCTGCCCGACTTCTGGACCGACCCCTCCGCGTGGCTCGCCCGCATGACCCTCCCCGCCGTCGCGCTCGCCGTGCCGGTGATCGGCCAGCTGTCGCGCGTCGTGCGCACCTCAATGGTCGAGGAGCTCGACAAGGACTACGTGCGCACCGCCCTCGGCGCGGGGATCCCCCGCGTGGTCGTGGTCGGCCGCAACGTGCTGCGCAACGCGCTGATCACCCCCGTGACCGTGCTCGGTCTGCGCATCGGCTACCTGCTGGGCGGCGCGGTCGTGATCGAGATCATCTTCGCCATCCCGGGAATGGGCACGCTCATCCTCAACGGCGTGACCAACAACGAGCCCAACCTCGTGCAGGGCGTGACGCTCGCCGTCGCCCTCGCCTTCGTCGTGATCAACATCATCGTCGACCTCCTGTACGTGCTCATCAATCCCCGAATCCGGGCGGTGTGACCCATGCGACGCAAACTCACTGAACGACTGTCCGCTCCCGGCCTGCGCTTCGGCGGCCTGTCGATCGGATCCCTCATCTGCATCGCCATCCTGGCGATCATCGGGCTGGCGGCCGTGCTCGCCCCGCTCGTCACGGCGTTCGACCCGCTCGCCTCGGGCAGCCCGGTGCAGGCGCCCAGCGGCGACCACATCTTCGGCACCGACCGACAGGGTCGCGACATCTTCTCGCGTCTCGTCTACGGCGCCCGCTACTCGCTGGTGATCGGCCTCGGCGCGACGCTCGTCGCCCTGGCGGTCGCCTGCGTGCTCGGCACCATCGCCGCCACGGCGCCCAAGTGGGTGTCCGAGACGCTGATGCGCGTGATGGATGTCATCATGTCGTTCCCCGGCATCGCCCTCGCGGCCGTGTTCGTCGCGGTGTTCGGCAAGTCGCTGCCCGTGCTGGTGCTGACCATCGCGTTCCTGTATGTGCCGCAGCTCACCCGTATCGTGCGCGCCAACGTGCTCGACCAGTACGGCGAGGACTACGTCTCGTCGGTGCGCGTGATGGGTGCGCGCACCCCGCGCATCATCATCAAGCACGTCGCCCGCAACGCGATGGCACCGGTGCTCGTCTTCGCCACCGTCCTCGTCGCGGACGCGATCGTCTTCGAAGCCTCGCTGTCGTTCCTGCAGGCGGGTGTTCCCGACCCCGAGCCCAGCTGGGGCAACGTCATCGCGGCCGGGCGCAACCTGCTGATGTCCGGCGCCTGGTGGGCGACGTTCTTCCCCGGCATCCTGATCATGATCACGGTGCTGTGCCTGAACATCCTCTCCGAGGGGCTCACCGACGCGATGGTCTCCCCGCGGGCGCGCAAGGTCACCGCCGACGCCGCGGGCACCGAGGAGTCGACCACCGACCTCGAGCGCGCCGGCTTCGACGACACGCATGTCGTGCGGACCGTCGACACCTCGGTGAACCTGTCGGTGCCCAGCGGCGTGCCCGAGCTGCGTGCGCCGCAGACGCCCGTGGTGCCCCTCGGCGAGCGTCTCGCCGAGCTGCGCACACGTGAGCTCGCCCGCACCGACCGGATGGTCTACACCGGTGATGACGCGCCGCTGCTCGAAGTGCAGGATCTGTGCATCTCGTTCCCGCGCCACGGTGACGTCGACGTGGTCGATCACGTCAGCTTCACGGTGCGCCCCGGCGAGACCATGTCGCTGGTCGGCGAGTCCGGCTGCGGCAAGTCCATCACGTCGCTCGCGATCATGGGCCTGCTCGACCCGAAGGCCGACGTCCGCGGACGCATCATGTTCGACGGCGAGGATCTGCTGCAGATGGACCCCGCACAGCGCAACGCGCTGCGCGGGCACGACATCGCGATGATCTACCAGGACGCGCTGAGCTCGCTGAACCCGGCCATGCTCATCCGCTCGCAGATGAAGCAGCTCACGCGCCGCGGCGGCACCCGCACGGCCGAGGAGCTGCTCGAGCTGGTCGGCCTCGACCCGACGCGCACCCTCGCCTCGTACCCGCACGAGCTCTCGGGCGGTCAGCGCCAGCGCGTGCTGATCGCGATGGCGCTCACCCGCGACCCGCGTCTGGTGATCGCCGACGAGCCCACCACGGCGCTCGACGTCACCGTGCAGGCGCAGGTGGTCGAGCTGCTCATGCGGCTGCAGCGCGAGCTCGGCTTCGCGATGATCTTCGTCTCGCACGACCTCGCTCTCGTCGCCGAGCTGACCCACCGCATCACCGTCATGTACGCCGGTCAAGTGGTCGAGCAGGGCACGACGCGCGAGGTGCTCACCCAGCCGGTGCACGAGTACACCCAGGGCCTGCTGGGCGCGGTGCTCTCGATCGAGGCCGGCTCCGACCGCCTGCATCAGGTGTCGGGTGTCGTGCCGTCGCCGCGCGACTTCCCCCGCGGAGACCGCTTCGCACCGCGCTCGTCGGATCCCGCGCGCTACGCCGGAGTCACCCCCGTGCGCCGGCAGATCGCCGGCACCGAGCACTTCTACTCCGCGCATCCCGACGATGCGCCCGTCGAGCCGATCGGAGCAGGGCGATGAGCGAACCCGTCATCGAGCTGAAGGACGTGCACGTCCGCTATCGCACGCGCACCTCGACGCTGTTCAAGCCGAACTACGTCGACGCGCTGGCCGGCGTATCGCTCACCGTCAAGCGCGGTCAGACGCTGGGCATCGTGGGCGAATCCGGTTCGGGCAAGTCGACGTCGGCCAAGGTGCTGATCGGGCTCGAGAAGCCCACCAGCGGGCAGGTCGTGTTCGCCGGTGAGCCGGTGCGTTCGTTCACCCCCGCGGTGCGCAAGCGGCTGGGCCGCATCCTCTCGGTCGTGTTCCAGGATCCCGCCACCGCGCTGAACGCCCGCATGACCGTGCGTGACGCGCTGCTGGATCCGCTGCAGGTGCACGGTCTCGGAGACCCGGCCTCGCGTCAGCGCAAGGTGCGCGATCTGCTCGGGCTGGTCGGCCTGCCGGCATCCGCCCTCGACGCACTGCCCGGTCAGCTCTCCGGCGGTCAGCGGCAGCGCGTGGCGATCGCCCGTGCCCTCGTGCTCGACCCGCAGGTGATCATCGCCGACGAGCCGACCTCGGCGCTCGACGTCTCGGTGCGCGCGCAGATCCTCAACCTGCTCACGGACCTCAAGGACCAGCTCGGCCTGGGCATGGTCTTCATCTCGCACGACATCCAGACCGTGCGCTACCTCTCCGACGAGATCGCCGTGATGAACCGCGGCCGCGTCGTCGAGTTCGGCGATGCGGCGAGCATCTTCGACAACCCCTCCGACGACTACACCCGAACACTGCTCGGCGCCGCGCCATCGCTGCTCGCGCCTGCATCTCACTAACTAACGAACCGGAACCTCATGTCCTCTGCATCCCCCGCCTTCGCCGGCATCGTCCCCCCTGTCGCCACCCCGCTGCTGCCCGACCACACCGTCGATCACGAGTCGCTCACCCGCCTCGTCGAGTACCTCGTCGACGCCGGCGTCGCCGGCCTGTTCGCGCTGGGCTCGACCGGCGAGACGGCGTACTTCACCGACGACCAGCGCGTGGCCATCCTGAAGACCATCGCCACCGCGAACGCCGGCCGCGTGCCGATCATCGCCGGCGCCATCGAGCTCACCGCGCCGCGGATCATCGAGACCGCCCGCCGGCTCGTGGATGCCGGTGCCGACGCGATCGTCACCACCGCTCCGCTGTACACGCTGAACTCGCAGGACGAGATCGCCGACCACTTCCGCACCATCGCCGCCGCGATCGACGCGCCGCTGTGGGCGTACGACGTGCCCGTGCGCGTGCACAAGAAGCTCGGCCTGGCGCTGCTGATCGAGCTCGGCACCGAGGGCGTCATCGCGGGCGTCAAGGACTCGTCGGGAGACGACGTCGGCTTCCGCCGCCTGATCGCCGCCAACGAGGCGGCCGGCCGTCCGCTGCAGCTGCTGACCGGCCACGAGATGGTGGTGGATGCCATGCTGCTGGCCGGCGCCGACGGCGTGGTGCCCGGTGCGGCGAACGTCGAGGCCGAGGGCTACGTGCGACTGTTCGAGGCCGCCCGCCGCGGCGACTGGGACGCGGCCCGCAGCGAGCAGGAGCGCATCAACCGCATGTTCGACATCGTCTTCCAGCCGACCGGCCTCTCGGGCGACGCGACCGGAGTCGGCGCGTTCAAGGCGGCGATGAAGGCACGCGGTCTGATCGAGCACGCGACCATGGCGCACACCGTGACCCCGCTCGACGGCGAGGCCGTCGAGAAGGTCGGCGGCGTGCTCGCCGGCGTGGGACTGCTGCCGGCCGCGACGCGCTGATGTCAGAGGTCGTCCTGGCCGTCGACGTGGGCGGCACGAAGACCGCAGCCGCGCTCGCCGGCCGGGACG
>NZ_DAMDLU010000116.1:0-9240 GCF_032084865.1 Microbacterium sp.
ACGACACCGCGCTCGGACGCCTGCATGCTCTCGATCTGGCGCCCGTGCCGCTGCGCCGGCCGATCTCCGCCCTCTGGCAGGGCGGTCCTCGCGACCTGCACGGCCTGGCCCGCGAGCTGGTCGAGGTCGCCGCCGGCTGATCCGGATGCGAGAACGGCCCGCCCCCCGGATGCCGGGAGACGGGCCGTTCGGCTGTCGATCGAGCGGTGCTCGGTCAGCCGTTGCAGATCTCGCCGAGCTCGGTGCTCGCGTCGGAGACCTTCGTGACGGTGTCGTTGACCTTCTGCATGGCGTCACTTGCCTGGGAGGGGTCTGCCGAGACCTCGCCGATGATGGTCGAGAACTCGCCGTACGCCGACACGAACTCGTTGTAGACGGGCGAGACCTCTTCGTTGGTGATCTTCTCGCCGAGCGCCTCGAACTCCTTCTGCACGTCTGCGAGCGCGGCGGCGGCGGCTTCCGGGTCGGTGGTCGCCGAAGCCGAGAGCTCCTGCGCCTTGTTGCTGATCTTGGTGCCCTCGTCGACGAACAGCTGGCAGGCATCGGCGACGCTCTGGCTGCTGGTGGCCGGCTTCTCGTCGGTCTTCTTGCCGCTGCTGCTGTCGGCCGCCGGGGAGCCCGAGCAGCCGGAGAGGCCGACAGCGAGGGCGAGAGCGGTGATGAACAGGGCGGATCTGGGTGCGGTGCGCATGGATTCTCCTCCGGTGACAGGCCGAAGGCCCGCCTTGCGCAGCCCCCCGACTATGAGAACCCTATTGCACTCGACCGCCGCTGTGAGGGCGATCCAGCGCATCCGGGTACGATCGGTGGGTACGTCTCCCCGAGCACCAGGAAGCGAGGTGGTTCACCATGTCGAGTGACAGTCATAGTCGCAGACACGTCACACCCTCCGCTTCCGCACCGCTCGGCTGAGCGGCGTCGTCTGCTGCGACGCACGCCCCTTCGCTCCGGCGAAGTCCGCTCCGTGCGGTGCCTTCCTAAGGCACGCTCATGACTCCCATCCAGCTTCAGACCGTCTCCGACGCCGCTGATGACATCCGCCGCCTCATCGCCCAGGGCGACCTGCCCGGCGCATCCGCGAGGCTGACGCCGCTGACCGTTCCCGAGGTCGTCGAGCTCATCGACCGGCTGGGCATCGAAGACGCCGCCATCGTCTACCGGCTGCTCGCGAAGGCGAGGGCGCTGGACGTGTTCGAAGCGCTCTTGCCCGGCACCCGGGGCGACCTGGTGCGCGCCCTGCGCCGGGCCGAGGTCACGTCGCTGTTCGCCGAGATGGACCCCGACGACCGGGTCTGGCTGCTCGACGAGCTGCCGGCATCCGTCGCGCCGCAGCTGCTGCGCGGCCTGACCCGGCAGGAGCGCGAGCTGACCGCGGGGATGCTCGGCTATCCGCAGCACTCCGTCGGCAGGCGGATGAGCCCCGAGTTCGTCACCACCCACCCCCGGCTCACGGTGCGCGAGACGTTCACGCGCATCCGCGCCGCCCTCCACAGCGCCGAGACCGTGTACACGCTGCCGGTCACGGACGCGCGGCGGGTGGTCGGGATCGTGAGCCTGCGGGATCTGATGTCGGCCGACGAGGATGCCCTGATCGCCGACGTCATGAGCGAACCGCACGTCGCCGAGGTCACGGAGGACGCGGAGATCGCCGCGCGCCGCACCACCGACTACGGCCTGCTCGCCCTGCCGGTCGTGGACGGCGATCAGCGGCTCGTCGGCATCCTCACGATCGACGACGCGGCCCGCATCCTGAAGCAGGAGGAGAGCGAGGATGCCGCGCGTCAGGGCGGTGTCGAGCCGCTGCGTCGCTCGTACCTGTCGACCCCGATCCGCCGCCTCGTGCGCTCGCGCGTGGTGTGGCTGCTCGTTCTCGCCGTCGGCGCGACGCTGACCGTGCAGGTGCTCGACGCGTTCGAGGCGACCCTCGCGCAGATGACCGTGCTGGCGCTGTTCGTGCCGCTGCTGATCGGCACCGGCGGCAACACGGGCAATCAGGCGGCGACGACGGTCACGCGCTCTCTGGCCCTCGGCGAGATCACGCCCCGCGATGTGCGCAAGGTGCTCTCGCGCGAGGTGAGGGTCGGGCTCAGCCTCGGTCTGCTGCTCGGGATCCTGGGCTTCACGCTGACAGGTCTGATCTACGACTGGCACGTCGGTCTGGTGATCGGGCTCACGCTCACCGCCGTCTGCACGGTGGCGGCATCGATCGGCGGCATCATGCCGCTCGCCGCGCGCGCCATCAAGGTCGATCCGGCGGTCTTCTCGAACCCGTTCATCACGACATTCGTCGACGCGACGGGCCTGATCATCTACTTCCTGATCGCGAAGGCCGTGCTCGGGATCTGAGCGCGCTCTACGACTCGGCCGCCTCTGATGCGGTGGCGTCGTCCGCCTCGACGGCGGCACGGCGCGGATGCCACAGCACGACCTCGGTCGAGCGGCGGATGCGCCGGCCCGACGGCAGGGTGACGACCTGGCCGGATGCCCCGGCGGCGAACACGCGCACACCGGGGCGGGTCTCGCGCTCGGCGCGCAGAGCGCCCTCGAGCTCGTTGACGCGGCGGCGCAGCATCCGCACCTCGTCCTCCAGATCGAGCAGACGGGCGATGGCCGGCAGGCTCATCCCCTCGCTCGAGAGCTGGGCGACCTCACGGAGCTGCTCGATGTCGCGCATCGAGTAGCGCCGCGAGCCGCCGCGGGTGCGGCCGGGCACCACCAGACCGATGCGGTCGTATTGCCGCAGGGTCTGAGGGTGCATTCCGGCCAGCTCCGCGGCGACCGCGATCGCGAAGACGGGTGAATCGGCGTCCATGGTCAGACCTTCGCTTTGGCCATCATCTCGGCCCGCGGGTTCTCCTTGGGCCCGAGCTCGTGGAAGCGCTCCAGCGCCTCCCTGGCCGCGTCGTCGAGGTGCGAGGGAACGGCGATCTGCAGTTCGGCGAGCAGGTCGCCGGTGCCCTTCGCCGTCGTCACGCCGCGCCCCTTGACCCGCAGCACGCGCCCGGAGGGCGTGCCGGGGGCCACGCGGAGCTTGACCGTGTCGCCGCCGAGCGTGGGCACTTCGATGGTCGCCCCGAGCGTCGCCTCGGTGAACGTCACCGGCACCGTCAGGCGCAGGTTCAGTCCGTCGCGGCTGAACACCGGATGCGGGCGCACCTTCACCTGCACGACGATGTCGCCGGCCTCGCCGCCGTCGGGCGACGGACGCCCGCGGCCGCGCAGCCGGATCTTCTGCCCGTCCTTCACCCCCGCCGGCACCTTGACCTTGAACGGCTTGCCGTCGCCGGCCTGCAGGGTGATGGTGTCGCCCTGCACGGCGGTGACGAAGTCGAGCGTCGTCGTGGCCGTGAGGTCGGTGCCCTTCTGCGGGCCGCCGAAGCCGCGGTACCCGCCGGTGGGCTGACCGAAGCGGCCGGAGCCGAACGAGCCGCCGCCCTGCGAGAACATCGAGAAGATGTCGTCGAAGTCGGCCTGGCTCGCTCGTCCTCCCTGCCCGAACCGGCTGAACACGTCTTCGAAGCCGCCGGCACCGCCGGCACCGGGTGCGGTGAACCGCGCACCCGAGCCCATGGCGCGGATCTCGTCGTACTCGCGGCGCTGCTCGGCGTCGCTGAGCACGCTGTACGCCTCGCTGATCTCCTTGAACTTCGCCTCGGCCGCAGCATCACCCTGATTGGAGTCGGGGTGGTACTTGCGGGCGAGCTTGCGATAGGTCTTCTTCAGATCGGCATCCGAGACGTCCTTCGAGACGCCGAGCGTCTTGTAGAAGTCCTTGTCGAACCAGTCCTGGCTAGCCATCGATCACCTGCTCCTACTCGGCGGGAACGGCGACGACGACCTTGGCCGGGCGCAGTTCGACATCGCCGAGACGGTAGCCGACCTCGACGACCTCGAGGATCGTGGAGGTGGTGGCACCGGGGGTCGGCTGCTGGAAGATCGCCTCGTGATGCTGCGGGTCGAACTCCTCGCCCTGCGCACCGTAGGCGACGACGCCGAGTCGCTCGACGACGCCGCGCAGCTTGTCGGCGATCACGACGAAAGCCGAGCCCTCGACGAGGTCACCGTGCTGCTGGGCGCGGTCGAGGTCGTCGAGCACGGGCAGCAGGCCCTTGGCGACCTCGCCCTTCGCGCGCGCGATCTCGACGTGACGCTGCTCCTCGGTGCGGCGGCGGTAGTTGGCGTACTCGGCCGTCAGACGCTTGAGATCGGTGAGCAGAGCGTTCTCGGCGTCGATGATGCCCGCGTCGGAGCCGTCCTCGCTGGCCGCCTCGTCGATCTGCTCTGCGTTCAGGATGTCGTCGACCGTGAGGTCGTCGTCCGAGCCCTCGGCCCCTGCGGCCTCGCTCGAGTCAGGGTTGTCAGGAACGTCCTGGTTCTGCGGCACGGGGCCGGATGCCTGAGCATCCGACCCCTCCGGAACCTCGTTCTCGTCGAAGTTCTTGTCCGTCATGATTACTTCTTCTCGTCCTCGTCGTCGACGACCTCGGCGTCGATGACGTCCTCCTCGGAGGAGGGGGCGTCACCGGTCGGGGCCTCGCCCTCGGCCGAAGCGCCGGCGGCGTCCGCCTGCGAGGAGGCGTAGATCGCCTCGCCGAGCTTCGACTGGGACTGGTTGAGCTTCTCGAACGCGGTCTTCACGGCCTCGTCGTCGTCGCCGGCCAGAGCCGTCTTGAGCGCGTCGACGTCGGCCTTGACCTCGGTCTTCACGTCCTCGGGGAGCTTGTCCTCGTTCTCGGAGATGAGCTTCTCGATCGAGTAGGCGAGGGTCTCCGCCTGGTTGCGGGTCTCCGCGGCCTCACGACGCGCCTTGTCCTCGGCGGCGTGCTCCTCGGCCTCGCGCACCATGCGCTCGATGTCCTCCTTCGACAGCGACGAGCCGCCGGAGATGACGATCGACTTCTCGGTACCGGTGCCCTTGTCCTTCGCGGACACGTGCACGATGCCGTTGGCGTCGATGTCGAAGGTGACCTCGATCTGCGGGATGCCGCGGGGAGCCGGGGCGATGCCCGTCAGCTCGAACGTGCCGAGCGGCTTGTTGTCGCGGGTGAAGTCGCGCTCACCCTGGAAGACCTGGATCGCGACGGACGGCTGGTTGTCGTCGGCCGTGGTGAAGGTCTCGCTCCGCTTGGTCGGGATGGCCGTGTTGCGCTCGATGAGCTTGGTCATCATGCCGCCCTTGGTCTCGATGCCGAGGGAGAGCGGGGTGACGTCGATGAGGAGGACGTCCTTGCGCTCGCCCTTGAGGACACCGGCCTGGAGGGACGCGCCGACCGCGACGACCTCGTCGGGGTTGACGCCCTTGTTGGGCTCCTTGCCGCCGGTGAGTTCCTTGACGAGGCTGCTCACGGCCGGCATGCGGGTGGAGCCGCCGACGAGGACGACGTGGTCGATGTCGGACAGCTTGATGCCCGCGTCCTTGATGACCTGGTGGAACGGCGCCTTGCAGCGGTCCAGGAGGTCGGAGGTCATCTGCTCGAACTGCGTGCGGCTGATGCTCTCGTCGAGGTGGATGGGGCCGTTCTCGCTCATCGAGAGGTACTGGAGAGAGATGTTCGTCGACGTCGCGGTCGACAGCTCCTTCTTGGCCTGCTCGGCGGCGTCACGGAGACGCTGCATGGCGATCTTGTCGTTCGACAGGTCGACACCGGTGTTGTTCTTCACCGTGGTGAGGAGGTGCTTGACGATGCGGTCGTCCCAGTCGTCGCCACCGAGCTTGTTGTCACCGTGGGTGGCGCGGACCTGGATGGTGGAGAAACCGTCCTCCGGGTCCTTGCCGACCTCGAGGAGGGACACGTCGAACGTGCCGCCACCGAGGTCGAAGACGAGGATGAGCTCGTCCTCCTTGCCCTTGTCGAGGCCGTAGGCGAGGGCCGCGGCGGTCGGCTCGTTGATGATGCGGAGCACGTTGAGGCCCGCGATCTCACCGGCCTCCTTGGTGGCCTGACGCTCGGCGTCGTTGAAGTACGCGGGGACCGTGATGACCGCGTCGGTCACGGTGTCGCCGAGGTAGGACTCGGCATCGCGCTTCAGCTTCTGGAGGATGCGCGCGGAGATCTCCTGCGGCGTCCACTTCTTGCCGTCGACGTCGAACGACCAGTCGGTGCCCATGTGGCGCTTGACCGACGCGATCGTGCGGTCGACGTTGGTGACGGCCTGGCGCTTGGCGGTCTCGCCGACCAGCACCTCGCCGTCCTTGGTGAATGCGACCACCGACGGGGTGGTGCGGAAGCCCTCGGCGTTGGCGATGACCTTGGGCTCGCCGCCCTCGAGGACGCTGACCACGGAGTTGGTGGTTCCGAGGTCGATTCCGACAGCACGTGCCATGTGTTTCTCCTTTGCATTGGTGAAGTCTTGGACGATCAGATGCGAACCTGAGTCGTGATGACTCAAGTGTAAGCGCACGTCCGGATACTGTCAAAACAAACTTGACATGTCTCGACTCAGGTTTGGGTCTCGGGGTCGCATTTCGCTGTTTGACGCCGATCCGGCGGCATCCGCACGACCCGATCTAGAGTCGCCCGCATGGTCAGACCCGCGCTGCTCGCCGTCTCGCACGGCACTTCCGACGTCGACGGCGCGCGGTCGATCGCGGCGCTCGTCGCCCGGGTGGCCGAGCGGCTGCCCGACGTCGACGTGCGCGAGGGCTTCGTCGACGTGCAGCAGCCCGACGCGGCGAGCGCGCTGGCCGGGCTCGACGGACCGGTGGTCATCGTGCCTCTGCTGCTCTCGCAGGGCTTCCACGTGCACCACGACCTGCACGGCATCGTCGCCCAGCGACCGGATGCCGTCGTCACCGACCCACTCGGCCCGGATCCCCTGCTCGCCGAGGTGCTGGCGACGCGCCTCGACGGCATCCGTCATCCCGACGCCCCGATCGTGCTCGCCGTCGCGGGTTCCCGCGACGAGCGCTCGGTGCCGGATGCCGAGGGCATGGCCGCCCTGCTGCGCGCGCGCACCGGGCGCCGGGTCGATCTCGGGTACCTCGCCGCCAGGCATCCGGATCTGCCGACGGCGCTTGCCGCCGCTCCGGATGCCGTCGTCGCGACGTACCTGCTCGGGCGCGGGTTCTTCTTCGATCTCGCGGTCCGCCACGCCGGCGACCGTCTGATCACGGGGCCGCTGCTCGACGATCTGCTGCCCGAGCGGGGCATCCCGGACGCGTTGGTCGACCTCGTGGTCGCCCGCTACGAGACAGCGCATTCGGCCTGACTCACCGCAGGTCGGCGAACGCGCCGAGGTAGGACGAATTCCCGTGATCTCGTCCTACCCCGGGTGATTCGCCTTCGCTCGTGCGGCGCCCTGCTCACCACGCACCCCCTGCTCACCACGCACAGATCCGCTGATCGCACCACCCCTCCGGCGTCACATTTCGCGTCACGTGACGTTCTGTTTCCCTCCTGGTCGCTGCGTGTCACGAAGGGTTCCCGGCTCGAATCGCAGTCCGTACGTTGATCCCCAGCCATTCACCTGAGGGGGCTCGATGACCATCCAGCAGCCGACGACCATCCGCGGCGCACGCACGCGCACCAGCCGCACGCCGACCAAACCGCACGGCCAGTGGGCGATCGACGGCACCGAGCCGCTCAACGGCAACGAGGAGTTCAAGCTCGCCGACAACGGACTGAACGTGCGCGAGCGCATCGAGACGATCTACGCCCAGGGCGGGTTCGCGAGCATCGACCCGACCGACCTGCACGGCCGTTTCCGCTGGTGGGGGCTGTACACCCAGCGCAAGCCCGGCATCGACGGCGGCCGCACCGCGCAGCTCGAGCCGCACGAGCTCGAGGATGAGTACTTCATGCTGCGGGTGCGCATCGACGGCGGCCAGCTGAGCACCGAGCAGCTGCGCGTGATCGGCGAGATCTCGACCGAGTTCGCCCGCGACACCGCCGACATCACCGACCGGCAGAACGTGCAGCTGCACTGGGTCGAGGTCCAGGACGTGCCCGAGATCTGGCGCCGTCTCGAAGCGGTGGGCCTGAGCACCACCGAGGCGTGCGGCGACGTGCCCCGAGTCATCCTCGGTTCGCCCGTCGCCGGCATCGCCGCCGACGAGCTCATCGATCCGACCCCGCAGATCCGCGAGATCGCCGATCGCTTCCTGGGCGACGAGACCCTGTCGAACCTGCCGCGCAAGTACAAGACGGCGATCACCGGGCACCCCAGCCAGGACGTCGTGCACGAGATCAACGACTGCGCCTTCGTCGCGGTCGAGCACCCCGAACTCGGCATCGGCTACGACCTGTGGGTCGGCGGCGCCCTGTCGGTGGTGCCGCGACTCGGCGAGCGCATCGGCGTCTTCGTGACTCCCGACCGCGTGGCCGAGGTGTGGCACGGCGTGACGCAGATCTTCCGCGACTACGGATACCGGCGACTGCGCAACAAGGCGCGCCTGAAGTTCCTGCTCGCCGACTGGGGCACCGAGAGGTTCCGCGCCGTGCTCGAGGACGAGTACCTCGAGCACCCGCTGCCCGACGGTCCCGCCGCCCCCAAGCCGAACAGCCTCGGCGACCATGTCGGCATCCACCGCCAGAAGGACGGCCGCTTCTTCGTCGGCGCCGCCCCGCTCGTCGGCCGCGTGTCCGGCTCCACCCTGACGGCGCTCGCCGACCTCGCCGAAGCGCACGGCTCGCAGCGCATCCGCACCACACCCCACCAGAAGCTGCTCGTGCTCGACATCGACGAGAGCCGCGTCGACAGCCTCGTGCAGGGGCTGGATGGCCTGGGCCTGTCGGCCCGGCCGAGCCTGTTCCGCCGCGGCACCATCGCGTGCACCGGCATCGAGTTCTGCAAGCTCGCGATCGTCGAGACGAAGGTCAACGCCGCCCGCGCGATCGAGCAGCTGGAAGATCGCCTGGGTGCCCTCGAACCCGAGATCGGTCGCCCCATCACTCTGCATGTGAACGGATGCCCGAACTCGTGCGCGCGCATCCAGACCGCGGACATCGGGCTCAAGGGCCAGCTCGTGCTGATCGACGGTCAGCAGGTGCCCGGCTACCAGGTTCACCTCGGCGGCGGGCTCGCGAACGTCGACCGGGAGGAGGCAGGGCTCGGCCGCACCGTGCGCGGTCTCAAGGTGCCGGCGGACGGCATCGCCGACTACGCCGAGCGGGTCATCCGCCGCTACCTGGCAGACCGGGACAGCGCCGGCGAGACCTTCGCGCAGTGGGCGCACCGAGCAGACGAGGAGGCCCTGCAGTGAGCGCCGCCGACCTGCGCGCGCTCGCCGAGCGCGGCAAC
>NZ_DAMDLU010000117.1:0-9229 GCF_032084865.1 Microbacterium sp.
GTTCCGGCGCCGCCGCGCAAGCCGATGCCCGCCGCGGCACCGGTCGCCGCCGCTGCTCCCGCCGTCGCGCCGGTCGCCTCGGACGCCGCCGAATGGGGTCGCGTCACGGACGACGGCACGGTCGAGGTGCGCGAGGGAGACGACTGGCGTCCTGTCGGGCAGTACCCCGACGGCACACCGGAAGAGGCGCTGGCGTACTACGCCCGCAAGTACGACGACCTCGCCGTCAAGCTCGGCACCCTCGAGACCCGTGCGCAGAGCGGCGGCGCATCGGCATCCGATCTGACCAAGCAGGCCACGCACCTGAAGAACGAGGCGACGGACGCCGCCGCGGTCGGCGACCTGGTCTCTCTCCGTGAGCGCATCGAGACGTTCCTCGCCTCGCTCGCCGACGCTGCGTCACGCGAGTCCGCAGCCGCGAAGGAGGCGCTGGATGCCGCCATCGCCGAGCGCACCGCGATCGTCGAGAAGGCCGAGGCCATCGCCGGTCGCGATCTGTCGAAGGTGCAGTGGAAGCAGGTCACGGCAGAGATGACCGAGCTGTTCGACGCGTGGCAGGCGCACCAGCAGAACGCCCCTCGCCTGCCCAAGGGCGTGGCGCAGCAGCTCTGGAAGCGCTTCCGCGACGCGCGCACGACGGTCGACAAGGCACGCCGAGCGTTCTTCTCCGAACTCGACGACGCGCACCGCACCGCTCGTGACGCCAAGGCGCGTCTCGTCGAGCGTGCCGAGGCGCTCGCCCCCCGCGGCGTCGACGGCATCCCCGCCTATCGCGACCTGCTCGACGCGTGGAAGGCGTCGGGTCGTGCCGGCCGCAAGGCAGACGACGCCCTGTGGGCCCGGTTCAAGGCCGCCGGCGACGCGCTGTACTCGGCACGCGCCGAGCAGGCCGCCGCTGAGGAGGCCGACTCGGCTCCGCGGATCGAAGCCCGCGAGGCGCTGCTCGAAGAGGCGAAGACCGTCGCCGACGAGCCGAACCTCAAGCGCGCACGCGCCCTCCTCACTCGCATCCAGCGTCAGTGGGACGAGGTCGGCCGCATCTTCCCGCGCGAGAAGGAGCGTGCGCTCGATGACCGCATGCGCTCGATCGAGCAGGCGCTCAAGTCGCGTGAGGACGTCGACTGGAAGACGAACAACCCCGAGACGAAGGCCCGCGTGGGCGACATGAGCTCGCAGCTTCTCGAGGCCATCGAGAAGCTCGAGGCCGAGCTCGCCGCGGCAGAGAAGACCGGCGACAAGCGCGCCGTCAAGGAGGCCACCGAGGCGCTGGCCGCGCGTCGCTCCTGGCTGAGCGCGCTGGGCGGCTGATTCACGCAGCTGATCCGGCATCCGCCGTTATCCACAGTATGAGCCGCGGCGTCCTCCTCGAGGGCGTCGCGGCTCATACTGTTCAGCGTGCATCCCGCCCTGTTCTACCGTCCGGGTGACCGGCTGAGCCTCCCCGAGCTCAGCGCGGCACGCCTCGACGGCGACGTCGTCGAGGTCGGTGAGGGGTACATGCCGGCGGACACGATCGAAGGCGCGGCCGCAAGAGCCCTTAGCCTGTCGTCGCTCGTCCCGCCGGGAACGGCCGTGAGCGGGGTGAGCGCGGCCTGGGTGCACGGGGCGGGCGACGCTCCCCCGCGCGTGCATCACGTGTCGCGGATCAGCGCGAGTCGTCAGCGCCTCGGCCCGTCGACGCGCGTGATGCACCATGAGAGGCGGCTGGCAGGCACGGACATCGAGTCGATCGCCGGTCTCTGGGTTCAGACCGCGGAGGCGACGGCCGTGTCGCTGCTGCTCAGCTCGGCGCGCAGTACGGAGGACGAGATCTGGCTTCACGCGCTGGTGCGCATCTCCCCCGGCCTGGCCGACGCCGTTCGCGCTCGCGTGCTGCCGCTGGGCAGACGCCCCGGCGCGATCCACGCCAGACGGATCCTCGACGGCTGGGCGGGTCAGGATGTCGTGACGCGGTACACGTCGTAGACCGCGTCGATGCGACGGACGGCGTTGAGCACCCGGTCGAGGTGCACCGAGTCGCCCATCTCGAAGACGAACCTGCTGAGCGCGAGACGCTCGTCCGTGGTCGAGACGGTGGCCGACAGGATGTTGACGTGGTGCTCGCTGAGCACGCGTGTGACATCCGAGAGCAGGCCCGAGCGGTCGAGGGCCTCGACCTGGATCTGCACCCGGAACACGCTCTTGGTCGTCGGTGCCCATTCGACCTCGATGAAGCGCTCAGGGTCGGAGCCGAGCGCTTTGACGTTCACGCAGTCCTGACGGTGCACCGAGACGCCGCTTCCCCGCGTGACGAAGCCGACGATGGGGTCGCCGGGGACGGGTGTGCAGCACCGGGCGAGCTTGACGAGGATGTCGGACGCTCCGCGCACGAGCACACCGGAGTCGCTGGTGCGCGGCTCACGCGCAGGTGCCTGGCCCGGGAGCTGCACGGCGCCGGTGCTGGTGTCCTCATCGGCGGCGACGAGGGCCGTGACCTTCTCGAGCACCGACTGCGTCGAGACGTGACCCTCCCCGACGGCGGCGTACAGGCCGGAGACGTCCTCGTAGCGCAGCTGACGTGCGACTTCGGCGAACGACTCCTGGTTCATGAGCCGCTGCAGAGGCAGGTTCTGCTTGCGCATCGCGCGGGCGATCGACTCCTTGCCTTGCTCGATCGCCTCTTCGCGGCGCTCCTTCGTGAACCACCCGCGGATCTTGTTGCGCGCCCGCGTGCTCTTGACGAAGCTCAGCCAGTCCTGACTGGGGCCGGCGTCGGGGTTCTTCGAGGTGAACACCTCGACCACGTCGCCGCTCTTCAGCTCGGTCTCGAGCGGCACCAGCCGGCCGTTGACCTTCGCTCCCATGGTGCGGTGGCCGATCTCGGTGTGCACGGCGTATGCGAAGTCCACGGTCGTCGCGCCGGTCGGCAAGCCGATGACCCGCCCCTTCGGGGTGAAGACGTAGACCTCCTTCGCACCGATCTCGAAGCGCAGCGAGTCGAGGAACTCGCTCGGGTCGGCCGTCTCGGCCTGCCAGTCGGAGATGTGCGCGAGCCAGGCCATGTCGGCGTCGGCGGCACGGGCATCCACCTTCCCGCCGTTCATCCGCTCCTTGTACATCCAGTGCGCGGCGACGCCGAACTCCGCCTGCTGATGCATCTCGTGCGTGCGGATCTGGATCTCGACCGTGCGGCCGGACGGGCCGATGACCGTCGTGTGCAGCGACTGGTAGAGGTTGAACTTCGGGGTGGCGATGTAGTCCTTGAACCTGCCCGGCAGCGGGGTCCAGCGGGCGTGGATCGCGCCGAGAACGGCGTAGCAGTCGCGCACCGAGTTCACCAGCACGCGGATGCCGATCAGGTCGTAGATGTCGTCGAACTCGCGTCCGCGTACGACCATCTTCTGATACACCGAGTACAGCTGCTTGGGCCGGCCGACCACCTTGCCGCGGATGCGCAGCTCGCGCAGATCCTCGTTGATCGACTCGACCACGCTCTGCAGGTACTTCTCGCGCTGCGGGGTGCGCTGCGCGATGAGGCTGTTGATCTCGGCGTAGATCTTCGGGTGCAGCACCGCGAAAGAGAGGTCCTCGAGCTCGGACTTGATCGTCTGGATACCGAGGCGGTGCGCGAGCGGCGCGTAGATCTCGAGGGTCTCCTTGGCCTTGCGCGCCGACTTCTCGGGCGGCACGAAGCCCCACGTGCGGGCGTTGTGCAGGCGGTCGGCGAGCTTGATCAGCAGCACCCGGATATCTTTCGACATCGCCACGATCATCTTGCGGACCGTCTCGGCCTGCGCGCTCTCGCCGTACTTGACCTTGTCGAGCTTGGTGACGCCGTCGACGAGCATGGCGACCTCGTCGCCGAACTCGGATGTCAGCTCGGTGAGCGCGTAGCCGGTGTCCTCGACGGTGTCGTGCAGCAGAGCCGCGGCGATGGCGCGCGGCCCAAGGCCGAGCTCTGCGAGGATCTGCGCCACCGCGAGAGGGTGCGTGATGTACGGCTCGCCGCTCTGGCGGAACTGGCCCTCGTGCTTCTCCTTGGCGACCCGGTAGGCGCGCTCGATGATGGGCAGATCACCGCGCGGGTGGTTCGCACGGACGGTGCGGATGAGATTGTCGAGATCGTTGACCCTGGGTGCGCGCGAGAAGATGCGCGGCACCAGTCGGCGCAGGCTCGACACCTGCGTTGACGCCTGCGAATCCGCCATCATCTGCTCCCGTTCCCGATCAGATCATCCTACGCGCGGCCGCTGTGCCACCCGGCCGCGCGGAGGCGATCACACCGTCGCGACAGCGCGCTCGCGCGCTTCGTGCACCTTGGCGTCGTGCGCGACGATGTCGGGCTCCTTCTCGCGGAACAGCGAGTAGAGGGGCGCTGCGACGAACAGCGTCGAGTAGGTGGCGACGATGATGCCGACGAAGATCGACAGCGAGATGTCGGTGAGGGTCTCGGCGCCGAACCACAGCGAGCCGATGAACAGGATCGCGCCGACCGGCAGAGCAGCGACGACCGAGGTGTTGATCGAGCGGATCAGCGTCTGGTTCACCGCCAGGTTCACGGACTCGCCGAATGTGCGCGACGTCTGATTCACGTCTTCGGTCGTGTTCTCGCGGATCTTGTCGAAGACGACCGTGGTGTCGTACAGCGAGTACGCCAGGATCGTGAGGAATCCGATCACCGCCGCGGGCGAGATCTCGAACCCGGCGAGGGCGTACACGCCGACCGTGATCAGCAGCACGTCGAGCAGGCCGACGATAGCGGCCGCCGACATCTTCCAGGTGCGGAAGTAGATGGCCAGGATGAGGAAGGTCAGCGCGAGGAAGATCGCGAGGCCCCACAGCGACTGGCGGGTGACGTTCTCGCCCCAGGCCGGCCCGATGAACGAATCGGTGATCTCGTCGGCCTTCACGTCGTACGCGTCAGCGAGAGCCGCCTTGACGTCCTGCGTCTCGTTCGGCGTCATCTGGTCGGTCTGCACCCGCACGTCGCGGTTGTTGACCGTGACCACCTTGGCGGCCGCGTTCGGCACGACCGAGCGCACCGCGTCGGTCGCCAGACCCTGATCGGTGGACGAGGGCGCGAGCACGACGAACTGCGATCCGCCGGTGAACTCGATCGAGAACTGCACCGGGCGCAAGAGCGGCACGAGGGCCGAGCCGACGACCAGCAGGATCGCGATGATGAACCACAGGCGCCGCTTCCCGACGAACGGGAACGAGGTCTTGCCCGAGTAGAGGTTGTTGCCGAATTCATTCATGGAGAACATCAGGCGTCGGAGTCCTTTCCGGCATCCTTGGATCCTGCGAGGGCCCCAGCGCGCTTGCGTTCGGCGATGGTCTGCCGCTTCTCGGCCTCGCCGCGCGCGCCCTTGTTGCGGGCGGCACGCCCGGACGAACCGGTGCGCACGTCGCGGAACTGCGCACGACCGCGGTAGACGGCACCGAGCGCGTCGGGGTCGAGACCCGAGAGCTTGTGCCCGCCGCCGAAGAAGCGGGTGCGCGCGAGCAGCTGCATGACCGGGTGGGTGAAGATCACGAAGATGAACACGTCGATGAGCGTCGTGAGCCCCAGGGTGAACGCGAAGCCCTTCACCGTCGCGTCGGCCAGGACGTACAACACGACGGCGGCGAGGATGTTGATCGACTTCGAGATGTAGATGGTGCGCTTCGCGCGCCCCCAGCCGTCTTCCACGGCGGCGACGATCGATTTGCCGTCTCTCAGCTCGTCTCGGATTCTCTCGAAGTAGACGATGAACGAGTCGGCCGTGAATCCGATCGACACGATCAGACCCGCGACGCCCGCGAGCGAGAGCCGGAAGCCCATCCGCCAGGCGAGGATGGCGATGACGATGTAGGTGAGCACGCCCATCACGCCGATGGATGCCATGATCACCCACCCGAGCGCGCGATAGGTGATCAGCGAGTACAGCGCGACGAGCCCCAGGCCGATGAGGCCGGTGATGAGACCGATCTCCAGCTGCTGCGAGCCGAGCGTGGCCGAGATGGTGTCGGAGCTCTCGACGGTGAAGCTGAGCGGCAGCGCGCCGTAGCGCAGCTGGTCGGCGAGGGCCTTCGCGCTCTCCTGGGTGAAGTTGCCCGAGATACTCGGCTTGCCGTTGAGGATGACGGCCTGCATGGTCGGCGCGGAGAGCACCTTGCCGTCGAGCACGAACGCGAACTGGTCGCGCGGCGACTGCTGCGCGAGGCGGTTGGCGTTCAGTCGCTGGCTGACCTTGCCGAAGATCTCGGTGCCCTTGGCGTCGAAGACGAGGTTGACCGTCCAGCGGCCGCTCTGCTGCTCACGTCCGGCAGTCGCGTCGTTGATCACGGTGCCGTCGAGCTCGACCGGCCCGAGAAGGTACTTGGCGCTGCCGTTCTCCTCGCAGGCGATCAGCGGCTCGTCCTCCGGCGCATTCGCCGAGTCCTGCTTGGCGGAGCAGTCGTAGGCCTGCAGCTCGGCGATCTGCTTCTCGGTCGCCCAGCTGGGGTCGGACGCATCGGTCGGCTTCGCCGTGGGCGTCGCGTTCAGCGCGTCATCCGGGGTCGGATACGCGGTCTCCTTGCCGTCCTCGCCGACGAACGAGGTCGCAGGATCCGTCGTCAGGATCACCGGGCGCAGCTCGAGCTTGGCGCTGGCCTGGATGCGATCCCGCGTCGCCTGGTCGGCTGCACCGGGGATCTGCACGACGATGTTGCGGCCGCCCTCGGTGGTGATGTCGGCCTCGGCGACACCGGAGGCGTCGACACGCTGGCGGATGATCGCGGCTGCCTGGTTGAGCTGGTCTTCGGTGGGGGCGGCGCCGTCGGGCGACTCGGCGCCGAGGATGATCTGCGTTCCGCCCTGCAGGTCGAGTGCGAGCTCAGGAGCCCACGAGCTGGCAGGCTTCCCGGCATCCGTCTTGAAGACGTAGACGCCGAGCGCGTTGATGCCGAACAGCACTGCCGTGACGATGAGCAGGCCGAGGAGGACGCGCCACGCGTGGCGCGTCGGAGATGATGATGCCACTGAGTTCCGCTTTCGAGTGAGGTGCCGACGCGTCAGTTCTCGTCGTTGCGCTCGAGGCGCGCCTTGGTCTCTTCCGGCGTCTCGACCTGGATCGACTCGATGTCGTCGGTGCGCTCCCGAACGGGCGCGGCGTCGAGGTCCGTCACCGGCGCGTCGGTGACCACGTCATCCTCCGGAGTCTCCTCGACGAGACGGAGGATCGCCTGGCTGTGCACCTCGATGACCACGCCGGGGGCGATCTCGATCTGAGCGGGCTTGTCGAGGTCGACCGGGTCGTACGAGACGACGGTGCCGTACAGGCCGCCCTGCAGCAGCACCTTGACGCCGGGGACGGTCTTGGTGGCCTTCTCCTCCTGCTGCTCCTTCATCTGCTTCTGGCGCTTGCGGGTGTTCACGAACATGAACACGAGCATCACGCCGAGAAGACCGAAGAGGATGATTTCCATGGGGATGGGCCTTTCGAAGAGCGCACGCCGATGAGCGCACAAGGGTTCAGGGAAGCTTCAGCGATTATAGGTCATCGAACAATGCCACGCCGTCGGGGTGGCTGATGCCGAGATGCCGGTATGCCTCCGGCATCGCGATCCGCCCGCGCGGGGTGCGCCCGAGGAATCCGATGCGCACGAGGTACGGCTCGACGACGCTCTCGACGGTCTCGGCCTCCTCGCCGACCGCGACGGCGAGCGTGCTGAGTCCGACCGGCCCACCGCGGAACCGCAGCACGAGCGCCTCGAGCACGGCTCGGTCGAGCCGGTCGAGGCCGATGGCGTCGACGTCGTACAGCTCGAGCGCGGCCCGCACGTCGGAGATCGACGCCGAGGCGCCTCCGCCGTGCACCAGGGCGTAGTCGCGCACGCGGCGCAGCAGCCGGTTCGCGATGCGCGGAGTGCCGCGCGAGCGTCGTGCGATCTCGCTGAGGGCGTCATCGGGCAGCCGCACGCCGAGCACGTTCGCCGAGCGCGCGATCACCCGTTCGAGATCGTCGTCGTCGTAGAACTCGAGGTGGCCCGTGAATCCGAAGCGGTCGCGCAGCGGGTTGGGCAGCAGACCCGAGCGGGTCGTCGCGCCGACCATCGTGAAGGGCGCGAGGTCGAGCGGGATGCTCGTGGCACCGGCCCCCTTGCCGACCATGATGTCGATGCGGAAGTCCTCCATCGCGAGGTAGAGCATCTCTTCGGCGGAGCGCGCCATGCGGTGGATCTCGTCGATGAACAGCACCTCGCCAGGCGTGAGGCTCGACAGCAGTGCGGCGAGGTCGCCGGCGTGCTGGATGGCGGGGCCGCTCGACAGTCGCAGCGGCCGGCCGCTCTCGTGCGCGACGATCATCGCGAGCGTGGTCTTGCCGAGCCCGGGCGGGCCCGCGAGCAGGATGTGGTCGGCCGGGCGCTCCTGGATGCGCGCGGCTTCGAGCAGCAGCTGCAGCTGACCGCGCACCTTCGGCTGCCCGACGAACTCGTCGAGGCTGCTGGGCCGCAGCGCGCCCTCGATCGCGAGTTCCGTCTCGTCGAGCGCCTCGCCCGCGTCGCGTGAGGTGTCAGCCACGCTTGGCACCCGGTCCCATCGCGGCGAGCGTGCGGCGCAGCAGCGCCGGAACCGACTCGCGCTCGGCGTCGGTGGCATCCTCCGCCGACTGCGCGGCGGCCTCGGCAGCGATCTTCTCCGACCAGCCCAGGCCGACCAGCGCCGCAGCGACCTGATCGACGGTGGCGGTGGCGGGTGCACCGGCGGGAGCGGATGCCACGCGCGGCGTCACCTTGCCTGCCAACTGCACGACGATGAGCTTGGCGGTCTTCGGACCGATGCCGGAGACGCGCCGGAACGGAGCGTCGTCTTCAGAGGTGACGGCTTCGGCGATCTGGTCGACGGTGAGGTGCGAGAGCACGCCCAGCGCGGACTTCGGCCCGACGCCGGTGACGCTGAGCAGCTGCCCGAAGATCTCGAGCTCGTCGCGGTCGCTGAAGCCGAACAGGGTCATGGCGTCTTCGCGCACGATAAGGCTGGTGTGCAGCTGCAGCTGATCGCCGACCACCGCGGTGTGCGCCACGTCTCCGGGGACGAAGACCGAGAATCCGACCCCGCCCGTCTCGATGACGACGTGGGTCGAGTCGGCGTGCAGCACCGTGCCGCGCAGAGACGAGATCATGTCGCCAGCCTACCGAGCAGGTCGTACATCCGTTCGACCGACACGGGCGCGCACCGTTCGCGAGGGGCCGCGCGCGCCGCGCTCGGCGGCGGCCCACGCCT
>NZ_DAMDLU010000118.1:0-2014 GCF_032084865.1 Microbacterium sp.
CCCATGCCGAAGGGGCGGGCCAGGCGCAGCGCGCGGTGCGCCTCGGCGCGACCCGCCTGGCGCACGCGCCGTTCAGCGAGCGCCTCACCGACACCGAGATCGCGGCGCAGGCGGCATCCGCATCCTGGATCTCGACTCTGGCGATCCACGACGGCGACATGCTCGCTCTCGCACTCGACAACGTCCGGCGCTTCATCGCCGGCGGCGGCGAGGTGCTCTACGGCACCGACATGGGCAACGGACCTGCACCCGTCGACCTGCGCGAGGCGGAGATCGACCTGCTGCGCGCCGCCGGCCTCGACGGGCTCGGCCTGCTGGCATCCCTCTCCCCCGCCGACCCGCTCGCGGGCGGCCCTCTGCTGCTACTGCCCGACGGCGATCCGAATCGGGCCCACCGCCTCACACCAGCCGACATCGACACCGACATCACGGAGCCGTGACATGACCGACATCACCGCCGACCTGCTCGCCGAGGCCCGCAAGCTCGACCAGGCCGACCCGCTCGCCCACCACCTCGCCGAGTTCGCCGACGCCCCCGGCGTCATCGCCTACCTCGACGGCAATTCCCTGGGACGCCCGCTGCGCGATCTGCCCGAGAAGGCCGCGGCTTTCGTCCGCGACGACTGGGGCACGCGTCTCATCCGCTCGTGGGACGAGCAGTGGATGCAGCTGCCGATGCATCTCGGTGATCGCATCGGCGCGATCGCCCTCGGCGCCGCCGCCGGCCAGACCGTGGTCGCCGACTCGACCAGCGTGCTGCTCTACAAGCTCATGCGCGCCGGTGTCGCCGCGCGACCGGGTCGGGACGAGATCGTCATCGAGGCGGGCAACTTCCCCACCGATCGCTTCATCGCCGCCGGTATCGCGAACGAGACCGGCGCGACGCTGCGCTGGGTCGAGCCCGACCCGATCCTCGGGGTCACGGCCGATCAGGTCGCATCGGTCGTGTCCGAGCGCACCGCACTCGTCGTGCTCAGTCACGTCGACTACCGCTCGGGTTCGCTCGCCGACATGCCGTCGATCACCCGGGTGGTGAAGGATGCCGGAGCGCTGATGCTCTGGGACCTGTGCCACTCGGCCGGCGTCGTGCCCATGCAGCTCGACGACTGGGGCGTCGACATGGCCGTCGGATGCACTTACAAATACCTGAACGGCGGGCCCGGTTCGCCCGCTTTCGGCTATCTGCGCACCGAGCACCACGGCACGGTCGTGCAGCCGATCCACGGCTGGTGGGGTGCCGCCGACATCTTCGCCATGGGCCCCGAGTACACGCCGGTCTCCGGCATCCGGCAGCTGCTCAGCGGCACCCCGCCGGTGCTGTCGATGCTGCCGATGCAGGGCATGCTCGACCTGATCGAGCTGGAGGGGGTCACCGCCCTGCGGGTGAAGTCGATCACGCTCACCGAGTTCGCGATCCGCGCCTACGACGCGCTGCTCGCACCGCTCGGCGTGCGGCTGCTCTCGCCGCGCGAGGCCTCGCGCCGCGGCGGCCATGTCACGATCGGGCACGACTCCTTCCAGGAGGTCACGACGCAGCTGTGGGCCGACGGCGTGATCCCCGACTTCCGCTTCCCCGACGGCATCCGCCTCGGCCTGTCACCGCTGAGCACCTCGCACGAGGAGACCCTGCGCGGCGTGATCGCCGTGCGCGACGCCCTGCAGCCATGAACGCGGCCTCGGCGGCGGTGCTCGACGACATCGAGGCGCGGCCGGGAAGCGCGACCTCGCTGCTGCGCACCCTGATCGGGCTGTACCTGCGTCCGCTCGGCGGTCGCATCTCGTCGGGCGCGCTCGTGCGGCTGGCCGGCGACCTGGGTATCCCGGCCGCCCGCGCGCGCACCGCGATCACCCGGCTCAAGCAGCGCGGCCTGCTGCTCGCGACGCCGGATGCCGGATACGCCCTGAACCCTGCGGCGCTGCCGATGCTCGAGCGCGGCGACCGGCGCATCTTCGCGGTGCGCACCATGTCGGCGGGAGAAGACTGGCTGCTCGTCTCGGCAACCATCCCCGAGAC
>NZ_DAMDLU010000118.1:2052-9000 GCF_032084865.1 Microbacterium sp.
GCGTCGCGACCTCAGACATCAGCTGCGCCGCCGGCTGCAGTTCCTGGGCGCGGGCGCCGTCACAGCGGGGCTGTGGATCCTGCCCGGCCATCTGTCCGACGAGGCGGAGCAGCTGCTGGCCGAGCTGGATGCCCGCGCCTACGCCACCCTGTTCCGCACGAGCGATCCGGTGCCCGCCGAGCCCCTCGCCGACGCCGCCTCGCGCTGGTGGGACCTGGGCGCACTGCGCGCGGAACACGAGCGGTTCCTGGCATCCCTCGACGGCATCGATCAGGCCGAGCCGTTCGCCGCGTACGTCCGCCTGATCGACAGCTGGCGGGTGCTGCCCTACGTCGACCCAGGCCTGCCCGCAACCCTGCTGCCCGACGACTGGCCCGGCGAGCGCAGTGCCGGAGAGTTCGAGCGACTGTCGCGGGCACTCGCCGCATCGGCGCTCGCCCACGCACGGGATGCCGTCGGCGGAAGCTGACAGGATCGAGGCATGAAGAACTCCGTCAAGGCCGTCATCATCACCGGCGGCCTGGTCATGGTGCTGCTGATCGGTGTGCTCGTGTGGACCGTCGCGCAGCGCGCCGAGTCCGAGAACGACCCGAAGCCGCAGGTGCTGCGCGAGGAGTCGCACGTTCTCGACGACGGCGGGCGGGATGGGGTCACCGTGGTGGAGTTCCTCGATTTCGAGTGCGGGGCGTGCCGCGCCGTGTACCCCGAGGTCGAGCAGCTGCGACAGAAGTACGACGGGCAGATCACCTACGCGGTGCGGTACTTCCCGCTGCCGGGTCATGTGAACTCGATGCCCGCGGCGCTCGCCGCCGAGGCCGCCGGGCAGCAGGGCGAGTTCGAGGCGATGTACCACCGGCTGTTCGAGACCTTCGCCGAGTGGGGCGAAGCCGCCGAACCGACCCCCGAGGTCTTCCGCGCGCTCGCCGACGAGCTCGGCCTCGACATGACGGCCTACGACGAGGCCGTCGCCGACCCGGCCACCACCGAACGCGTGCGACGCGACAGATCCGAGGGCACCTTCCTCGGCGTCGAGGGTACGCCCACGTTCTTCGTGGACGGGCGGATGGTCGCGCTCACCGGCCCGGGTGACCTCGAGAGGGCGATCGTCGAGGCCCAGTCGCGCTGACGCCCGCGGGCGGAGCGGGGCATTGTGTCGCCCCGTGTCGGCTCTTCTCGACGCTCGCCGGAGCCGGACGTATTCTCGGTGAACCCGATCGTGAGGAGACCCACCGTGAACACGCCGCCCACCCGCTTTTCGCCCCTCGAGGTGCGTGAGCGTGCGGCGTGCATGTGCGACCACGGAGACGTCTGCTCGTCGTACGCCCCCGGTCACGCCCTGCATCTGATCCAGGCGCGGATGGCGTCGGCGACGCCGCTCGGCTGGGCGGATGCCATCGTCGAGGCGGCGGATGCGGCATCCGGAGTTCTTCGTCTGCGCACCCTCGACGGCGACGCGCATTCGGTGTGGAGCGCCGGCGGCGCGGCGCTCGAAGCGCCCGCGGGCACGCCGGTCGCACTGCACGCCGACTACGACGTGCTCGCCGTCGGCCGCGTGCTCTACAACGTCGCGCGCTGACCCTTCGGCAGGCTCAGGGGCCCGGGAGCCGCCGGCTCAGGGGCCAGGAGTCGGCAGGCTCAGGGGCCCAGGAGCAGCGTCAGTCAGGAAGCCATCTTGGTCATGGCGTCGCGCATCGCCATGCAGGCGTCCATGCACGCCCTGCACGCCTGGGCGCACATCCGGCAGACGTCGCTGTTCTCGGCGTGCGCCTGGCATTCGTCCATGCACATCCGGCACATCGCGATGCAGGCGTCGAGCATCGACATCATCGCCTGCGCGGTCATGCCCTGCATGCGCAGCATCGAGCGCATCATCGTGCCGCACATGTCGGCGCAGTTCATGCACGCGACGCTGCAGTCCATCATCTGCGTCGAACAGACCGTGCACGCCTGCTCGCACGCGGCGCACGCGTCGATGCAGGCCTGCATGACCGCCATGTCGATCATCTCCATGCCGGACGTCTTCATCTCGGACGCCATCGCGTCCATCATCATCGAATCCATGGTTCGCTCCGTCTGGGTCGTCGGCTTCTCGCCGGGGGTCGAGACGGGGCAGGTCGTCCCGCCTGCGGCCAGGGTACGCCTGCTCGTGCCGCAGGTCGATGGCAAGAGTAGTGTCGGCCTGTGTCCTCGTTCACCCCTGTGCCCGCATTCGACACCGGGCAGCGACTGGTCGTCGCGGTCGCCGTGCTGGCCTCGTTCGTCACGTTCCTCGACGGAACGGTGGTCACGGTGGCGCTGCCGGCGATCAGCCGCGAGCTGGGCGGCGGCATCGCCACCCAGCAGTGGGTGGTCGACGCATACCTGATCACCCTGAGCGCGCTGATCCTGCTGGCGGGGTCGCTGTCGGACGCCTACGGCCGCGTGCGCGTGATGCGGATCGGCCTGATCGCCTTCGGCATCGCGTCGGTCGCCGTGGCAGCGGCTCCCGACCCGCTGGTGCTGATCATCGCCCGCGCTGCGCAGGGCGCCGCGGGCGCGCTGCTCGTGCCGAGCTCGCTGGCGCTGATCACCGCGACGATGCGCGGCGAGCTGCAGTCGCGCGCGATCGGCGTGTGGACGGCGTTCACCACCGCCGCACAGCTGGTCGGGCCGCTGATGGGCGGTCTGTTCGTCGACCTGCTCTCGTGGCGGTTCGTCTTCCTGATCAACGTGCTGCCGATCGCGGCGACCCTGGTGCTGCTCGGCCGGCTGGATCTGCCCGAGCACGAGCGCGACGTGCGGGTCGACTGGACGAGCGGCATCCTCTGCGCGCTCGGCCTGGGCGCGGTCGTCTTCGCGCTGATCGAGCAGGAGCGGCTGGGCTGGTCGAACCCGGGGATCTGGATGCCCGGAGCCGCGGGCGTGGCGCTGCTCGCCGTCTTCCTGTGGCGTCAGGCTCGTGCGGCGCATCCGCTGCTGCCCCTGTCGATGTTCGCGGTGCGCAACTTCGGCTGGGGCAATGTGTCGACCCTGTTCGTGTACGCGGCGCTGTCGCTGAACGGCTTCGTGATCGGTGTCTACCTGCAGCAGGGGCCGGGGCTCAGCGCGACAGCGGCGGGGCTCGCGAGCCTGCCGGTCACGGTGCTGATGATCCTGCTGTCGTCGCGCGCCGGAGCCTGGGCCGGGCGACTCGGGCCGCGCCTGTTCATGACCGCGGGCCCGCTGCTGATGGCGATCGGGTCTCTGCTGCTGCTCACGGTCGCCCGTGACTTCGATTACTGGTGGCAGGTGCTGCCGTCGATGATCGTGCTCGGTCTCGGCCTCGCCCTGACGGTCGCCCCGCTGACCTCGGCGATCCTCGGCGCGATCGACGAGCGTCGCAGCGGCATCGCGTCGGCCGTGAACAACGCGGTCTCACGCGTCGCCGGCCTGCTGGTGGTCGCGCTGCTGTCGACCATCGTCGGCGGGTCGCTCGACCTCGACGGCTTCCACAGCGCCGTGATCGTCACCGCTGTGCTGTTCGCCGCAGGCGGTGTGGTGTCGTGGATCGGCATCCGGCGCAACCCCGCCGAACCCGCGGACCCGCTTCCCGCCGGCGACCCGACTCACTGAGCGCAGGAGAACACGCGAGAGCAGGTGAATTCGGGCCCGATCCGCCTACCTCGGCGTGTTCCCCTCCCTCGGATGTGTGGGCGCCGGATGCCCCGCGCGCAACCCCTCGCGCCGAATACGCGCGGCGTGATGTGCTGATCCCATGACACGCAGGCGGCGAGCACGAGGGCACCGACGCCCGGCGGCGGCTGCGTTTCTGGCATCCGGCCTCTGCTACGCCGCCACCTGCGCGCTGGGAGCCGCCGTCGCGACCCGACTCGTCGACACCAGGCGGTTCCGCTGGGTGCACCACGCGATGTACATCGCGACCGTCTCGACGACGCTCCTCGCGCTGGTCACCGGCATCCGCCGCGACCGGAGGGCTGCCCTCGCCCTCGCCCCCGCGCTGGTTCCCCTCGCCGTCATCCCGTACGCGGGCACGCACACCCGCCGGCATCCCGCCGTAGCTCTCACCGCCGCGCCGTTCATCGCCGCCGGCGTCGTCATCTCCCGCCGATAGGAGCACCATGGAATTCCTCGACGTCATCCGCCGCCGCAAGACCACGAACGGGCCGTTCCTGCCCGACGCCGTCAGCGACGAGCACCAGCGGCTGCTGATCGAGGCGGCCAGCCGCGCTCCGTCGCAGCTGAACAGCCAGCCGTGGCGTTTCGTCGTGATCGAGCAGCGCGAGACGATCCAGCGGATCGCGCAGATCTCGGGCGAGAGCATGACCGAGGTGATGTCGAACGGCACGTTCTTCGAGCGCTACAAGCCGTACTTCCGCTTCAGCGAGGCCGAGATGGAGCAGAAGCGCAGCGGGATGCTGTTCGACAAACTGCCCGCGCTGCTGCGCCCGTTCACGAGCCAGGTGTTCACCTCGCGCGGCCAGAAGCTGATGAACTCGCTCGGCGTGCCCAAGACTCTGGGCGCCGAGAACGCCAAACTCGTCGCCGGTTCGCCGCTGCTGCTCGGCGTGATGCTCGATCGCAGCGAGTACCGCCCCGGCGAGCTGTCGTCGTTCTACTCGGTGTTCAGCATGGGCGCGGCGATGGAGAACATCTGGCTGACCACGGTGGAACTCGGCATGGGCATCCAGTTCATCTCGTTCCCGATGGAGGCGCCGGGCCGCTGGGACGAGATCGTCGAGCTGCTGCACGTGCCCGATGACCTCGAGCTGATGGCCGTGTACCGCCTCGGCTACCTGCCCGCCGAGCAGCGGCGTCCCGCCATCGACTGGTCGAGTTCACAGCGCAAGCATCCGTCGCAGTTCGTGTTCCGCGAGACGTGCGAGACGCCGCAGCAGGGGTGGGACGGGTGACGATGGCTGCCCCCGAACCCGATGAGCCTGCAGATGCCCTGGTCGGGCCGCGCGAAGCGCCCGACGTGCACGTGATGACCTTCAACATCCGCCGCGCCGCCGACGGCCTGCTGCGCCGTCGTGCCGACCGGTGGTCATGGCGCGCTCCCGCCGTGCACGAGCTGCTGGCGTCGGAGCGTCCGACGCTGATCGGTCTGCAGGAGGCCATGCCGCGTGTCATGCCGCTCGTGCGCGAGGCGCTCGGCCCCGATCATCGCACCATCGGCACGGGCCGGGGCGGTCGCGGCGAGGGGACTCCGATCCTGTTCGACCGCACGCGTCTCGAGCTGCGCGACTGGGGGCAGCGCGCCCTGTCGGATGCGCCCGACCGGGCGGGATCGATCGGATGGGGCAATCTCATCCCGCGAATCCTGGTCTGGGCCGAGTTCGTCGAACGCCGCAGCGGCACGCGGTTCTTCGCGATCAACACCCATCTCGACCCCGTCTCCGCGTCGTCGCGGCGGCGTTCGGCCCTCGCCATCCGTCGGCTCGTGGCCGAGCGCGGGCTGCCTGCGGTCGTCACCGGCGACCTCAACGCCGGTGCCGGCTCGACGACCATGCGCGCGCTGCAGGCCGGACGCGCTCTGGTGGACAGCTGGGGTGGCGCGGAGCGCAGGACCGGGCCGCGGTGGGGCACCTATCCCGGATACCGGCGCCCGCGCAC
Organism: Microbacterium sp.; assembly: GCF_032084865.1. Taxonomy (GTDB): domain Bacteria; phylum Actinomycetota; class Actinomycetes; order Actinomycetales; family Microbacteriaceae; genus Microbacterium. Next base: position 7,645 of record NZ_DAMDLU010000118.1, read on the forward strand.
CGGCGCACGGCAGCTCGACTGGATCCTGACCACGCCGGACGTGCGGGTGCGTGCGGTCGGGATCAACGCCCGCACCCCCGGCAGGCGCTCCCCGTCGGACCATCTGCCGGTGCAGGCCGTTCTGCGTTTTCCAGAGGCGGCCGCATGAAAGAGGACTTCCTGCGACCGCCGCGCACCGCGGCCGAGTGGGCGGCCGATGCACTGCGCGTGATCGGCATCCTGGGTGTGATCGCCGCCGCCATCCTGCTGCAGCCGACGGATGCCGGTATCGCGGCGCTGGCCCTGCCCGCGCTCATGCTGCCGCGGATGCTGGGCATGCGCGCCTGGTTCGACGCCGCCGCCGGCGCGATCGTTCTCGCGGCGGCGTGGAGCAACGTGTTCGATCTGTACGCGGCGATCTGGTGGTGGGATCTGGCGCTGCACTTCGCCTGCACCGCGGTCCTGGCCGTGATCACGGCGGAGATCCTGACGCGGACCGGCGTCGCCGCGATCACCGCGAGAACCCCGCCGCGGACGCCGCTGGTGCTCGTGCCGATGATCGCCCTCGCGCTCAGCGCGGTCTGGGAGATGATCGAGTGGTTCGGGTCGGTCTACATCAGCGATCAGATCCACGTCGGCTATCAGGACACGATCGGCGACATGGTGCTCGGGGGACTCGGCGGGCTCGTGGCGGGCGGGATGCTGGCACTGATGGACGTGCGTCGCGTGCCCGATCGGACGCAGGCGGCGGCGGAGCCGGTGGTGTCGGATCGACGCGGATGATACTCCTCGAGGTGCCGGCCGTCACGGCCCTGCCCCGATCGTGGTGGAGCGGCTGACACTCGGATCATGACTCATCACGACGGAAACCCCGACGACCTGCACGACGACGCGGCCGCAGACTCCCCTCAGGATGGCGGTGCCGGGAACGGCGACTCCCAGACGCCCGGCGCGGCGGTGCCCGACGGCCAGTTCGACAGTCAGAACATGCCGACGACCGACGGCGAACCGGCGTCCGGCGACGACTCAGCGGCGAGCGCCGGCGCGGAATCACCCGAGGAGGGCGACGCCGCCATGCGCGCGGCGGAAGAGGCGACCAAGAACGACTGACCGCCCGCGCGGTAGGGTCGCTCGCATGAGCGAAGCGGGTGACCTCGAGAAGATCGCCGCCGAGCTGTACGCGGGGGCGCCCGACGACTTCATCGCGACACGCAACGCACGTGCGAAGGACGCCGGCGACCCCGCACTCTCGGCGGCGATCCGCGCGCTGCGCAAGCCGAGCGTCGCCGCGTGGGTGGTGAACCTCTTCGCCCGCGAGCGCGCCGCCCGGCTCGACCAGGCGATGCGGCTGGCCGCCGAGCTGCGCGAGGCCCAGGA
>NZ_DAMDLU010000119.1:0-8971 GCF_032084865.1 Microbacterium sp.
GCGGTGCGCCAGGTGCGGTGCCCGTGCGCGAGCAGCACGCCGGCGATGCTCTGGCCGTCGCGTCCGCCGAGCGCCTCGCCGTCGAATCGGATGCGGATGCTCATGCCGCGGCCCTCCCGCTCCGCACTCGGGCGGTCATGCGGCTGCTCCCTGCAGGGTGGCGCGCGAGGGCAGGAAGGGCGTCGGGTCGAGCGGCGCAGGGGCGTCGAGCACGGCGTGCGCGATGAGCGCCCCGGTCGTGGGTGCCAAGCCGATGCCGGCGCCTTCGTGCCCGGCGGCATGGAACAGTCCCTGCACCCGCGCGTCCGCGCCGATGGCCGGAAGGTGGTCGGGGGCGTACGGGCGGAAGCCGAAGTAGGTGCGCAGCAGCATGGTGTCGCGCAGGAACGGGAACAGCCGGCTCGCCTTCGCGGCGATTTCGGCGAGCGGCGCGAGCAGGCCGTCCTCCGAGAATCCGACGCGCTCGCGGCTAGAGCCGATCAGCACGGTGCCGGCCGGGGTCGACTCGACCACCGTCGAGGTCTGCAGTGCGGCATCCGCCGATCCGACCGCGCCCACGTAGTCGGCGTCATACACCTTGTGGAAGATGCGCTGCGGCATCGCAGTCGTCACCAGGATCGTGCCGCGGCGCGGCCGGATGTCGAGGGCGGCGCCGAACAGCGCGGCGATCTCCCCGGCCCACGGCCCCGCGCAGTTCACCACGGCATCCGCATCGATACGGCCGGTCGGGGTGCGCACACCCCGCGCCCGCCCGGCCTCGACGACGGCACCGGTGATTTCGGTGATCTGCAGCTGCGCCCCGAGGTGACGGGCGCGGGCGAGCATCGCCTGCGTGGCCAGGCTGGGCTGCACCTGGGCGTCGTCGGGGTAGTGCACGCCGACGGCGATCTCGGGGGCGAGGTGCGGCTCGGCGGCACGCAGCGCCGGTGCGTCGAGCACCTCGGCGCGGATGCCCATCTCGCGTTGCGCGGCGGCGAAGCCCTGCAGCGCCTGGGCGCCCTGGGCGAAGGCGACGACGACACCGCCCTTCGCCTCGAACTCGGTGGCCGGCTGCCCGGGCACGCGCTCCGCGTCGAGACGCTCGGCGAGCTCACGCCACGCGCGGTTCGCCTCGACGGCCATGACCGCTTCGGCTCCCGGCTGCTTGTCGGAGACGAGGATGTTGCCCTCGCAGCGGCTCGACGTCTCGCCGGCGACCCCGGGGCGATCGACCACGACGACCTCGGCTCCCGCTTCGGCGAGGCTGAGCGCGCAGGCGGCGCCGATCGCGCCCGCCCCGATCACGATGATCCGCATCGATCACACCTCCTCGATCCCAGCCTAGTGCAATGTCACATGCCCACTGCGGTCGGTCAGCCCCCGAGATACGCGTCGATCACCCGGGCGTCCGCCGCCAGTTCCGCGGCCGGACCCGACAGGGTGGTCTGCCCGCTCTCGACCACGTACGCGCGGTCGGCGATCTTCAGCGCCGCGCGGGCGTTCTGCTCGACCAGCAGCACCGTGGCGCCCTGGGCGTTGACCGCCTGGATCGTCTCCATGACCTGCTTGACCACCAGCGGGGCGAGTCCCATCGACGGCTCGTCGAGCAGCAGCAGCTTCGGGCCGCCGATGATCGCGCGTCCGATCGCGACCATCTGCTGCTCGCCGCCCGAGAGCGTGCCGCCCTGCTGGCGGCGCCGCTCGGCCAGGCGGGGCATCAGCGCGTACACCTGCTCGACGCGCTGGCCGATGACCTTCGCGTCCCGCACGGTGTAGCCGCCCAGCAGCAGATTCTCGTGCACGGTCATGGTCGAGAAGATGCGCCGGCCTTCCGGCACGTGGATGAGCCCGGCCGCGACGATGTCCCAGGGCTTGGCGGTGGCGAGATCCATCTCTCCCCAGCGCACCGCGCCCGACTTCGGTCGCACGAGCCCCGAGAGCATGTTCATCGTCGTCGACTTGCCGGCACCGTTGTTGCCGAGCAGGCAGACGATCTCGCCCTCCTGGACCTCGAAGCTCAGGCCCCGCAGGGCGTGCACACGACCGTAGTAGACGTCGGCCGCATCGACCGTCAGCGCGCTCACGACCGCTTCCCCTTCCGGCTCCGGCCGGGGTCGGCGGCGTCGAGCGACGACAGGTTCACCGTGCCGGTCTGCAGCTTCGTCTCATCGAGCGCCTCGTCCTCGACGCCGAGGTAGGCCTCGATGACCACGGGATCGTGCTTGATCTGCTCGGGTGTGCCCACCGCGATCTCCTTGCCGTAGTTGAGCACCACGATGCGCTCGGCCAGCTCCATGATCAGGCCCATGTCGTGCTCGATCAGCACCACGGCGATGCCGAGGTCGCGGATGCGGCGAATGAGCTGCATCAGCCCCTGCTTCTCATTGAAGTTCAGGCCGGCCGCCGGCTCGTCGAGCAGCAGCAGCTTCGGTCCGGTGGCGAGCGCGCGAGCGATCTCGACGCGACGCTGCTCGCCATAGGGCAGCTGGGTGACGTAGAGGTTCTCGTCACCGGTGAAGCCGACGAAGTCCAGCCACCCGCGCGCCTGCTCGGCGCACTCCGCCTCGGCGCGCCGGTAGCCCGGTGTGTGCAGCAGAGTCGCCCAGAATCCCTCGCGGAGGTTGGCGTGCATCGCCGTCTTGACGTTGTCGAGCACGCTGAGCTCGCGGAACAGGCGCAGGTTCTGGAACGTGCGCGCCATGCCCCACTTCGTCACCCGCGACGGGAGCACGCGGTAGAAGCCGAAGCTCTGCAGCAGGTCGACCAGACGCAGGGTGCGGAAGATCGCGGGCGCTTCGCGCACGATGTCGTTGCCGTCGAAGACCACCGAGCCCGAGGTCGGCAGGTAGAAGGCCGAGATGCAGTTGAACGCGCTGGTCTTGCCGGCGCCGTTGGGTCCGATCACCGCGAGGATCTCGCCCTGCTCGACCGAGAAGCTCAGTCCGTCGACGGCCTTCACGCCGCCGAACTGCAGGCGCAGGTCCTTCACCTCCAGCAGGGCGCTCATCGGCTCTCCTCGCCTTCCACGGTCTCGAGATCCTCGTTGGCCGTCGGCGGCGGCACGGCCATGAACCCCGCGGTCGGCGGCGGCACCGGGCGGCGCTTCTTCAGCCACGGCAGCACGGCGGTGGCCGGCCACAGCCCCGACGGGCGGAACAGCATGACCACCACGAGCAGCACACCGAAGATGAGGAAGCGCCACTCGGCGAAGTCGCGCAGCAGCTCGGGGGCGAGCGAGACGAACAGCGCACCGATGATCACGCCGGGTGTCGAGCCCATGCCGCCGAGCACGACGGCCATGAGGATGAGCGCCGAGTACAGGAACTGGAAGCTGTTCGGGCTGATCGCCGACAGGTGCGTCGCCATGAGCTGGCCCGCGACGCCGGCCCAGACCGCGCCGATGATGTACGCCATGATCTTCGCGACGTACGTGTTGATGCCCATCGCCTCGGCGGCGTCCTCGTCGTCGCGCACGGCCTTCCAGGCCCGGCCCAGTCGTCCGCGGGCGAGGCGCCCGGCGCCGATCACGCCCACGAGCACGACCACGGCGGCGACGAAGTAGTAGAACACCACACGCTGCGGGAATTCCAGCCCGAACAGGGTGAAGCCGTCGGCGAAGCTCCAGTCGCCGAAGCGCCAGGTGGGGATGCCGTGGATGCCGGAGGGTCCGCCGGTGATGTCGAGGTTGTTCGCGGTGATGCGGATGATCTCGCCGAAGCCGAGCGTGACGATGGCGAGGTAGTCGCTGCGCAGGCGCAGGGTGGGCGCGCCGATGATGATGCCGGCGATGATGCACGCCAGAACCGTGGCGGGCAGGGCCGCCCACATCGGCCAGCCGAGCACCGTGGTGAAGATCCCGGAGGTGTAGGCGCCGACGGCGAAGAACGCGATGTAGCCCAGGTCGAGCAGTCCGGCATAGCCGACGACGACGTTGAGCCCCATGCACAGCATGATGTAGATCAGCGCACTCGTCGCGATCGACATGGTGTACCGCGACGCGTCGAGGAACGGCAGCACGATCAGCAGCACGATGCTGATCGCGCCGAGCGCGCGCAGGAATCCGGTGTTGGACGAGAGGATGCCCGCCGGCGCGGCCGGGCGATCGAACAGCGGGGACGGGGCGCGCAGGGCGGCACTGTCTCTGAATGCGGAGCGGGACATGTCACATCCTCTCGACGACGCGGGCGCCGAGCAGCCCGGTCGGTTTGAAGGTGAGGAACAGGATGAGGAAGGCGAACGAGAAGACGTCTCGCCATTCGCCGCCGAACCACGCCGAGCCGAACGACTCGAGCAGCCCGAGCAGCAGGCCGCCGAGCATGGCGCCGTAGAGGTTGCCGATGCCGCCGATGACGGCTGCGGTGAATGCCTTCAGTCCGATGATGAATCCCATCAGGAAGTCGATCGAGCCGTAGTACGCGCCGGCCATCACGCCGGCCGCTCCCGCGAGCGCCGAGCCGATGAAGAACACCGTGGCGATCACGCGGTTGACGTTGACGCCCATCAGCTGCGCGCCCTGCGGGTCGAGGGCGATCGCGCGCATCGCCCGTCCCTGTCGCGTGCGCTCGACGATGTGCGCGAGCACGAGCATCAGCGCGGCCGCGATCACGACCAGCACGATCTGCGCGGCGGTGATGCGCATGCCGGCGAAGTTGAAGCCCGACGACTCCAGCCGCACCGGGAACGCCTCGGGGTTGGGGCCGAAGATCTGGCGCACGGCGTACTCGAGGGTGAACGAGACGCCGATGGCGGTGATCAGCACAGCCAGACGCGGGCTCTTGCGCAGCGGGCGGTACGCGATGCGCTCGATGCCGACGCCGATGAGACCGGTGGTCACCATCGACAGCAGCATGATGACCAGCAGCAGCGGGATCGACGACTCGTTCGAGATGCCGAACGCCGACATGGTGGCGAAGCCGGCGAAGGCGCCGAGCATGTAGATGTCGCCGTGCGCGAAGTTCAGCAGCTTGATGATCCCGTAGACCATGCTGTAGCCGAGCGCGACGAGAGCGTAGAACGAGCCGACGATGAGGCCGTTCCAGATGAGTTGCATCACTGCGGATGTCCTTGCTCGTCAGGGGCGGGAGGAAGCGTCCAAGGCGGGAGCCGGGCGGATGCCGGCCGGGCGGATGCCGGGCGGGCGGATGCCTGACGGATGCCGGGCGATGCCGGACGACACCGGCGGGCGGGGCGGCTCGCACCGCCCCGCCGCGTCGGTCTCAACCCTGCAGGTCGTCCTTGAGCACGAAGCTGCCGCTCGCGGGGTCGATGCCCACGATCACGAAGCCGCCGCCCGAGAGGGTGTGGTCCTTGGTGAAGGTCAGCGGGCCGGCGAAGGTCTTGAAGTCCTTCAGCCCCTCCAGCGCCGCGACGACCTTGTCGAAGTCGGTGCTGTCGGCCTCGTCGATCGCCTCCGCGACCACGCGCACGGCGTCGTACGACTGCGTGGAGTACGGGCCGGGCTTGCCGCCGGCCAGCTTCTCGTAGTCGGCGATCCACTTGTCGGCGCCCTGGATCATGTCGGGCGTCTGAGTGAAGGTGCCCACCACGTTCTCGGTGTAGCCCTTGCCGGCGATCTCGGCGAACTTCGCATCGACCGAGCCGTCGCCCACCAGGAACGCGCCCTCATAGCCGGCGTCGGTGGACTGCCGCACGATCAGGCCGCCCTCCTGGTAGTACCCGGTCCAGTAGACGAGATCGGGCTTCGCCGAGGCGAGCTGAGTGGCCACGGCCGAGTAGTCGTTCTCGCCCGGCGTGACGGTGGCCTCGAACGAGACGGTGAGGCCGGCGTCTTTCGCCTGCTGCACGAACGAGTCGGCGAGGTCGGCCGAGTACGCCGTGGCGTCGTCGATCGCCGCCACGTTCTTCGCGCCGATCTTCTCGGCGTACGTCACCGCGGCCTTCGCCTGCTGGGTGCCGGTGCCGTTGATCAGGAAGACGCCGGGCAGCTTCTGCTTGACGAGCTCGTTCGAGTTCGCCGCAGGGATCACCATCGGGATGCCGGCTTCGTCGAAGATCGGCAGGGTGGGCAGCGTCGCGCCCGAGCAGTAGCCGCCCACCGAGGCGACCACGCCGTTGGTGACGAGCTTGTTGGCCGCCGCGACCGAGGCTGTAGCGTCGCACGCGTCGTCCTCGACGACGAGCTCGAGCTTGCGGCCGTCGATCCCGCCGTCGGCGTTGATCTCGTCGATCGCCAGCTGCGCGCCGTTCTTCATGTAGTCGCCGAAGGCGGACTCACTGCCCGAGAAGGGCGCCAGCATGCCCAGCTTGATGGGCCCGTCGGAGCTGCCGCCGCCTGACTCGCCGCCGGAGCCGAGACCGCCCGAGCAGCCGGCGGTGATGATGATCGCGCTGGCTGCGGCGACGAGGGAGAGAGTGCGTCGCAGACGCGTGGAACGGGTATTCATGTGATGGTCCTCCTGGATGCCTCATTGCATGTGCCATCGGATAGTACGTGACACATTACTGTGCCGATGGCTGGAACGGAATCCCCTGAGACCAATCCGTGATCGACACCGCGACGAGCGCCGATCAGCTCTCGTCGCGCCCGCTCCAGATGCCGCCGACGTGGCCGATGTGGCGCCGCATCAACGCCTCGGCCCCCGCGCCGTCGCCGGCGATCAGCAGGTCGACCAGCTGCGCGTGCTCGAGCGCGGTCGGCATGAGCGCGTCGGACTCGACCAGGTGCGCAAGGCCGACCAGACGCGTCTGCTGACGCAGCTCGCGCACGACGCCGAGCAGGGTGCGGTTGCCCGACACCTCGAGCACCCGCAGATGGAAGGCGGTGTCGGCCGCGAGGAACTCCGCGAAATGCCCCGCCCGGCCCGCTGCCACGATCCGATCGGCGAGCACGCGCAGCTCGGCGGCCGCTGTCTCGTCGAGTCTGCCGGCGATGTGGCGCATGGGCGGCGCCTCGAGCAGCATCCGCACCTCGCACAGCTCGTTCAGCTCGTCGCGCGAGACCTCCGTCACCGCGAAGCCCCGATTGCGGATGGGGGCGAGGAAGCCGCGGCGCGTGAGGTTGAGCATCGCCTCGCGCACGGGGGTGGCGCTCACGCCGAAGTCGCCCGCCAGACGCGGCACGGTCAGCACCCGACCCGGCGGGATCTCGCCGGCGACGATCCGCGCCGACAGCTGGTCCTCGATCTGCTCGCGCAGGCTCTCGGCGGGGGCGAGCGGCGCGGCGAAGCCGCTCAGAGGATCCTGCAGCGTCATGGCCACACCCTACCCGCGGGTGAGTGCCTCGCGCCGAGCGCATTTTGCCCGGCCCGACCCGGCGGGCCCGATCGGGGTTCGGAATAGGATCGAGCTGAGAACGGATGCCGGAACGGAGACGCGCGATGGGATTCCTCACCTCCCCTGCACTGAGCGAGACGGGCTACGTCGTGCTCGACCGCCACGACCAGTCGGACGACCCCGCCGAATGGCGCGATCTCGAGTACGTCGGCTGGCGCTCGTCGGGCGTCACCCGCTTCGCACCGCTGGCCAGTCACGCCGGCGATGTCGAATGCAACGGGTTCTGGAACCACACTCCGCCGCGCACCGACAAGGACGGCGTGTGGATCGCCTCACAGGTCGCGAAGGCGCCGACCCTGCAGGCGCGCGCGCTCGAGCCTGGCGCCAACGTCGGCCGCTGCCGGGTCATCGAGCTGCAGCCGAACACCTACGCCGATGCGATCTACAATCTGCACCAGGACGACAACAACCGGCTCAACACCGAGGGCACCGGCTGGGTCGTGCGGGCCTGGCTCAACCTGACGGATGACCCCGACTCGCTGCTCATCCTGCGCTCCGACCGCTTCGACCCCGCGACCGAGATCCGCCTGCCGCTGCATGCCGGCTCCCGCATCATCGTCGACACGCAGCGCTTCTGGCATGCCGTGTGGCATCAGGGCGACGCGCCGCGCTACTCGCTGATCTGCTCGTGGACGTCGGGCCCCGAGCTCGACGCGTACCTCGCCGCAGGCAACGCGAACCCGCGTCCGGCATCCGTCCCACTTCCCGCCGCCCTCGTCGCCGACGCGCAGGCCGAGATGCACCGGCGCATCGAAGAGCGTCGTCAGGCGTTCGAGGCACTCGGGATCGTGATGGAGCCGACCGAGTCGCTGTACAGCTGATCCACGCGCAGCTGGACCGTGCACTCCTCGGGACCCCTCGCGGCCTGCACGCACTCGGCTGTGATGGGGCCGCCGGCCTGCGTCAGCACGCCCTGCATCAGTCCGAGATGCACCTGGCACAGCATCGGCCGGTGCTCGGGAGTGCTCGCGGCATGCGGGCACGGCGTGAGATCGACCGTCATGCGGCTCTCGTCGACGATCGGCTCGAAGCCGCTCTCCTCGAGATGCTCGACCAGCGCATCCAGCTGGTAGGTCGCGTCGCGCCCCAGCCCGGAGTCCGGCTCCGACAGGATCCGGCGCATCAGGTCGCCCCGCCGTGCCGCCTCGGCGACCTTGTCGCGAGCGATCGGGCTCGACGCCTCCGGCGCTCCGGTCGCGGCGCTGTAGAGGGTGCGGGGTCGCCCGCGGGTGGTGCGGTGCTCGGTGGCCTGGATGACGTAGCCGCCCTCGATCAGCCGCTGCAGGTGCTCGCGCACGGTGTTCGCATGCAGGCCGGTCGCCTCGCACAGCTCGCCGATGGTGCGCTCGGCCCGGCTCTGCACGAGATGCAGGATGCGCACCCTCGAGTAGCTGGAGATCGGCCCGTACGCGACCGCAGTGGTGGTCATGCTTCCATGCTCCCAGAACCCGCCGGCACGGAGATGGACGCGGGCCGTGAATAATCATCGGCCGCGCGCGCACCGGCCGCGCGGATAGTGTGGGAGCCATGACCGCCGCCGCCGTCCTCACCGTCTCCGACCGCTCCGCGGCCGGAGTGCGGCCCGACTCGGCCGGCCCGGTGGCGGTGCTCGCGCTGCGCGAGGCGGGTTTCACCTGCGGCGACGCGACCGTGATCCCCGACGGCGCGGATGCCGTCGAGCGTACCCTGCGCGAGCTGC
>NZ_DAMDLU010000120.1:0-8944 GCF_032084865.1 Microbacterium sp.
GTGGTCGCGCTGGGTCTTGTCCGCGTGCAGGGAGCGAGCGTGCATCCGGAGGCGCTGATCCGGCCGCAGTCGTTCGTCGACGCCGACGGGGTCGGCGAATGGTGGATCGCCAGCGACCTCGACGAGATCGCCCTCGGCACCGCGCTGCCCGCCGATCACGTGCTGGGTGTCGGCGGCGCGTCGCGCACCCTCGCCGAGCTGGTGATCCCTGTACCCGTGGGGCGCGCGCTCGACCTGGGCACCGGATGCGGCATCCAGGCGCTGCTCGTGTCGCGGCACGCGGCCGTGGTGGTGGCGACCGACATCTCGGCGCGGGCCCTCGCCTACGCCGAGCTGAACGCGCAGCTGAACGGAATGCACAACATCGAGTTCCGCCTCGGCAGTCTCTTCGAGCCCGTCGCGGGGGAGGCGTTCGACCTGATCGTGTCGAACCCGCCGTTCGTGATCACGCCGCGGGCCACCGGCGTGCCCGAGTACGAGTACCGCGACGGCGGCCTGGTGGGCGATGCGCTGGTCGAGGAGTTCCTGCGGCGCGCGCCCGCGCATCTCGCGCCGGGCGGCATCGCGCAGCTGCTCGGCAACTGGGAGTCGCGTGCCGGCGCTCGTGGCCTCGATCGCGTGCGCTCGTGGGTGGGCGCCGATCTCGACGCGTGGGTGATCCAGCGTGAGGAGCTCACGCCGCTCGGATACGCCGAACTGTGGATCCGCGACGGCGGCACCCTGCCGCGCGATGCGGAGTTCACGCGGCTGCTCGCCGCGTGGCTCGACGACTTCGCCGATCGCGGCGTGACCGCCGTCGGCTTCGGGTACATCCTGCTGCGCCGCGCGATGCCGGATGCCGAGGTGCTGCGCCGCTTCGAGACCATCACGCAGCCCGTGTCGAACCTCGGCCGCGCCCTCGGTGCGGGCCTCGCCGCGCACGACGCGCTGGCCGCCGGCATCCCGGATCGCCTGGTGGTCGCGCCCGACGTGACCGAGGCGCGGCACCACATGCCCGGTGAGGACGACCCGAGCGTCATCGAGCTGCGCCAGGGCGGCGGCTTCGGGCGCACGATCGGCGTCGACAGCGCGCTCGCCGGGTTCGTCGGCGCGTGCGACGGCGAACTGACCGTCGGGCAGATCGTCGCCGCGCTCGCCGACCTGTTCGACGTGCCGCTCGCTGACCTGTGGGCCGACATCGAACCGCGCATCCGTCGCCTGGTGCTCGACGGCCTGCTGCTGCCCGCTGCGGAATAGCATCCGCCTTTCATGCGTTTGCATGCGATATGAAGGCATTCGGCTTCCTCTCCTTCGGGCACTACGCAGACGTGCCCGGCTCTCTGACCCGCACCGCCGGCGACATGCTGCGCCAGACAATCGAGCTCGCCGAGGGCGCCGACGAGATCGGCGTCAACGGCGCGTACGTGCGGGTGCACCACTGGGCGCGCCAGGCGGCCTCTCCCATGCCGCTGCTGTCGGCGATGGCCGCGCGCACGACGCGCATCGAGGTCGGCACCGGCGTGATCGACATGCGCTACGAGAACCCGTTCCAGTTCGCCGAGGAGGCCGCCGCCCTCGACCTGATCGCCGACGGCCGCATCGCGCTCGGTGTGAGCCGCGGCTCACCCGAGACGGCGCTGCGCGGCTACGAGACCTTCGGCTTCCACGACGAGGACGACACCGAGCGCGGCAGCGTTCTGGCGCGTGAGAAGTTCGACCTGTTCCTCCGGGCGATCGACGGAGAGCGCCTCGCGCCCGGCGACCCGCGAATGGTCGGGGAAGGCCGGTACCTGGCCATCGAGCCGCAGTCGCCCACGCTGCGCGACCACATCTGGTGGGGTGCCGGATCGCGGGCGACGGCCGAGGCCACGGGGCGCATGGGCCTGAACATGATGAGCTCGACGCTGCTCACCGAGGCGACCGGCCAGCCGTTCCACGAACTGCAGCGTGAGCAGATCGATCTGTTCCGCGCCGCGTACCGAGACGCGGGCCACACCGGAAGCCCGCGCGTCTCGGTGAGCCGCAGCGTGTTCCCGCTGGTCACCGATCGCGACCGCGCCTACTTCGGACTGCGCTCGCGTGAGAACAACGACCAGGTCGGCATCATCGACGGCTATCGCTCGACCTTCGGAAAGACCTACGCGGCTGAGCCCGACGAGCTGATCGAGCAGCTGAAGGCCGACGAGGCCGTGATGGCGGCGGACACGCTCATGCTGACGATCCCGAACCAGCTCGGACCCGAGTACAACCTGCACGTGCTGCAGGCGTTCGCCGAGCACGTCGCGCCGGCGCTGGGCTGGAAGCCGAACACCGAGGGCCCCGTGCAGGGCGACCCGATTCCGTGACTCCGGGGCGAGAAACCAGTTCCCGCATGAGGCATGCGCGCTGAGCGCGAGTCTCGTGCAGGAAGTGGTTTCTCAGCGGGCGGTCACGACCCGCCGGGCGGGCCGAACAGCCCGTCGCCGTGCTCGTGCAGCAGGCGGTAGGCGTCGGCGAACGTCTCGGGCTCCGGCTCGTCGGGCCGACCGTACCGGGCGATGAGCAGGCCCAGCAGCCCCCGGGCGGGAGGGGTGAGCGGCTTGAGCTGCGCTGCCTCGCCGGGCGCGGGAGCCGTGCTCTCGGGATTCGGCGGCGTGTAGGCGGGAGAAGTGACGGGCCAATCGGCCGGATGCCGGGGCTGCTCGAGATTGACGACGTTGAACAGTGTGTTCGCCGAGGCGTCGCGATCGTTGAGCGGCTGCAGCCCATGCAATCGGCTGAGCGTGGCCGTCACCGACCCGTGATGCATCTCATCGTGGATGATCGTGCCGCGCCTGGTGTACGCCGACACCGCGATCGCCGGCACCCGGCATCCGAGACGATCGAAGGTGAAACCCATCTCGCCGGGCCCTGTGTCGGCGGTCGGCCGGGTCGCCGGCGGAGGCGGGACGTGGTCGAAGCATCCACCGTGCTCGTCGAACGTGATCAGCAGCAGCGTGTTGACGGCGTTCGAGCCGTCGGGCGACGCGCTCGTGCGCACCGCCTCGTACACGTCGTGGACGAGCCGGTCGCCGGCGCGCACGTCAGAGACGGCGCTGTCGAACACCTCATCGCCGTCGGCGGTGCTCTCGCGCGGCGCACCGAAGGGCGGGTGGAAGTCGTTGTGGTCGTAGACCATTCTCGGCTCGATGAACGCGTACGCCGGCAGGGAGCCGTTCTTCGCATCGGCGTAGAAATCCTCCATCGTGCCGAAGTGCTCGGTTCGCCAGTACTTCTCGAGTACGGATGCGTGCAGCATGCCGGTGAACGAGACCAACTGGAGGCGGTCGATGTAGATCCGCCAGCTGAGCCTCTTCTCCTCCAGCCGGTTGAAGATCGTGGGGGCTGCCGGCGCCTCCAGCCACTTCAGGTAGCCGCCGCCGGCCTGATTGGTGACGAAACCGTGCGAGGTGGACGCGTGGAAGAACGAGCGGTTGCAGAACGTCTGGGAGGGAACCGCCGCGTACCAGTGGTCGAAGACGGCGAACTCGGACGCGAGCGTCGACAGCACGGGCAGCATGTCGGGCGAGAACGAGCCCATGATGTGCGCGGCTTCCTCGGGCGTGGGCTCGGCGCCGTGACGCAGCCGTCGGACGTTGATCAGGTAGTCCTCGAGAAAACCCGACATGGTCGCCTTCTCGCCGTGAGTCGGGGCGTTGAACGGCGCCTCCATCCGGTCGACGAACAGCTCGGCGTTGGCCTTCGGATCGACCGTCCCGAAGATCTGGGTGTTCACGTGAGGGTATTCCTCGCCCGGATCCGGATCGGGAAGGCTCATGATCCGATCGGTGCTTCCCGCGTAGACGTGCGCGGCGACCACCGTGCCGTCGGATGCCGTGTTGCTGTGCGCCCCGAAAGCGAGCCCCTCGAACGTCTCGCCGTAAGGCAGGTTCTCGGCCGAGTACAGATAGCCGAGCAGGTTGTCGAAGGATCGGTTCTCGCCCATGAGCACCACGATGTGATCGAACCCGGGCTCACGGCGAGGGGCGAGGGCGGCGAACGGGTCGGGCTCGCTGGCGAAGCCGCCTCGGTGTCCGGATGCCAGCGAGGCCCCTATCGCCGCTCCGCCTGCTCCGCCGACGACCGCGCCGGCGAGAGCGGCCCCGCTCATCTTGAGGAAGCCCCGCCGGGAGGGCTCCTCCGCGGGTGCGTGCGCGGGTGGTGGTGCGTCGTCGGCCACGAGGCGATTCTAGGCGGGTGAAGTCCGCGGCGGAATGCTTGGGCGCAGCGGTTTCGAGTGCAACCGATCTGAGCAGCGATCGTGGGAAACACACAACGGAAAGGCGTTTCCGAGCCGTCGCACCCGTCGGATGCCGAAGATGCTACGCGTCCGCATGTCGTACGCAAACATTAGAGGTCAGACCTTCGCTAGTGTGTGCTCGGTGCCCTCACCGGTGGCGCCGGATTCCACTCGCTCCCATATTGAGGAACGCGCGCCATGCCCCGCACCGCTCCCCGGCTGTCTCCTGCCCATCGCATCCGCACGACCCTCACCGCCACGGTCTGTGTGACCGCTCTGGCCGTGCCTCTGGTCGCCTCGCAGGCTGCGACAGCGGCATCCGATCTCCCCGTCTCAGACGAGTACTATCCCTCGGCGGCCATCGGCTTCCACGACTACACCCGCACCGGCGCCGAGCGCGCGGTGCGAAACGACCTGACCGGCGACCTCGGCGCCATGGTCGAGTTCGCGCAGGCGACCACGGTCGCTCCGACGGGCAACAAGGCCGAAGAGCGCCCGAATGTCGTCGCCGACCGGGTGGCCCTGCTTCTGGTGACACCCACGTCGCCGGTGAGCTCGCTGCGCGTCGAGGTGAGCGCCGACGGCGCCGCGCTCGGCACGCTCGACCTCGCGCGCCCCAACCGTCTGCCGGCGGCGGATCAGACGTTCGACGCGCGCGGTACGGTCGCCTACTCGCTGAAGGCGTGGTCGGCCGAGATCCCGTCCGAGTGGATGAGAGCCGGCCTCTCCCTGAAGGTCGTCGACGGCACCGGCCGCACCGGTCTGCTGCAGAAGGTCGATGTCGCCGCTCCCAAGGAGATGGTGATCAACAACATCCGCCTGGGCATGCTGACCGACGCGCCGGCGTGGGAGAACCAGCGGTTCATCACCGACCCGGCCAGCGGTGCCACCGACTACTTCCAGACGCTGCCGGTGGCGAAGCTGACCGTCGCGCAGTACGAGACCGTCGAGCTCGAGAAGGTCATCGTCGCCAGCGGCGCGATCTACACGGTCGACAGCCCCGATCCGTCGCAGGGGAGCGTCTACTCGGGCACTATGCGCGAGAACGTCGGCAAGGCGCAGGTCTCCACCGGCATCAACCTGGCCACGTGGGGCATCACGAGCTCGAAGATGAACCAGAGCCAGCCGCAGAACACGAACCAGCGCGTCATCCACCACTCCGCCGGCCTGTACGCCAACGGAGCGGCCACGCACGGTCTCTCCGGCGGAAACGGCATGGCGACCCTGTACGACTCGGTGGGCAACGAGCTGAGCCACGAGCTGGGACACTCCTACGGCCTGGGCCACTACCCGGGCACCGACAACAGCAAGACCGGCGACGACAGAATCCGCAACGCCTCGCACCACATGGATTCGGGCTGGGGATACATCGCGCACCGCGGCCTGATGCGCTCGAACCTCGACACCGGCGGATTCACACCCGACCGCAGCATCGACGGCTTCCCCTTCTCAGAGAACCTGGCGGGCCGGTACAACTTCAACACCGACGCGATGTCGGGCGGGTGGGATGCCAGCCCGGTCTCGGACTACACTCACCACACCGCGTACTCGCTGACCCGCATCCAGAACTCCCTGCGCAGTCTTGTCGCCGACACCGCGTTCCCGAGCGGCTACCGCGACTGGGATGCCACGGCGGGCGAGTGGGTGGATGCCAAGGTGCTCGACCCGCAGTTCGCGCTGCCGAAACCGGCGGCCGTCGGGATTCCCGTGTTCACGCTGCTCGGTGGCTACAATCCGGCACAGCCCGCCCAGACGGTGCTGTACCCGGCGTTCCGCTCCAACTACGGGGTGACCTTCGACCTGCCCCAGGCGAACACGTCTGCGACGTCCGCGCAGCGCGCCTGCTGGGTGCGCGTCGACTTCGACGGCAAGCCCTCGCGCAGCATCGCCCTCGACGCGAGCGACGGCGTCAAGCAGCTGAACGTCAACATCGCAGAGGCCGACCGCCCCACCGGCGCTCAGGTCTCGTGCCGACAAGGCGGTCAGACCACCGACCTCGGGGACCCCATCACCATCGCCACCGACCTGAAGCCGATGGCCGCACCGGTGGTCGTGGGCGAGCAGGCCGGGTTCGAGACGCTGCGCGCGCAGGAGCTCAAGGCGCTGCAGCCCAAGCTCGAGGCGCTGGCAGGCGCGGCAGCACCCGTGCTGAACGACGCCGACACCATCATCCTCAAAGGCTGGGCCGATGATCTGAGCGCGTTGAGCAGCAAGGCTGCGAAGGTGGCCGACCGCATCCTGCAGCTGGTGTCCGACGCCGCCGACGTCGAGGCGTACCTCGCCGAGCACGCCCGTGCCGGCAAGACGGCCGCCGACCTGCCTGCGCTCAAATCGTTCCTCGAAGAGCGCGACTATGTCGACACCGACGGCAGCATCGTGCCGGCCGGCCGGGCGGTCACCGTCGACAACGGGCGCTGCCTGTACCGCGGTGCCGAGTCGCTGCTGGTCGACTCCGACGCGAAGACGTGCGCCGACACCCGCACCGACACCTGGTTCGCCGATGTCGCCCGCCGTCTGCACTCCACGCAGAACCCCGATCAGTGCATCACCGCGGGCACGCCTGCCGCGCTGCGGCCGTGCGCCCTGAATGCGGCGAATCAGCGCTGGTCGATCGAGGCCGACGGTCACGTCGTGCAGCTGTCGAACAAGAACTCCGCGTTCGACTACTACCGAGGCCCCGGCTATCCGGGCATGTACAGCCGCAGCACGGGCAGCAACCAGATCTGGAAGAGCTTCGTGACCAACACGAACCCCCTGCTGGTCTACCTCAGCGCGAGCGGACTCGCCGCCTTCGTCGGCAACGTGACCGCCGTCGACAAGCCCGAGGTGCCCGGGGCCGGGGCAGATCCCGACACGGGTGGGCCCGGGGGCTCCGGTTCCGTCGATCCGGTCGATCCGGTCGATCCGGCGGATCCGGATGCCGCAGCGCCGGGTGATTCGGATGCCGCGACGCCGGGCAATCCGGATGCCGCCACGCCCGGCGGCTCGGTGACAGCCGGTGACGCGAGCTCGAGCACCACGTCCGGCGACGGGACAGGATCCGCGGGGGGCGAGCAGAGCCTTGCCACGACGGGTGCGGCAATCGCCTGGGGCACGGTGGGAGCCGCGTTGGTGATGATCCTCGCGGGCGCATCGGTGCTGCTCTTCCGCAGGTGGCGGATGGCCTGACCGCTCGACAGACAGAAAGACAGACGGCCGGTCCGCGTTCGCGCGGGCCGGCCGTTCTGCGTCCCTCCGGACATGCAGCGACGCTGCCCGCCGGCGGCGCCGCCCTTGTCGACCTGCGCGCGGGGATGTTCATCTGCGCCCGGCCCAGCTGCCGCCCGATCCACCTGGCCTACGCCACAGCCATCCGCCCCGGCACACCGCAACGCGCCGCGCCCCGAAGGATGCGGCGCGTTGCGCAACGAGAGGGCGGGGCTACTGCGCGGGCTTCAGCACCCAGGTCGCACCTGTCAGGGTGAGAGTGGGCTCTTCCGGGCCGGCGTACTGGCTTCCGGTCACCGTGAAGATGCGCGCGGACTGCTGCACGTTCGCGGCGAACTGCTCGAGCGCGGCGCGATCGCCCGAGGCGCTGAGTGTGACGGGCACCTGCACGAGGGTGCCGCTGGCCGGCGGCGCCAGGTCGACCCCGGTGGGAGCCGTGTACGTCACGGGAGCCTCGAAGGACAGCGTGGTGACGCTCACTCCGGCCGCGGCGGCGGCGGCGTGGATCTGGTCGATCATCGGCTGCTGCGAGCGGTCGGCGGGGATCTGCGTGCGGTTGGTCTCGAGCGTGCCGCGGTACTCGTCGATGCGCTCGTTGTCGGCTGCCAGGGCGGCGTTCCTGGTCTCCTGCACGGTGTTCTGCTGTGCGGCGGCGGCGGTCTGCGTCTCGGCACGACCGATGCGGTCGAGCTGCGGCTGCACGCCGATGAAGAAGGCTCCGAGCAGGATGCCGGCGGCGAGCACGCCGATGACGATGAGACTCAGGCGGTACTTGTCCATGTGCTTACTCCTGGGTCGCTGCCGCGTCGTCCGCGGTCTCGTCGTCGGGGGTCTCCGCAGGAGCGGGAGGAGCGGTCACGGCCGTCTCCAGAGCCTGGCGCAGCGCCGTCAGCTCATCGGGGTCGAGTCGGCCGCCGCGCTCGGTGCCGCCCAGCGCTGCGGCGTTCAGGTGCACCACGCCGGTGATGACGTAGCCGTCTTCGCCGCCGCCCGAGACTGCGTTGACCGTGGCGCTCGAGTAGCCGGTGAGCGATTCCAGTCCGCGCAGCAGCGGGCTCGAGGTCTCGAAGACCTCGGCGGTGGCGGAGAAGGTGATCTCGATCACACCGAGCGCGTCGAGCCCGATCTCGTCGACGGGGCTGTCGGATGAGGTGGACAGACCCTTGATCGTCACGGCTTCCGAGCTCAGCTCGACGCCGGCGGGCAGTGCGGCGTCGAGCTCGCGCATCAGCCGCGGCCAGTCCGTCTCGGCGAACAGCGCTGAGAACTCCGCCGACTCGTAGTCGGCCAGCTGAGCCGTGATGGCCTGCACCTCGGTGTACTGCTGCTGCTCTTCGACCAGCTGCACGCTGCGCGCCTGCTCGTCGGCCAGTCGCTGCTCGGCGGAGCCGGCGAGGAACGACACCGCGAAGCTGCCGGTCACCGAGATCAGCAGCAGCCCGGCGAGTCCCAGGCCGAGCAGCCGCAGGGTGGCGCTCTGCCGGCGGCGCAGCTCGACGC
>NZ_DAMDLU010000121.1:0-8914 GCF_032084865.1 Microbacterium sp.
CCCGCCCCTTGGCCGCGAGCCCGGGACGCGCCCGCGTGAGGTAGGCGTCGACGGCGGCCCGCGCGTACGACCCCACCGGCACGATGCGCTCCTTGTCTCCCTTGCCGCGCAGCCGGAGCACATCGCCGTACGCAAGGTCGTCGACGTCGAGCGAGACGGCCTCCGAGACCCGTGCCCCCGTCGCGTAGAGCAGCTCGAGCAGCGCGCGATCACGCATCCCGATCGGCTCGTCGGCGGCCGGGGCGGCGAGCAGTTGCTCGACCTGCTCGATGGTGAGCGCCTTGGGCAGGCGCTGCGGCGCCTTCGGCGGCCGCAGGCGTCCGGTCGGATCGGCGCTCTCGATCCCCTCCCTGACGAGAAAACGGTGCCAGCCGCGCACGGCCGACTGCAGCCGCGCGAGGCTCGTCGCCGCGGGTGGCGGGTCGGCGCTCGCGCGATCGGCGATGAACGCGGTCACGGTGCGCGGGTCGACGGCATCCGTCGTCTCGATGCCCCGCTCCCCCAGCCATGCGGTGTAGCCGGCCAGGTCGCGCCGGTAGGCGGCGACGGTGTGCTCGGAGAGACCGCGCTCGATCGTGACGTGACGCAGGTACGCGTCGAGCGCCCGGTCGAGCCGCACGTCAGCGCTCGTCGCGAGACCGCGGGGTGCGCAGGCGGCGCTCGGCGGCGAGGACGCCGATGCTCAGGATGCCGTTGTGCAGCCGGCCGGCCATCACCCCGTCGGCAGCGTCGGACAGCGGCACCCACTCGACGCGGATGTCGGCCTCCTCGTCCAGACGCTCGTGCGGGTCGGCGTCGGAGAGCCCGGTCGCGAGATAGACGTGGATCATCTCGTCGTTGCCGCCGGGGGTCGTCCACGCCGACACGAGGTGCTCCCAGTGCTCGGCGACGATGTCGGCCTCCTCCGCGAGCTCGCGCCGGGCGGCGAGCATCGGCTCCTCGCCGGGCACGTCGAGCAGGCCGGCGGGCAGCTCCCAGTCGCGGTGGCGGATCGGATGCCGGTACTGCTGGATCAGCAGCACCCGCTCGTGCTCGTCGAGCGCGACGACGGCGACGGCACCGGTGTGCGCGACGTACTGCCGGCGGATCTCACCGCCGCCGTAGCGCACCCGGTCATCGCGGACGTCCCAGACGGCACCGCGGAACGCGAGATCGCTGGAGATGACCTCGGGCTCGAACGGCTCGTCTTGAAGGTGCATGGGGATCAGGCGTCTTCGGTGAACAGCTCGCTGGCGCGGTTGCGCTCGATGGCCGCTCCGACCAGACCGCGGAACAGCGGGTGCGGTGCGGTGGGGCGCGAGCTGAGCTCGGGGTGCGCCTGGGTGGCGATGTAGAACGGATGCACGTCGCGGGGCAGCTCGACGTACTCGACGAGGTCGAGGTCGGGGTTCACGCCCGAGAACACCAGACCGGCGTCGGCGAGACGCGCACGGTAGGCGTTGTTGACCTCGTAGCGGTGGCGGTGCCGCTCGGAGGCGGTCGGCGCGTCGTACAGATCGCGGGCGAGCGAGCCCTCGGCGAGGGCCGCCTCGTACAGGCCGAGGCGCATGGTGCCGCCCAGGTCGCCGCCGTCGAGGATCTCGATCTGCTCGGCCATGGTCGCGATGACGGGCTCCGCGGTGTCCGGATCGAACTCGCTGGACGAGGCTCCGGCGATTCCGGCCACGTCGCGGGCGTACTCGATGACCATGCACTGCAGGCCGAGACACAGGCCGAGGGTCGGGATCCCCTGCTCCCGGGCGAACTTCAACGCGCCCAGCTTCCCCTCGATGCCGCGGATGCCGAAGCCGCCGGGCACGCAGATGCCGTCGAGCTCGGCCAGCTGCTCCTGCGCGCCCTCGGGCGTCTCGCAGAGGTCGGACGGGATCCAGCGGATGTTGACCTTGGTCTCCTGCGCGAACCCGCCGGCCTTGAGGGCCTCCGTGACGGACAGGTAGGCGTCCGGCAGGTCGATGTACTTGCCGACGAGACCGATCGTGACCTCGTGCTTCGGGTTGTGCACGGCGTGCAGCACCTTGTTCCAGCGCGTCCAGTCGACGTCGTCCGCCTTCTGGTCGAGACCGAGGCGCCTCACGATGTAGGAGTCCAGGCCCTGCTCGTTGAGGGTGGAGGGGATGTCGTAGATGCTCGGCAGGTCGACGGTGTTGATGACGCCCTCGACGTCCACGTCGCACATCAGCGCGATCTTGTTGCGGTTGCTCGCGCTCACCGGGCGGTCGCTGCGGAGCACGAGCGCATCCGGCTGGATGCCGACCTGACGGAGCGCGGCGACCGAGTGCTGGGTCGGCTTGGTCTTCTGCTCGCCGGACGCCCCCATGAACGGCACGAGCGAGACGTGCACGAAGAACACGCTGTCGCGACCGAGCTCGTGACGCAGCTGGCGGGCCGCCTCGAGGAAGGGCTGCGACTCGATGTCGCCGACCGTGCCGCCGACCTCGGTGATGATGATGTCGGGCTGGGGCTCTTCGGTGGCCTGCAGGCGCATACGGCGCTTGATCTCGTCGGTGATATGCGGGATGACCTGCACGGTCGCTCCCAGGTAGTCGCCGCGGCGCTCGCGCGCGATCACCTGCGAGTAGATCTGCCCGGTGGTGACGTTGGCGGACTGCGTCAGGTTGATGTCGAGGAAGCGCTCGTAGTGGCCGATGTCGAGGTCGGTCTCGGCGCCGTCGTCGGTGACGAAGACCTCACCGTGCTCGAACGGGTTCATGGTGCCCGGGTCGACGTTCAGGTACGGGTCGAGCTTCTGCATCACGACGCGCAGGCCGCGCGCGGTGAGCAGGTTGCCCAGGCTGGCTGCGGTGAGCCCCTTGCCCAAAGACGAAACGACACCGCCTGTCACGAAGATGTGCTTCGTGGTGAAGGAGCTGGTGTCGTTGTCTGGCGCCGCAACAGAAGAGTTCATCACGGGCTTTTATCCTATCAGCTGATCGCCGAGCCGAGGCTCAGCAGTTCGCGGGCGTGGGTGAGTGCGGCGTCGGAATCGGTGAGTCCCGAGAGCAGCCGAGCCATCTCGGCTTCGCGTTCGGCGCCCTGCAGCCTGGTGACGCTCGACGCGGTCACCGCGCCGTCGTTCGACTTGACGACCGAGAGGTGGTTGTTGGCGAATGCTGCCACCTGCGCGAGGTGTGTGACGGCGATGACCTGCGAGTTCCGGGCGAGCTGCGCGAGCCGGCGGCCGACCTCGATGGCCGCGGCGCCGCCGATTCCGGCATCCACCTCGTCGAAGACGAAGGTCGGCACCGGGTCGGTGCCGGCGATGACGACCTCGATCGCGAGCATGACCCGTGAGAGCTCGCCGCCTGAGGCGCCCTTGGACACCGATCGCGGCTCGGCGCCCGGGTGCGGTGCGAGCAGGATGGCGACGTCGTCGCGCCCGTGGGTGGATTCGGCGCCCGGCGAGACCCGCACCTCGAGGGTGGCGTCGGGCATGGCGAGGGCGTGCAGCTCGTCGGTGACGGCCGCAGACAGCCGCACCGAGGCCGCCGTGCGTACCTCGGTGAGGGCCGTGGCCGCATCGTCGAGGGCGTTGCGGGCGCTGTCGGCCTCGGCGCTCAGCCGCTCGATGCGATCGCCGTCGTCGTCGAGCTCGGCGAGGCGCAGCGACCCTGTCTGCCAGATATGAAGGGCATCGTCGAGGGAGCCGTGCTGTCGGATCAGTCCGCCGAGAGCGGCGCGGCGCTCCTCGACCGCGGCGAGCTCGTGCGGACCGGACTCGTCGAGGTCGGCGAGGTATCCGGAGAGCTGCTGGGCGAGGTCGGCGGCGCGATAGCCGAGGTCGGCGAGCGTGTCGGATATCTCGGTGAGCTTCGGGTCGGCGCTGCGCTCGAGCGAGCGTCGGGCCTCGGCGAGCAGAGCGACGATGTCGGGGTCGCCCTCCTCGCTCGACAGCGCGGAGCGGGCAACGGATGCCGACAGCCGCAGCTCCTCGGAGTTGGCGAGTCGCTCGGCGCGCTCGTTCAGCTCGACGTCCTCCCCCGGCTGCGGGTCGAGCTGCTCGATCTCGGCGAGCTGCTCGCGCAGCAGCGCCGCTTCGGCCGCACGCCGGTCGCGGTTCTCGGTGAGTTCGGCGATCTCGGCATCCAGCTCGCGCCACCGCGTGAAGGACTGCCGATACGCGGCCAGTGCCGAGGCGATCTGCTCGCCGCCGAAGCGGTCGAGCGCGTCGCGCTGCGCGGCCGCGGAGCGCAGACGCAGCTGGTCGGACTGCCCGTGCACGACGACGAGCTCCTCGGCGAGCGAGGCGAGCACTCCGGCCGGTGCGGGGCGGCCGCCGACGCTGGCGCGACTGCGGCCCTCGGCGCTGAGCGTGCGCGACACGTACAGTTCTGCGGTGTCTCCGGCAGGTTCCAGGTCTCCACCGGCGTCGGTGACGATGTCGGCGACGGACCCGTGCTGCGGCACCATCCAGACGCCGGCGACGGATGCCTGAGCCGCACCGGCACGGATGGCCGACGAGTCGGCACGGGCGCCCAGCAGCAGCCCGAGGCCGGTGACGACCATGGTCTTGCCTGCGCCGGTCTCGCCCGTCACGGCGGTGAATCCTGCGCCGAGCGGGAGCACGGCGTCGTCGATCACCCCGAGCCCGCGGATGCGCATCTCATCGATCACGAGGCACCTCGCCATCCCTCGACGGGGAGCTGGAACTTGCGCACCAGACGGTTGGTGAACGCGGTCGGGTGCAGTCGCGCGAGGCGCACGGGGCGTGACGAGCGGCGCACGACGACGCGCGCTCCGGGCGGCAGGTCGTGCGAGCGGCGACCGTCGCACCAGAGAATGCCGCTGCCGTCTGTGCGCTCGAGCATCTCGATCGCCACCGACGCCTCGGGGCCCACCACCAGCGGCTTGGCGAACAGCGCGTGTGCCGAGAGCGGCACCACGGCTATGGCCTCGACCGTCGGCCAGATGACCGGACCACCGGCGGAGAAGTTGTATGCGGTGGAACCGGTGGGTGTCGAGACGACCATGCCGTCGCATCCGAAGCTCGACAGCGGACGACCGTCGATCTCGATCACGACCTCGATCATGCGCTCACGGCTGGCCTTCTCGACGGTCGCCTCGTTGAGCGCCCACGTCTCGTACACCACGGCGCCATCGGCATCCTTCACGCGCACGGAGAGAGCGAGGCGCTCCTCGACCTCGTAGTCGCGGTCGATGACGCGGGCGACCGCGGCGTCCATGTCGTCGCGGTCGATCTCGGCGAGGAAGCCGACGTGGCCCATGTTGATGCCCAGCACCGGTGCTTCGGACCCGCGGACGAGCTCGGCGGCGCGCAGGATCGTGCCGTCGCCGCCCAGGACGATGGCGAGCTCGAGGTCGTCGACCGCGACATCCGTTCCCAGCAGCGCCACATCGGCGAAGCGCGCGTGCAGGGCGACGAACTCGTCGTGATCGTCGGCCGGCAGCACGGGGGTCGCGCCGGCGCCTCGCAGCGCATCGACGACGCGCAGTGCCGCGGCGACCGTGTCGTCGCGTTTGGCGTGGGCGACGACCAGGATGGGGCGCGCGTTCATCGTCCTCCTGCCACGTGTGCGATCTGCTCCGACCATTCTGACGGATCCGTCCCCCGCCCGGGCGCGAGGTGCGCGAGGTACTCGGCGTTGCCGTGCGTGCCGAGGATCGGCGAGGGCAGGATGCCGAGCATCCCGAGACCCGCGTCGTGCGCGCTCCACAGGACCCGCTCGACCGCGTCGAGCCTGGTGGCCGCGCTCGTGACGAGTCCGCCCTTCACGGCGGTGCGTCCCACCTCGAACTGGGGCTTGATGAGCAGCACGACGTCGGCGTCGGAGGCGATCGTCTCGGCGATGGCCGGCAGCACGAGGTCGAGCGAGATGAACGACAGGTCGCCGACCGCGAGGTCGGGTCGCTGCGTCTCGCCGGTGGTATCCGCGAGCGATCGCGAGGTCATGTGGCGCACGTTGAATCCCTCGACCACCGTGACGGCGGGGTCGGCGGCGATCTGCGGCGCGAGCTGACCATGGCCGACGTCGACGGCGAGCACGCGGCGTGCGCCGCGTTCGCGCAGCACCTGCGTGAATCCGCCGGTCGATGCGCCCATGTCGAGCGCGAGACGCCCCTCGACGGCGATGTCGAAGCCATCGAGGGCCGCGAGCAGCTTGTGCGCGCCGCGACTGACGTAGTGGTCTCCGCCGTCGATGCGAAGCTCGGCGTCGTCCGAGACGGGGGCGGATGCCTTGATGACCGTGCGTCCGTCGACACTCACCAGCCCGTCGGCGATGAGGGATGCCGCGTGGGTGCGTGACCGGGCGAGGCCCCGTGCCGCGAGGGCGGCGTCGAGGCGGGTCATCGGGTGCCGTGCGCCGAGTCGCCGGTGCGCGGAGTGCTCTCGAGACGCTTCATCAGCTCGTCATGCATCGCGCCGTAGGCGTCGGCCCGGTCGGCGAGCGGCTGGCTCTCGATCAGGCGCAGTCTGCTCCAGAGCGCATCGGTCGGCTCGTCTCGCGTGTGCTCCATCCGTCAACTGTAGCCCGGGCTGCCGACGCGGCCGCTGCGACTCTCAGGGCCTGTGGAAAGGATCGGCGTAGAGCTTCTCGGGCACGCGGAAGGCGTAGATCGCCAGTCCTGTCGCCCAGATGGCGGCAGCTCCCGCGCGCAGCAGGTCGATCTGCGACGAACCCTCCGAGAGGATCTGCACGTCGCCGTTCGCGATGCGCACCGACGCGCCGTTCACGGTGAAGACGCCGTCCTTCTCGAATGTCTGCGGGTACGGCACGTGCAGGTCGCGCAGGTCGGCGAGGATGTAGTCGGGCCGCGACCCCTGCGGGGCGGCGAGCACGTGCTTGGGACGATCAATGCCCGTGAGCACGAGCGCCGAATCGATGCCGGCGCGCACGGCGCCCATGATGTCGGTGTCGAGACGATCGCCGAGGAACAGCGGACGCTGCGTCTCGAAGCGCGCGATGGCCTCTTCGAAGATGGGGGTCTCGGGTTTGCCCGCGACGGTCGACAGTCGACCGATCGCCGTGTGCACGGCCGACACAAGCGTGCCGTTGCCGGGTGCCACGCCCCGCTCGCGCGGGATGGTCCAGTCGATGTTGGTGGAGATCCACGGGATCCCGCCCTCATCCTCGGGAACCTTGAGCGCGAACGCCGCCTCGGCCAGATCGGTCCACGCGACGTCGGGGCTGAAGCCCTGCACGACGGCCGCCGGGGACTCGTCCGCGCTGCGCGTGACCGTGTATCCGGCCTTCTCCGCCTCGACGACGAGCCCCTCTCCCCCGACGATGAGAATCGTCGCGGGCGCGGGCACCATCGTCGCGAGCAGCCGCATCGCCGCCTGCGGGCTGGTGACGACATCGTCGGCCGCGACGGTCAGCCCGAGGCTGGTGAGGTGCTCGGCGACCGATGCGTCGGTGCGCGCGGCGTTGTTGGTGATGTAGCCGAGACGCATCGACTGCGCAGCCTGGTTGAGGCTGTCGACCGCGTGCGGCAGCGCGAGCGGCCCGGCGTAGACGACCCCGTCGAGATCGGCGAGGATCGCGTCGCGTCCGGTCAGCGGAGTGGCGGCCGGCTTGGCGCGGCGGAACAGAGCCATCAGCGATCGGACTCCGAATCGTCGGATGCCGAGGCTGCCTCGTCGAGTTCCTCGTCATCCGGTGCGGCAGCATTCGGGGCAGCCGCATCGGCAGCGTCCGGGGCAGCCGCATCGGCAGCGTCCGGGGCATCCGCATCCGAAGCGTCCGCATCCGAAGCGGCGATCGGTACGGGCTGCGGCTCGGCGGCGTCGGCATCGTCGAAGTCATCGGCCGCATCCGCGTCGTCGTACTCGTCGAAGTCCTCGACCAGGCCGTCCTCGACGATGATCTCGTCGAACTCGCCATCGTGGCCGAGGGCGGATGCTGCGACCTCGGCGCGCTGCGCCCAGAAGCTCGCTTCGTCGGTGCGACCGAGATCCTCCAGCACCGCCGCGCGGGCAGAGAAGAGAGCGGGGCTCCATTCGAAGGCGCGATCGGGGTCGAGTTCGGGGATCTCGAGCTCGCCGAGCGCGAGTTCCGTTTCGCCTCGATCGAGACGAGCGCCTGACATCGCGATCGCCAGCGCCACGCGCACGGCGGGAGCGAGGGATGCGCGATCGACCGAGCGTCCCTCTTCGAGCGCGCGATCGGGCCGGCCGACGCCGCGCTCGCTGTCGACGATGAGGGCGATCTGATCGTCGTTGCCCGAGATGCGGCGGTAGGTGCGCAACTCTCGCAGCGCGAGGGCGAAGTCACCGATGCCGTAGGCCGTGATCGCCAGCGTTTCGCGCACGACGGCGACGCGGCCGGCGCGACGTGAGGCCGCGAGGGCGTGGTCGTGCGCACGTGCGGGGTCGTCGTCGATGAGCTGCGCGACCATCGCGAGGTGACGCGCGACCTGCTCGGCGTTCTCCTTGCTGAGGGTCTTCAGCTCATTGCGCGCGGCCGGGTGCAGGTCACGCGCGGTGATCTCGTCCGGCAGCGGCGGCTCCGGGATGCGCTCGCGAACCGGGGCGAACTCGTTGACCGGACGGTCGACGCCGCCGCGCGGACGGTCACGGTACGACGGCCGCTCGCCCTGATCGCGGTCACCATACGGGCGACGCTCACCGGACTGGCTCCGGTCACCATACGGGCGACGCTCACCACCCTCGGGTCGGTCACCATACGGGCGGCGCTCACCCTGATTCCGATCACCATAAGGGCGACGTTCGCCACCCTGATTACGATCACCATACGGGCGACGCTCACTGGCCTGGCTCCGGTCGCCACCCTGGTTACGGTCGCCATACGGACGACGCTCGGCACCTTGGTTTCGGTCGCCATAAGGGCGACGCTCGCCACCCTGATTACGATCACCATACGGGCGACGCTCACCGGACTGGCTCCGGTCGCCACCCTGGTTCCGGTCACCGTAAGGGCGACGCTCGCCACCCTGG